>JBGCDP010000317.1:0-34272 GCA_045105475.1 Anaerolineae bacterium
GGTATGTCTTGAATCAATTGCCGTATGCCAACAAGGATAAGGAGGTTGCTTATGCAGCAGACAGGCAAATTTTGGGGAAGAAAGAGGATATTTATGACGACAGTGATTGGTAGCAGGCTCAGCTATTCGATTCAAACAGTGATTATGGCTGGGATCGATTCAGTCTAAATTTATCTTATGCTTGTAAATGCACACACCCATCTTGACCAATGTTGGGCCGCTCAATTTCGGCCGAAGGCGCCTACCCCTTTTCATCAATGGCTTTTACGCCAAACGCGGCGAGATCAAAAAATAATTCAGAGCGAGTCTGGTGAACAGCGTATTGAAAACGGCATTGCGAACGGCATCGCTCAATTGCTGCAGGCAGGGACGACTCATATTGGCGATGTGACCCGCACGGGGCAGAGTATTGCACCTTTGCTAGCCAGCGGCCTGTCTGGCGTCGTCTATATCGATATTTTGGGATTAGATCAGAACGTTGGGGATTTTATGCTCAATCGTGCCGTGCAGCTTTTAGACGAGTTCCGGCCACATGAGCGCAACGGTCTGCAAATTGGATTAAGTCTTAACGCCTTGTACAACACATCGTTTAAAACGGTTGAAAAAGTGGTCGCCTTTTGTGAAGCTGAATCGATTCCTTTATGCGTGCATGCGGCCGAATCAGAACTTGAAAATGAAGCGTTGCAAGAAGGCACAGGTCATTTGTACAACTTGCCACAACGTTTAGAGTCCGACTTGCGGCCGGAAGTTAGCGGAAAGTCGGTCATTAGAACCCTCGAGAAGCTTGGCGTACTTGAGCTAAAGCCGCTGCTCATCCATGTGAACCATGCAACCAAAGACGAGCTAGACATCATTAAAAGATCCGGCTCTGTCGTCGCTCATTGCCCCCGTGCTAGCCACATCCTGCAAAATGGGCCAGCCATGCTCAAACGCATGCTAATGAAAGAAATCCACGTGGCATTGGGAACCGAGAGTTTGGCAGTGGTTGAAACGTTAGACGTGCGTGATGAAGCTGAGTTTGCAAAAGAGCTGCATGCCGGGTTTGTTTATCCGGGTGCGATTGATGGGATGTTGGCTGGAGCTTAGCCCAATTTCGCCCTTTACTTTGCACATTTAGCCTATTTAAATCAGGTTGGCTGACAAGCCGATGTGTTTCAGCCATAATTAGAGGATGCAGACAACTTAGTCTCGCACATCTTCTGTAGTTGTTCTTAATCTCGACAAAATCAATCGGTTGATCTAAAGAAGTTGTTCCCTTTTAGACGCTTGATTTTTGATCGAAATCTTCAACATGACCCTTTCGGCTTCAAAGTTCTCCCAAACACTCACCGCCGCTATCCGTACGATCAAAGCTAGAACTGGCAAAAAGATCGAAATTATTCAAGATGAAATCGGCTTTGAACTCGGCCGAAACGGCGGCTCCTACATCGCCTACCTGCGCAAAAACAACCTCCCCAGTGATTTTGAAAGCCTTGAACTGCTCGCCCGCCATCTGATCAATTTAGACGCATTGGACGACCAGCAATGTTTTGACATCCTAATAAGTGGTGGACACCCTGAAGCGAAAAGCTTGGTCACCCACTGGTTTAAACAGGTTGCAAGCGCGGGGGACGCTGAGCCGAACAAAAGGCATCAATCGGTTTATCAAAAACCGTTTATCGTTGGGCCACCGATTGGCCATCCACGTCAATTTTTCGGCCGTAAACGAGAGACGCGCCGCATTTTTAATTTCCTGAGTGGATTGCCATTTGAGCATACCGCCATTATCGGTCCGCGTCGCAGCGGCAAAACATCGTTGCTACATTATCTGCAACAGTTACCCCTCACAGACTCAGCCGACCTACGCCCCGATCAAATTGGCCCAACCCTACCTCACCCAGAACGCTACCAAACAATCTATGTTGATTTTCAAGATCCACGCATGCGTTCGTTGCCATCGCTGTTACGCCATCTATTAAAAGGGATGGGGGGCATCATGCCTGAACCAGCCTTAGCAGACGGTGCTTCGCTCGACTTAGACACGTTTATGGACCTCGTGGGTAGCCTCTTGAGTCAACGACCGACGATTATTATGTTTGATGAATTGAGCGCCGGATTAACATCACCTAGCTTAGATTTGGCCTTTTGGTGGGCGATGCGTTCGATGATCAATTTGGCTGGTAACGGGGGCTTGGCCTTCATGCTCTCAAGCTCAGGTGATCCTGCTTCTTTAGCAGACGATAACGATAAAGCTTCGCCGTTTTTCAATATTTTTAACACGATCCAACTGGGGCCACTCACCAAAGATGAATCGGTCGCGCTAATCTTATCTTCCCCCATTCCGATACCGGACGACATTCAAGCTTGGATGTTGGAGCAAAGCGGCCGTTGGCCCTGCCTGCTCCAGATTTTGTGCCGTGAATATTTGGACAGCCGCCAAGCGGGCGAAACAGACGACCTATGGCGGGATGATGCATTGGCTCAGTTCAAGAATTATCCTGACTTAACCCGATGAGTGTGTCAAAGCCTGAATCTGTCGATAAAAGTAAGAATGGCTTGGCCGACAGTCGCTTTCTGCTGCTGTGGCTCTTTTTTTCCCCAAAACGCTGGCTTGATTATCAGCAATCGATCTTGCAAAGATCTAGACACCTTACCCTTTCTGTCTTTGCCTATGCTGATCTAGGCCCAGAAAAAAAGTCGGCCGTTAAACAGATGGTTCGCCAAAACGCTCTATTCCTACAGTTGGCTTTAATCGTCATTTCCGGCGTCATCATTTCGGTTGCTGTGCCGCTTAATGTTGAATCGAGCATCGTTTTACGCTTGGCGACGGCCGACTTTATCAACATTCCGGCCGGGTGGATCAACGGGCTTGCGTTTGGAGCCAGCTTTGCGCTAATCGGCGGGTTTTTATTGGCCCTGTTTCACAGCATCGCTTTAGGCATCGCCGCCGCGACATTGGGTCTTACTTTATTCAGTATCGCATGGGGGCTGGGCTGGGACTTTGGCACAATTATCGTGTTTGGCTTTGTCGGTGGCTTACTTGGGCAGATCGCCCTAGTCGCCACCCCGGTCAGACCTGGCCCGGCTAAATCGCTTTCTTTACAAGCGGTCACCGTGATTGTCGGGATGGCGATGGGAATCATCACCCTGCTTATCGTTACGACTCTGCCTGTCATTGTCATGCGTGGGAACGTTGAAGATGTAGGGGTGCGTTTTGGTCTGATTTACGGATCGGTTCTAGGACTTTCATGTGCGCTACTCCTTATCGTCACCACCGGTTTCCAGTTGGGGTTTGAACGGAAACGCTCGACTTTTATTGCCCTTTTTGTCTTTTTTGGCTGTCTCGCCTTGGGTCTGTTTTTCGGCAGTCGAGCCTTTTTTAGCGAAGACATTGTTGTTTCGATTGTGATTGGGGCGCAAACGGCGATTGTCGCCACCGTGCTGAATGTTGTTTCGTTTGCGGTAGCTGAAGCATTGGCTAGTCCCCAAGCAGGAGCGGTTTCGGCCGGCATTTCAACCGGTTTGGGTGGTGTCGTTGCATTCGCCTTATCATTTAACCCAGAAAGCCGTAGTGGAAATTGGGGCTGGGTTTTCTTACTGGGTATCGTCAGCACCATTTTAGGGATGACGTTTCATCTGTGGCGGCCGATTCTGACCTATCCATTTGCATTGGTATGGAACCTATTTTTGGTGCAGCGCGAAGAGAACAAGCTCGACACCACCGGCCGACGCATGCGCCGCCACACCGCATTCTGGGACGAGCATCAATGGATTCCACTGATCGGCTTAGACGACTATTTACTCTTTTTGCTCGAACAAGAGCCTAATCTAGCCTGGTCCGCCATCGGTGAGATCGCACTGAGCAAACAAAGCTGGGCGGCTCAAGCGGCCCAAATTGAGCATGATGCCCGCCAGTTGGCTCAGCAAGACTCGCTTGAAGCGATTGGAAAATACCATCAGGGGCTCGAAACCAATCTGCCGACCACATCGGCCGCGACTCCGATCATTCGCACATTTAGGGCGATTAGCCGTGACGTATCGGCGGCGCTGGCCCAAACGAGCCGCTACAACCAAAAGATGGTATTGCAAGAAGCGGAGGCTCAAACGAACGGGCTACTGTTTGAGCTGACCCGCAGCAATGACCGCACAACCCAGCGTTTCCGGCCGATTGGGACGCAGTGGCTCAACATCATCACCGGCTCATTGTCGCTGTCTTCGGCAGCCAATGAGCAAGACGAAATCATCAATCCATATGTGGTGGGGGTACCACTAACGCGCAAACAGCAGCTGTTTGTCGGCCGGACCGATGTGAGTCGCCGTTTAGAAGAGCTGTTGCGTAACCAAGACCATCCGCCGTTTTTGTTGTTTGGGCAGCGGCGCATGGGGAAAACGTCGTTGCTTTATCAGCTGAGGTGGCTCTTACCGAATCGCATTGTGCCGGTCACTGTTGATCTGCAAGGGCCGGTGGCGTTGGCAAAAGACCATGCCGGATTTATGTACAACTTCGGCAAGCAGATGATCGCATCAGCCAACCAGCAAGATTTGATTTTGCCCGAACTCCCACGGGAAAGCTTGATTCATGATCCGTTTACAACCTTTGACGATTGGTTAGACGAGGTCGGCCGGACCTTGGCTCAAAAGGGGGTTGAAACGGTGTTGCTGTGCTTGGATGAGTTTGAAACACTGGGGCATGCATTCGCCAAAGGGACGTTGCAAGAGGATGCGATTTTGGGAACAGTTCGTCACATGATTCAGCATCGGCCGCAGTTTAAGCTGCTGCTAGCGGGGTCACATCATTTAGACGAGTTCCCGACGTGGGCCAACTATTTGATCAATGTGGAAACGATCCGGCTAGGCTGTTTGGGTGATGAGCAAGCCAGGCAGCTGATCGAACGGCCGATTGCGGGTTTTCAGTTAGGCTATGCACCGGAAGCGGTTGAGCGGATATTGAGCCTGACCAACGGGCATCCATATTTATTGCAGCTGGTGTGCGCCGAAGTTGTCAACATGAAGAATGAAGGGCCATTTGATGAACGATTTGTGGTTGCCAACGGGGATGAGGTGGAGCAGGTGATCCCGGATATTTTGGTGCGCGGCCGACAATTTTTTGTTGATATGCAGCAGAATCAATTCCCGGCCGGATCGCTGCCTTTATTGCAACTGTTGGCACAGTCGGCCGATGGGCTGACCAAAGAGCAGGTGGGATTTGGGGCTGATGATCAGAAGGGTTTGCAACGCCTGATTAGTTTGGAATATGTTGAAGAACGTAAGGGGAGCTACCGCCTACCGGTTGAGCTCATTCGCTACTGGTTGTTAGATCAATCAGCGTCGCATTTTGAGTAGGGGCTAGGCAATTTCCGGCGGATCTCATCATTTGTGCTCAATTTTGTGAAATTGTCTTGCTCCGAAATGCATGAAATTATCGCTTTACGATAAATTTGAATGTGGGTAATTGAATAAGTTGGGGCAAATGGGGGCCATCTGCGCCTCTAACTACTGAGCTACTACTAGAAATGGGAGCAACTATGATGGGGGAGGTGCCGCTTCTGGGAGCTATTTCTCGTTACATTGATATTGGGCCGGTTGTCTAAACCGGCCGACATATCTATTTTGAGGAAATCTGTAATGGGAAAAAATCGATCTTATTCAATTTTTGGGTTATCACTATTTCTGTTTTTGTTTATTTTTACACACGGGCCGCAGTCGGTGAAAGCGGCTGTTTCGGCCGATAAAATCCCACTCGTCTACTTCGGTTTAAACGAAGGGAGTGGCACAACAACGACCAGCGGAGGGCAACATACAGTCGAAGCAAACTTGTCAGGTGGGGCGACTTGGGAAACGGTTAATTTACCATTTGCTCAAGACAACACAGGCGCCATGCAGTTTTCAGGTGAAGACGGGGCGGTTAAGGTTCTTGGATCGGCCGATCAGGCTAAGCTCAAAGTAGATGGGTCCTTGACTGTGGCTGCGTGGGTTTACCCGACTGGCACTGGCGGGAACAGTGAAGCGATTATCCTCAGTAAAGAAGGTGAGTATGAATTGGCTCGCTTTGATGATGGGACATTGCGTTGGGCAATTGATAATACAAATCCGAATTGGCTATGGGTCGATACAGGTGCACAACTACCCTTAAATGAATGGTCACATGTTGCGTTTATGTATGCAGATGACCTTGATACGGCCGCCACTTATTTGAATGGCGTTGAAGTAGATCGCCGAACCGCTTCTGGTCCAATCACCGACCATGTTCCCAGCCAGAATGAGTTCTGGATCGGTGGCCGTCAGGCTTTGCCGCGCCATTTTGAAGGGATTATCGATGAGGTTTACGTTTACGACCAGCCGCTTTTAGCGGATGAAATCGCGGCGTTGGCGGCCGTTGAAGTGGCTGCCTGCAACGTAATAGCTCAAACCCGCTCAGTTGTCGGCCAGCCTAGTGGGATGGTCGGCTATCAACAGCCAGAGCAGCCGATTCCCCATCATGAGCCGGGATATCAAGCACAAGTACCAAACGGAGAAACAGCAGTTGTTCCCACAGCTGATGACACCGGACGAACCATCGAAGCTGAAGGTATTTATTATGAAGACCCGCTATTAGGAAACTATAATTTGGTTCAGCTAGACAATATTGCGGTTGCAAGAGTCGATGATGGCAATTTAAAAACAGACGTGAATCGAGCTAGCCAAAAAATTGAAGAAGGAGAGGAGAAGGGAAATTACGAATTAGCGAATCCTTCCCAATTAACAGGGAGCGAAGATCCTGTGGGGCAAGTGAACAACTCCTCAACATTTGATTTAGCTGCCGGTGATTTAAACGGGGACAATCAAGATGAGCAAATTTTGGCCTATCGGCCGGGGCCAGGGGGTGCAGGAGGCGGTCCGATCCACCTTAAAATTACCGGTTATCCAGGGACAAGTGGCAATCTTTCCTCTGAGCCGGTCGCTATTAACTTCAACGGCGACGTTTATCTATTTGCTCGTGGCTATGACGATGCCTTATGGATCGCCATCGATAAAGGGCCAATTTTAAGCTGGCAACGCTGTGGCGGAACATTGACCTCCGGCCCGGCGGTTGCTCAAACAGATGAAAGCTCACTCACTATTGTCGCTGTGGGGACAGACGGCAACCTTTGGGAACGGGCATACTCTGGAGGTGGCAACCAAGATTGGACCCAACTGCCTAATGGACTTGTAGCGTTTGAATCAACTCCGGCCGTAGTCGCCCATGCTGACGGCTCACGAGATGTTTTTGCCCGAGGCACAGACAACGCCGTGTACGTCAATCATTTTAATGGGGCAAGCTGGGGGAGCTGGCTAACGTTAGGCGGCTATGCGGCCGATGGCTTAGGTGCGATCGGGTTTGGTACTGGCAAAATGTCACTCTTGGTCCGCGGCTTTGACAACGGGCTTTGGTACCGAACGTTTGATGGCTCTTGGGGGAGCTGGCAATTAGTTGAAGGGGGTGATTTTAAGCTCGCTTCGGCCGTTACTCCGCTTGCGACCGGAGCAAACAGCTTTGATGTGTACGCCCGTGGCGATGATAATCGCTTGGGTAAAATCTCGTTTAATGCAGGAATTCCATCAGCGGCCGGATGGCAAATTGAACCGACCAATGAATCAGTTGGCTCACGGCCGGGCGTTATGCAACATAATGGGGAAACAAGCCTTTATGTGAATCATGTGCATGACGGCCGATTATTACGGTTGAAAAAGCCTGTTTCAAATCAAAATTGGGTAACGATGAATGTGCTGGCACCCAAAGCGACTGAGATCAACACCGGACTGATCCCAGAAGATTTTGACTCAGCCATTAAAGTCATCACAGGCCACTTTCGCGGTGACGGCCGAGAGCAAATCGTTCTCGCTTTTATCAATAGTGAGAATAAGCTCGAGCTTCACATGTATGAAGTAAACGGAGGGTTTACGGCCCGCTTATTAACCAGCTTCACGGTGCCCAAGGCGATTGATGCTGGCATGTTCCATTTTGATATTGCTAGCGGAGATTTTGATGGGAATGATGGGGGATTGGCGGAGCTAGGCGTTATTGTCGGTGGAGATCGGTCGCTAGCAAATGGCACATATAACCTCTTTGACGTTCATCTAATCGATATCGACAATAGCATTAAAAATTCCCCCCCCTCGCTGAATATCCAAAAAACATACAACGGTGATGTTACGAGCAATGATGCTCGATTTCATCGGACGAGTTTAACAAGTGGCGATTTTTCAGGAGATGGGGTTGATGAGCTTGCGGTAGCTTTTGTGAACCGAGACATTAGAACGAACAGTACTCCTGGTGTGCTTTCCATCTTCTCTTTCGATGACGAAGGTTCTGAAGTTGTTCCTACTCCGAATGTTCTTATTTCATTGTTTTCAACAACGGTGAGCCAAGTCGAAATTGAAGCCGGAGACTTTACCGGCCGTGAAGCGGGTATCAAAAAAGATGAGATCTTTATCGCTATTTCAAATAACGTCCAAGAAAACCGGGTTTCTCTAAATGTTTTTCAGATGAACTGGGAAGAAGATCTAGATAACGAAGAAGAAAGTAATTGGGTTTTAGATGAACTCGATGACTATTCACCTTGGAACTTTGAAGGTCGTCACTTTGCAATTACAGCCGGGGATTTTAATCGTGATTTAAAAGATGAATTTGCCCTGCTGCGCTGGCAAGGGAATCAAGAGATGCTTGTATTTAGCCTTGATTCAACACCCTCAGGCTGGGACCAAGTTGTCAAGGCGCGGCGCGACTATGAGCCAGTTGTTTATACCAGTGACCATATGGCATTGGCTGCCGGTGACTTTAGCGGCAATAGCCTGCGTGTTGGTGCACCCGACTATCGGCTCCAGCATAACGTGGGTAGCATTGTCGCCATTTTGAACGCTCCGCCGTCTCATACTGACGCAGTCAATGGTCAAGAAATAAAAATAGCTCGAGAAGGGAATGGGTCTGCAGAAGTTCGCTATGAAACGACGACATCCGTTACATCTGAATTAGCGGTTGAGTCGAATCGTAGCTACGATTTTGAGACAGAATCTTCTAGCACAATTGGAGACCCAGAAGGGAGCCATGTGACTGCGAGTATCGATTCAAGTTATGGGAATAACTTTAGCAACGGATTTGCTTCCCTGCAGAACAAAACGATCAAAACCACGATAACTGCAGCCACAGAAGACCGGGTGATTTACAATGGGAATAGCTATCAGGTGTGGGAATATCCGCTTTATGCAGACAATAGTAATGTGCCAGCTACCTATATTTCTGTTGTTTTCCCCGTCGCTACGTCTGTTCCAATCCCTTTAAACAACAAAACTGCGCGCAGCTGCGATCAATGGTATTTACCTGCTCATCAGATTGGTAATGTCTGGTCGTACCCAACCTTAGGAGAAGTGGATAGATTTATCGGGTATCCAGAAAATGGCTCGGCCGCCAACATCATCATTCCGCAGCAATTTGATGTTGCTGATAGTACGAACAACTGGGAAACAACACTTAACCAAGAAAACTCAACATTTTTGGAAAGTGAAGCCCATTTTGGCTTTTCGACCGGGTTTGAGGCTCAAATTGGTGGGGATAAAATCGATGTAGGGATCGATACACCCTTTGGCAGTATCGGTGGTAGCGTGACAACTCCGGCGATTAAATCATCAATGAAGGGGAGTTATTCGTCATCCAACTTGTCTACTAGCAAATTGAAAAATGGGACCGGCCTGAAGATTTCAAGCGAATACATCGGAGATTTTCCGGCCGGAGAAAACTTCACGCTACGCTCCTTTTTGTACAATTCGCAAGGAGGGTATATCGTACTTGACCATACCGCTGATCCAGCGACCAACCAAGGAGTATGGTTGAACTACAATAAGCCAGACCCTACATTCAACCGGCCGTGGGCCTTCGATGCGCTTTGTGGGGCTGACAAGATTGATTACTCACCAGAAATCACCTTTGCGCCGGAATATGTGTCTCCGGGTGAAACGGTAGAAATTTCAGCCAAAGTCCATAACTACAGCAACGAAATTGCAAACAATGTTGAAGTTGATTTTTACGCTGGTGATCCAGACAACGGTGGCATATTGATCGGTCGTGATTCAATCGCTCAGTTATCACGTCAGGCTGGCCCTCAAGAAGTTAGCATGACATGGGAGGCATTTGGCTCAGGAGAAACTAGAATTTATGTGGTGATTGATTCTGAAAACAAAATCGCTGAAGTGCATGATGAAGTCTCCAACGTCAATAATAACAAAGGGTATAACACCATTCGCTTGGCCGCTTCTGATTTTGTCGATATGGGATTGCCGCAAACCTATTATCCGCTTGAGTTTGGCACGACGGCCAACGCAACCCGAGCAATGACGGCCGACGAACTCTCGTACAGTGCTCATATCGCCATTAAAGGATTAGAGGAAACGCAGCAATTTGAACTGACGGCCGTTAAGCAGGAAGAGGCTCCTCCTGCTGGCTTGCGTATGATCGGCAAACCGATTGCGTTACAAGCCTATTCGGCCGGTCTGCTTGATGATGTTGATCTAGCACCTGATGCTGGTGACGCGCCTAGTGTGCTCAAAGTAGGTTATGGGTCGTCTGAAATCGATGAACAGGTGGTTCTCCGTCGTTGGAGCGGTAGCGAGTGGGCTGATGCAGGCTGTGCAGGGCGTCAGGTTGAGCAAATCACAGAGGCCAATCTGTTTGTAGCACCGGTTTGTGAAACCGGCCGATATGCGCTCTTTACAACTGATGCATCAGGTCCGGCAGTTGCAACTGTCGTTAGTACTACCGTTAACGAAGATGGCAAAACAGCGACGGTTCAGGTGCAATTGAGCAAACCAGCAGTCGGGAATGAGTCGGTTGATTATTCAACCAGCAACGGGTCGGCCGAAGCTGGCAGCGACTATGGCAGTGCCACCGGCACAGTCAGCTTTGCAGCTGGTGAAACATCAAAATCGATCACGATATCGCTTCTTGATGACACAACGGCCGAAGGGTCAGAGACATTTAGTGTAGCGTTGCAAAACCCGTTGAATCTGATCCTAGGTGCGAGTAACACAGCCACGGTCACGATTTTGGATGACGATGGCACGGTGCAGAAAGTGAACAAGATATTCTTGCCACTTATCAATCATTAGCTTCTAGGATTCAATGATTTTTAGCGGCCGGTCATTCTTAAAATGATCGGCCGCTTTTTGCTTCCACAGGCTCAGGTAACCGGAGTCTTGATAAATCAAGATGAGCTAATCAAGGCTTGGTATAATCTGGCTCTATGACAACCAATGCACAAAAAATCAAAGATTTCCACGTCACTATGGGGGGCGTGGCACCCGACACCCCCACCATGCCAGATAAAACCCTGCTCGACCTACGCAAAACGCTTATCCGGGAAGAGTACAACGAAGTTAATGAACAATTCGACAAGTTGATCAACGGCGAGAGCGACGACATGACAAACCTCATCCATGAGCTAACCGACCTGTTGTATGTCGCTTATGGGGCGATTTGGGCCTGTGGTGTTGATCCTGATCCTGTGTTTGAAGAGGTGCACAACGCCAACATGCGTAAGCTTGATGGCCCCCGCCGGGCGGATGGGAAAGTTCTGAAGCCGGAAGGGTGGCAACCGGCCGATGTGCGTAAAGTGATTGACTCGATGAAAAGCTAAGCTGTAAAGGTGGAAATAAAAAAGGCCAGACCGGGTAAATCGGTCTGGCCTTTTTTGTTTGGATATCCCGGCAATTAACTACCGAAAAATCCTCGTTTTTCTTTTGTCTTAAATGCCTGAGCAATCAGCTGCTCATCAAACCATTCACCCGTTTTCCCCTCGGCCGCATACAAATAAACGGCCGCAGTATAGATGCTGTTGAGCGTTGAGCTAATAATAGCGAGGCTCAAGAATGCGATTGCGCCAATAGTCAGAACTATCGCCATCAAAGCGAATGACTCAAGCCCGGCCGAGGCTGCCGCAAGCAACCCGGTGAAAAGCACGACACCAACCATGAGCAGACCGAATATTAAGCCAAGGCCTAAATTACCAGCAACTTGCTCTCCCCATGTTTTCTTTAGCAATTCTGTACTGCGCTTAATCGCATCGACAGGGCCAACTTTTTCAACGACGAGAACCGGCACAACCATGTAGGTTGCCAATGTCCACGCGATACCAACTAAGCCTATGATAAATCGGCCAATTGCCCCCGTTTTTTCTGAAAGCCAGCGCAAAACCAAACCAACTGTGGCCGCAATAAGCGCATAGCCCAGAATCGAAGTGAAATTTTCTTTAGCGATGTTAAGCCCGTCTCGTACGGTAGGGTCGCCTCCCTTCAGCCGTATCATGGCTGCACCAACTAAAGCGGTGTTCGCAAAGAAAATGACCGTATACGTCGCCACGTAATAGAGAAAAAGGAGAAAGTAGCTGAATATTTGAACATTATCGCCTAACAAAGACTCAAACATCCCGGCCGCAATCATCGGCAAAATAAATGTAATCGAGATAAGAATGACACCCACTCCAGAGATAAGTGGAAAAATCGCTAACTCCTTATCCGCCTTTAAAACAGACCAGCTTGCTTTTATAAGCTCCCAGCTATTTCTAATTCTTTCAAACATACAAAACCCTCCTTTCAGGTTAATTAATGCTGCTTATTAAAGCCACAAACTTCTCTAACGATACGTAAGAGTCTAGCAGAGGTTCTTAAGATTTGGGAGCAAGTTGGTGTGCAAGAGGATCACAAAAGCCATCTAAATGATGTGTGTCATTGGTTTTTTGTAAAAATGGCCCCTCGGGAAAAATATAAATTTCAGCAATAGCGGTGTTGCCCACCTTCATCCGCCAACAATTTTTAAGCGGAAATTCCATTGCAACCGTCAAAAACATATTGATCGAGCCACCATGTGCAGTTACCAAAATCTTCTCGTTCGGATGCTTTTCAACCATCTCATCGATAAAGGATCTAACTCGGCCGGCAAAATCATCGATCGGTTCGATACCAGGAACGATAATGCTGGTCACATCGGCTCGCCATTGTTTCAGTTTTTCAGACTCTTCTTTTTCAAATTCGTCCCACTGCTTACCCTCCCATGGGCCGAATCCTATTTCACGCATACGAGGATCTGCTTGTACATTTAGATGGGGATGATGAACGGCGATGGCTTCAGCAGTGTCAAAGGCTCTAGAGAGATCGCTGGCATAAATGGCAGCGATCTCATCTTCATTTTCTAATCTTTTTGCAACTAACCGCGCCTGCTCTTGCCCGGTTTTATCTAATTTTGAGTCAAGCTGTCCCTGAATACGACGAATCCGGTTCCACTCAGTCTGCCCGTGCCTAACGAGGATAAAATGTGTCATTTGGTGTATTTGATTAAGTAGTAATTGGCCTGCACTATTGGCTACTGCAATGATAACTGAATGAGTATATAAGCGTGCCTAAAAATACGGCACAATAGGCAAACATTCCTATAAATGCATAGGAAATTAGTACTCCCTCTTATATTTTCAGCTTCCACTTATTTAAAAATTTGAGCGAATCAAATACCGGCCGATTAGCATAACGACAACCCCTTCCAGCAAGGTTCCGATGCTAATAATAGCACCTACATCAAACCAGAATTTCTCAGGGAATAAGCGAATAAGTGAATCGGTATAGTAGAAAGTCCAAGTTCCCGGTGGGAATAGAAGCTCATGGAACAGCGTAAAGAAGACGGTCCAGCCGACAAGGATAAATAGTGCGATGGCCGCCAATAAAATAATTGTTGACCAACCCCCTTTATAAATCGTTTCAAAAAATTCAGATTTTTCGAGGAAAAAGAGCGCAACCAGCCCAGCAGGAACAACAAACAGGAGGATGCGAAATATTCGGCCGATGGCGTCAAATAATATTTTGACATCAAGCATGTGGCCAATTTCGCTTTCTTTATACAACGGTTGTGTTGGATCTTCCGGCAAGCGTAAATCTTCTAGAAGGTAAATAACTTCTTCAGCCGGTTCCGGCCGCTGGATATAGTCAAGTGTTGCATTACCTAAAGCTAAACGCTCCTCGGCCGTCCAACCATATGCATCTGGAGCGATACGCGGATACTCAAATGCAGGGTAATTTGAAGCGATAATTGTTCGGACTGTGCCAAATCCCAGTAAGAATGGGAAAGATAGAATAACAATCCACTTGATAATTTTTATAAGAATCGACATCGGATAACCTTAGTTGGCAAATTTTGCTAGATTTTAGTTTGCGATGCTAGGTTTATAGCTCTTCAATATGAGACCAGCAACTTGTTCACGATATCCTTTATATAAAAAGATGTTGAATTCTAAGTCCAGAAACTGAACACAAGAGAAATGGCTTTTTAATCTTTTATTCTTGACAAAGCAGAGCAGGTCAGACAAAATTGATTATCCTCCGAAGTTTCTCAACTACTGCTAGTTTTCAAATTCCAGCCACAGCAAAAGATCAATTTACTCTTTTTACAGATGTTTCCTACAAACTTTGTTGCCGTAAGAGCTATATACCAAAGAGGATGAAAAGCTTGTCACTGTTCGTCAGCACAATTTAAATGGGCGGAGTAGTTGTCGTTGATCTTATTAATCAGATTCAATATTTTTTAATCGTGAGCCGCAGGATTATACCTAAATCTACAAGGTAACTTTTTATGTCAGAAGAACAATTTAATGGACTCCCTATGCCCGTATTCACCGCCTTTGGATGGGATGGTGAAGAAGCCGCTATTACTTTTGCTCTATCACAATTAGAGCTGTTTGTTAACGGCCTGTATGCAATTATTTCAGAGCCAGCTCGGTTTCGTCTACCGTTCCATGGGCTAAACCACGAGGCCCGTGTGGCTTGGTTTGGAATTAACCGTGAGCCAGAACTTGGCCCATATGTCGCTTTCGTAGCGCGACCAAGTGCATTTGAAATGCGCATTTCGGTAACTGATCCAGCTGCGATTAATCGTGGTTTGCGAGCCGCTGAAAAAGATCCGCAAAAGTGGTTTAAAATGCTCAATGATTTAGGTCCAGGCTGGTACCTGCAAATTGAGCAACGATTAAAAGAAGAAGATGCCGTTGATTTCAGCCATTATGGTGATCTGTTCAAAGACAGTGTAACTGAACTCGATTTTGAAACGTGCCACAAATCGACAAGCCGCGCAGCGTTTTTAAATAGTGAAGAAAAGTGGACCACACCGATTTATGTGACTCGGCGCCTCACGGCCGATCAAGCATCTGGAATGGGGCGCGATCTCATTAAATATATGGCTGTTGAAGTTGAAAAAGTCTTAGACATCGTCGGATTATTTTCACGTGCAACCAAAGGTGCAAAATCAACTACCACTAAAATTAAAAGTAAAGGTACCGCACGCAAGAAAAAGTCTGCTGGACGGCCGCCTAAAGTTGTTGAGCCAGCCGTGCCTCAAACCTTCTCATATGTGGCGGAGCTAAAAGGGCTGCACATTCGCAAAGGGTTTATTAATTTAACACCTGGACACTGGCCTTTCTTTGCTGAAGGCAAAAGAACAGAAACCCGGCCGATCACAATTAATTTCGAAGGTAAGTCTGATGCGACTAGTGCCGTATGGCGGCTTCAGCCCGATGATCAAGCCCGTCTCGTATTAGGTGAAGCAGCCCATGCTTGGGTTCAAATGACATTTTCAGCCAATTCAAAAGTCACTGTAAATGCACTCAAAACCCCAGAGGACCAAATCGAGGTGATGTTGGTTGCCGTCGAGTAAAAGTTCACAGAAATTTTCTGAGGTTTAAACCGAAACTGTACCCTTGCATCAGGGTTTTAAAGGGAGATATGGTAACATTTGAAGCCATATCTCCCTTTACTATTTCCCACCCAAGCATCATTTGAAACCAGCCCCCACATGGCTTCAAAGCTAACAGATCTAATTGGGTCTGATGGCCAACTTTTATCAGAATAAAACTCACATGCTGTTTTACACCTTCAATACCCAAAGGTGAATAGGTAGTGTCAAAAACAGGAACAGGGAAATGAATAATCCTAGAAAACGAACAAAAATTGTGGCCACCATTGGCCCAGCCTCCAGCGACCCAGAAGTTATTCGCAAGATGCTACGTGCGGGAATGAATGTTGCGCGCATTAATTTTTCGCATGGTCATGAAGAAGATCACATTGAAACAATTTCCCGCTTACGTCGAATCGCAGATGAAGAACATGTTGTTTTGGCTCTACTAGGTGATTTACAAGGGCCAAAAATCAGAATGGGAGAGTTTGAAACCATCTACCTACAGGAAGATGATGAGGTTCGCTTTTCGATTGATGGTTCGATTAAAGGGACTTTACCGTTGCCCCACAACGAGCTTTTTGAAGCTCTAACCCCCGGCTCTAAAATGATTATTGGGGACGGAGAAATGGATTTAGACGTTGTTTCAAACGATGGATCTGTGCTTGTATGTCGTTCGATTTATGAAGGAGAGCTCAAGCAACGCAAGGGGATTAATACACCCGGAACAACCCACTCAATTCCAAGTATTACTGAAAAAGACAAACGAGATTTAAGATTTATCTGCCAATTTGAGCTTGATTTCGTGGCCCTCTCTTTTGTTCGATCAGCCGATGATATTGCTGAGTTGCGGCAATTAATGGCGGATCAGGGTGCTAATATCCCTATTATCGCAAAAATCGAGAAGTTTGAAGCGATGGAAAACCTCAAAAAAATCGCAAAAGCAACGGATGGCATGATGGTCGCTCGGGGTGATTTGGGGCTCGATATGCCGACCGAGCAACTCCCCATGCTGCAAAAAGAAATTATTTCTGTGGCAAACCGCTATGGGATTCCGGTTATCACAGCCACTCAAATGCTTGCATCAATGGAAACAAGCCCGCGACCGACCCGTGCAGAAGCCAGCGACATTGCGAATGCCATCTTAGACGGCACGGATGCCATCATGCTATCAAATGAAACCGCCGTCGGCCGTCACCCTGCTCTTGCGATACAAACAATGGCAAACATCGCCCGAAATACTGAAACGAATTTTCCTTATAAAGCTTGGCGCCAAAAAAGAAAGCAAATTGCGAAATTAGGCAGTATTTCAGACGCAATCAGCACATCGTCTTGCAATTTAGCAGAGCAAATCAATGCGAGACTTATTGTGACCTCAACCATGTCAGGCCATACAGCACGGCAAATTTCCCGCCACCGGCCGGTAACTCCCATTTATGCAGTTACACCGCTAGCAAAGACAAGGCGTCAGTTAGCTTTGCTGTGGGGGGTTGAATGTGTGCGTATGGGGCAGATCCAAAGTACCGATGAGATGATCACAGAGTCGATCTCTGTCATCGAATCCGGTGATACACCGATTCATCTTGAAAAAGGGGACTTGATCGTTTTAACAGGTGGTGTTCCGTTTGGGCAAACCGGCCATACGAATCTAATTCAGGTGCATGAAGTAAAAGGATAAACCTAGAACTCCTGTTGCCTGTACCGAAATAAAAAAAGGTTGAAACCGCTTTGGTTTCAACCTTTTTTTTATTTACTAAATATAAGGTCTATAGAGAACTATTCAACGTTCACAAAGGCGGTCATGCCCCAGCGAATTGGTAAGCCTTCTGTATCAACTAAAGCGATGGTGACTTCATAAACAACATCACCTTGTGAAATCGATGAGATCAGTGCGACATCAGTCACAATTCCCTCAAGTGTTTCATTTGGAATCGCATCAAACTCAATTGAAACGGGTGCTCTAACAGCCACACGCGCTACATCAAGCTCAGTAAGGTCTGTTGTCTTAATTTCCCATTCACCAAAGTCAGCGATAACAACCACAGGCACGCCTGGGTTAACCAGCTCGCCGGCTTTGATATTGACTGTGCTAACGACACCGTTAATAAGAGCTGAAATCTCGGTTTTGGATAGAGCCAGATCCGCCGATGCCAAGCTAGCTTCGGCTGCCGTAACACCTGCTTCCGCTTGAGTCACCGCTGCTTCAGCTTGCAAGATACCTGCTTCAGCAATCTTGATAGATGCTTTTGCTTGCTCTACTGACACTTCAGCCTGCGTAATTTGTGCTTGCGTCGCTCCTGTTTGAATCAGCGCCAGCTGCGCTTTGGCAACCTCAACATTGGCAAGTGCCAATGTTACGCCACCCTGAGCCGCACTACGCTGCCCTGGTGTAGCACCACTTTCTAGTTGGGCAACCTGAGCCGACGCAGCTTGTTCACTTAAGCGTGCAGCTTCAAGCTGTGCCCGTGTTTGTTCTTCTACTGGACCATAAAGCGGACACACAGTGCCACGCCCTTCCACCTCGAAACAGGTATTAATGATGTTGTCATATGCATTTTCAATCGAAAGCAGCTGCGCTTGAGCTGAAATCAGCTGGGCCCGCGCCCCTTCAATTTGGGCGCCAGTAATAGCTGTAACGGCTGAATTTCGTTGTCCAGTCGCTTGAGTCACATTGGCCTCCGCGGCCGCTAATTGCTTTTCAGCCGCTTCGATTTCTTCTGGGCGAGCACCAGCTTTTACGAGGTTAAGCTGAGCTTCTGCAGCTTCCACCTGCAACTGAGCCGTGCTTACGCCAGATTGAGCTGATTCTAAGTTCGCCTGTGCCACAACGAGACCAGACCGCGCTGAGTTTAAGCGGGCTTCAGCTTGATCACGCTGGATTTGCAGGTCAAGCGCATCGAGCCGTATTAGAACATCTCCAGCCGAAACAGTATCACCTTCAGCCACTAAGACCTCAGAAACAACACCGCTAATTTGGAAAGATAGCCGGGTTGATGCAGTCGGGACAACAACCCCTTCAGCTAAAACAGAAAGCTCATCAGTTTGAGCTGGAGCGGCTAATGCATCAACACCGTCTTCCAAAACAACAGGTTCTGCTGCTTGTGGCGTAGTTGGGGTACAAGCCAGCAAACCAATTCCCAAAAGGGAGATTAATATGAATGTGTGAGTCGAATTTTTCAACATAATAGTCTCTCCCTACTCGACATCGATCCGCACAAAGGAAGTCATTCCCCAGCGCAGAGCAAGATCGTTTGTATCGGTAAGATCAATCGTTACCTTATAAGTAACATCGCCTAAAACAATTTCAGAATTTGAAGCGATATCGGTGATTGTTCCAGTTAAGGTTTCACCTGGAAACGCATCAACCGTTACTTCAACCGGTTTTCCTAAAGCGATGTTAACGACGCTTAATTCGGTCAGGTCAGTTGTTTCAACTTGCCATGAGCCGAAATCAGCCATGGTTACCATAGGTACACCTGGCAAAATAACCTCGCCAACTTCTGGCACGATGTCAGCCACAATACCATCGGTTGAAGCTTTTAAAACCGTTTTTGAAATCAGTGAGTCGATCGCTTCAATCGCTTTTTCAGCTTCTACAACCGCCGTTTGAGCCTGAGCCAAGCCTGACTCAGCCTGTTTGACTGAAAGCTCGGCTTCGCGTACGCCATTTTTGGCTTGGTCAACACCGGTTTGGCCGATGGCAACCTGCTCTTCACGTGTCCCTGCTAAGACAAGGTTGAGCTGTGCCTGTGAGGCTTCTGCTTGGGCTTGAGCCGCAGCAACGCCACCACTCGCAGCCACAACATCTGCCTGACGGGCACCGGCCCTTAACTCAGCAAGTGCCGTTTCGGCCGCCGACAAATTGGCTTGGGCCGCTGCCAATTGCAGGTTAATCTGGTTACGCTCATCATCATTGACTTGGACCGTACCTACATTAATGTTTGTAATTTGAATCTCAATCGGTACGATGGCCGCACGCGCTGCTTCTACTTGAGCTTGAGCCGCCAAAATCTGTGCTTGTGTAGCCCCTTCAACAACGGCTGATCGTTGCCCATTGGCCGCGCTAACACCAGCTTCCGCTGCACCAACTTGGCTTTCACTTAAAGCGATTTGCTCTGCCGTAGGTCCAGTCATCAACAATGCCAACTGGGCTTCAGCCGCATCAACACCAACGGTTGCTGCTTCAAGAGCGGCTTGCGCAGTTGCAACACCAGCTTCGGCCGTTTTGATATTGGCCTGAGCTTGAACTAGGCCTACTTCAGCCTGCTGCCGTGCAATTTGCTGATCAGAATCATCAAGGCGGATTAAAACATCGCCAGCACTGACTGAATCACCAGGTAAAACTGCAACTTCAGTGACAGTTCCGGCCGTTTGAAATGCTAAGTTAACCGAACTGGGTGGCACGATTCGGCCCTCAGCGGTTACTGTTCCAATTCCGGTATCTAAAGCGATCGTATCGGGATCAACCGGCGTATCAGGTATCTCTTCCTGCTGACACCCAGCTATTACAAAAGTTAGTAATAGAAGTGCGAAAGGAATAAGAAATCGTTTTCTCATATTTTCTCTCCAATCAAATAATTAAGGTGCAGAATATACTTTTCTGCATTTGCAGCTCATTTCAGATTTAAAAAAGCTACACAGATCGCACAGATTTTTAATAGAGCTTTACTTTTTGCCTGAACATGCGGTGTCCAGAAATAGGTTGCTCCATAAAAATGACTAAAATCATTCTGTTTTAAACTTTTTGCGTTGATTCTCGGAACACTCATCGAGTAAGAGACGATTGCACTTTATAATCATCCAACAAAATGCTGACTAATATTCTCCAAGATTTTATAAAAATGTGTGAAAAAACAAACGAGATTCCAGTGCTTTCCCTCTCTACGCATCAGTTTTCAGATTGTTGTTCAAAGTGCGATATGTAGACACTTATTTCAAGATTGTATTTACAATCTACCGGTTGGCAATAGGCAGTTAGCTCCACTGTCTAAAAACAGACAGGTGTCTAAATAAAACCGGGCAGCCTAATTAAAGACTGCCCGGTTGAAACAAGCATTTGATTTCTGCTTGACTTTTACTTATCTAGCGGCCAATGGTAAGAAGATGCCATGCTGCCCAATGAAAGTGGTGCCGGATCCTGCGTTATTCGCTTTAGCAGAAGCCGTTTCTTCTGGAGATACAATTTCCACATTAAAAGCAAACGTCCCAGCTGTTGAGTGAGGCCAGCTCACACTTCCGTAATAAACAGATGTGGTACACCCTTGAAAGTTTGGTGGAACGGTAAATTCGCCGATAACACTATCGTCACTCGCATCTCGTACTCGAACAATTGCGTCTACGCCTGTTGGTGAGTTCCCGATATTCCGAACCGTAACACCAAGCGTTGCTGCTGTGGGTTCACCATTGGGGCCAAGTACGGCCGCACCGCTTGAAACACCATCGACTATAAAATCAACACTTGGCGGAGTTGAGACATGTTGAGCTGCAATAACATCTCGATACGCTTGCCCAACAACTGTGAGAGCGTTCGCATTTCCCGCATTTGGGCTTTTCACGGGGTCTGCTCCGCCGCAAGCCGGTGTGGTAATGGTGTAGTCAGCAATTAAGTAGCTAATGTCAGATATTGCGGGAATATCGCCTTCTTCAAAAATAGTGAACCATGCCCACCGTTGAACGAGTCGACCATCATCTAGGGAGTAGCCAAGCTCGCTGTCTGTATGGGTATTCATCCAATTGACGGTTGACGTTAGAAAATCGGCCGCACGCTGAGGGGTTATGCGGTTGTTATTCTCATCACAGAATAGTGAGGTGAGGTTAAGACCCCATTCTGTCAGGATAAGTGGTTTTTCTTGGTACCCATGATTTTTCATCCACTGACGCATTGAAACGACTTGTTGCTGAAACAGAGCAACATCATCATGCTCTTTCACACAGATCACGTCCTCACGGGAGCAAAGCTCAGGCTTGAAAATGCCGTTTTCAATTGCATTTTGCCAGACCAAGTTAGGGTCGGTCCCTAATGCGATAGCGGAACCACCAGCATCAGACGTTTGACTACCAAAGCTACGTCCCCAAAGGTTATAAGCATGCATGGTCCAAATATCAACCGGCATATCGTGCCCATACAAGCGTCTGTATTCATTGAAGACAAGGTCTAAATACTGTTTGCGGTCTGGTGCAAAATTCACCAAGCCACTAACAGCAATTTGAGCAGTTGGATCAACTTTTTTAACGTAGGCATAAGCATCGTGATATGCACGGGCAAATGTTTCTGGCAACAAGCTGTCTTGAAACTGTTCCCGATCAACTTCATTGCCAATAATCCAAATACGGCCGGGGTTCGCTCGAATGATCGGCCCCATTCCTTTTGTATAAGGAGCTGGAGCTTCCTCCGGCTCACTGAAATAAGGATTCAGCTCAGACGAGTCATAAGTGATTTTGTCTGAGAAGCTATTGACTAGCCAATATTCTGAAGGGATCCGATTCCCGCTGCTATCAAGACGTGGTTTAAATCGAATCGTCGGAATCGTTTCAATATACCCTTGGGAATCAGACAAGGTTGCCACCTGAGGGGAAAACCCAACAGAAAAGCCCAAATCCATGCCACCAGCACCGGTGCTGCCATATGCTAAATTAAAATCTGTACTGTGCCCTGAGGCACCGTTACGGCAGATTGGACCAGGTGGTGCAATAAATTCTTCATCAGGCGAAGCGGTGGCTGGTTCAGTTGCCATCCATAATCCACCAAACAGAATTGCACTTACAAAAAGAGGAATCGATAGGAATTTAATATTTTTCATGATCATATTTTGGGTTAATGTAATTAGACTTCCTGTGATAGTTTCATGGTGATGGTTCTATTTTGATGATTTATTTTAATGCAAGTTACTTGAAAAAACCGGAGTAAGCCAAACTTTGCATACTTCTTTATTCCTAGGTTAAGAATATTTCTAACATTTAAGTTGCGAAGCATTTTTTGATTAAGACAAGATTTCTAACTTAACCAGTTTATATACTAATATATTTTTGGTTTTATTTTCAAAAGGTTACAAGTTTTGGAAAAGCTCTTATATCCGGTTAGCATTTTGCACAAAGTTTCATTTATACTGCTTGAACGTAGTTTGAAGTTTTATAGCGGATTGTGTATTTAGAATTGTAAATATTGGCAGATCTAGATCGAAGAAGAGTTAGTTGTAAATAATGGATAGTAAATCGGCCGAGACACTAGAATTTGACAAGGTGCTAAAAATCCTTGCCAACTATACAGGCTTTAGCGCAGGGAACGCCCTAGCTTTGGCTTTGCAACCCGCCATTGATGAAGTGGAGGCTGTACGCTGGCAAGAAGAAACGGCTGAAGCAGTCGCCCTATTGGAGTCTGGTAGTGATATAACGATTGGCCCAACAAAAGACGTACGTGAAGCGATTGATCGAGCTGATCGCCGTTACATGCTCTTGACCGAAGACTTCTTAGGGATACGGGATACGGTTACAGCCGCACGGACGTTACGACGCAAAATTGAAAAGGTTCGTGAGACCTACCCACGTCTTTGGGAAATGGCTGAACTTGTTGAAGAGTGCCCCGGGCTAGTTAGCTCGATTAATAAAACAATTGATGACCGAGGCGAGGTGCTAGATAGTGCTAGCAGCCAGCTTGCAAAAATTCGGCGCGAGATGCGAATCACACACGGCCGGATTCTTGAACGACTGCGTGGGATGCTGACAAGTCATGGGACTTATTTACAAGAGCCAATTATTAGTCAGCGAGGCGGCCGGTATGTCTTACCCGTACGGGCTGAATCAAAAGGGAACGTTCGCGGTATCGTGCATGATCAAAGCGGTAGCGGTGCTACCGTTTGGATTGAGCCGATGAGTACGGTTGACCTCAACAATGACCATCGGCAAATGCAGATGGCAGAAGAAAAAGAAATCGCCAAGATTCTGACAGAGCTTACGCTACAAATTTCAGATCAAGGAGAGTCAATTGTTCGAGTTGTTGAGCGCATGGCTGAATTTGACCTGCTTTTTGCTAAGGCAAAATATGCGGGACGGATTAATGCCATCATGCCCACTTTTGTCCCATGGCGTAAAAGTGGGCAAACCGAGGGTGTATCAACCCATCCAGGGTCAACCGTTTGGTTTAAGAGCGCACGACATCCACTGCTAGATCCAGAAGAGGTTATCCCGACCAATCTAATTGTCCCAGAAGACATTTTTATGGTGCTGATTACCGGCCCAAATACGGGCGGGAAAACCGTTAGCTTAAAAACGGCCGGATTAATGATTTTGATGGCACAGAGCGGCATGCATGTCCCGTGTACCGAGGCCAGACTCACCTTCTTCGAGAATGTGTGGGCCGATATCGGTGACGAACAATCGATTGAACAGAATCTATCAACCTTTTCCGCCCACATGACCAATATGATCCGTATTTTAGACAATGCGGACGATCGGGCGTTTGTCGTTCTAGACGAGCTGGGGTCGGGGACAGATCCGGCCGAAGGTGCAGCGTTGGCATCAGCCATCATCGACTTTTTACGTGATCATGGCTCTACCGTGTTTACAGCAACCCATTACCCAGAGTTGAAAGCGTATGCAACCTCAACGGAAGGGGTTACCAACGCTTCACTTTTATTTGATTTAGAAACACTATCCCCAACTTATGAGATGACGATCGGCCTGCCCGGCAAGTCAAACGCACTGGCAATTGCCAAACGGTTAGGGCTCGACAATTCGGTCTTAGATGGAGCAATGGGCCGTTTGGGGATTGGAAATAACGAAACAGAACAGCTTTTAGACTCGATTTACGATATGCGGGAGCGTATCGCATCTGAAGAAGCTGGAGCACGTCTGGCCCGGCGTAGAGCTGAGCGAGATCGAGAAAAATTACAAACGCGCTTAGAAGAAATACAGATTGAACGAGATCGCGTATTAAAAGAAGCCCGTAATCAGGTTGAAGAAGAACTTGATCAAATCCGCAAAGAGATTAATCGTGCACGTAAACAGGTTGGCCAAGCTGAATCGAAAAATATGCTCAAAAAGTTGGGCAAACAAATCGATGATATTGAACAACGGCCGCTGGCATCATTAACTCAAACGCCGTTAATCGATTCGGTCATGCCGAAGACACCAAAAGGGCAACAACCCAGAAAGCTGCGAGTGGGTGATACGGTCTTTATTAAAACGATAAATACAAAGGGCGAGATTATTAGTCTCAGCAAAACTGAAGCAGAAATCGCTGTTGGCAGGTTGCACATGCGGGCCGCTTTGAAAGAAGTCGAGTTTCGTGGTCGGCCGGTTCAACAAGACGAGCCGATTTCTGTTCCACAAACCGCTTCGCCAGGGATTGAACTTGACTTGCGTGGTATGCGAATTGATGAAGGGCTCGCCAAAATGGAAAAACATTTGGACCGGGCAATTTTATCCCGTGTACCGTGGGTACGAGTCATTCATGGCAAAGGAACCGGCCGTTTGCGTGATGCAGTACGCCAAGAGCTCAAGAAGAATCCTAGAATTATCGGTTGGGAAGAAGGCCAGCGTGGCGAAGGTGGGGCTGGAGTTACAATCGCTAGGCTAGAAAAAGTCAAAAAAAATGAAGCGGTTGGCCAGCCCAGTTAATAAACACTCCGAAAAAAATCCCGTTAGATTTACAGGAATCTAACATCTGTTTAGCACAATGCGAAGAAATGGAAGATATAACTAAACAACAAGCAAAAGTATTATTTGACAGAGCATATCGACAGCAAGTGCGTGGCAACTTCAGCGAGGCGATAGCCCTCTATCGTCAATCATTAGAGATGCAGCCCACTGCTGAGGCATACACGTTTCTGGGGTGGACTTATAGTTTGTTGAATCGCTATGATGAAGCCATTGAACAGTGCAAACACGCTATTGATCTTGACCCTGATTATGGGAATCCGTACAACGACATCGGTTCTTATCTCATCGCTTTAGGGCGATCAGATGAAGCGGTTGAATGGTTGGAGCAGGCAACACAAGCTGCCCGCTATGATGCACCTCAGTATCCTTATATCAACATGGGCAAAGCATTTGAGCATCAAGGACGTTATTTATCCGCTTTAAAAGCTTATGACCGCGCCCTGATGATTAACCCTTTAGACCGTGCTGCCTATTCAGCTAAGTTCGCCCTAATCGGCAAAATGAATTAATTAAATTAACCGGGTAGCCTACATAAACAGAGCCCTGCATCAGCTCGAAAGCTCGTCACCTTCCCCTATTCCGTATATGCTTGGTTTTATCATAAGCAGTGCCTATGCTTTTACGAATAGCGGAGGATCCCCATGACATTAAAACAAACAATTGAAGCCTATGAATTACTAGACAGTGCAACTGTTTCTGGTGCGGCCGTTGCTGAGATACTGCTTGGCCGAGGCGTTCAAGCAACCGTGACGCAAGTCGCTGGAGAGCAAGGCAAGACAGATGCACTTGATATTCGAATTCCGGGCCGCTTGGGCAAATCGGCCGGTGGTTCAGCGCCAACGCTGGGTATTATCGGCAAGCTGGGCGGAATCGGTGCGCGGCCGGACATGATCGGCTTGGTCTCTGATGCAGACGGGGCAATCACAGCGGTGGCTTGTGCACTCAAACTGGCGGACATGCTGGCCAAAGGTGATCAGCTAGACGGTGATGTGATTGTCACCACCCATATTTGCCCCGATGCGCCGGTCGTCCCGCATGAGCCGGTTCCGTTTATGGGTTCCCCCGTTGATAACCCAACCCTGATCAAACATCTCAATCGGCCGGAAATGGATGCCATCCTATCCATTGACACAACGCGCGGAAATTTGGTACTGAACCAGCGTGGGTTTGCCATTACACCAACAGTCAAAGAGGGGTACATCTTAAAAATAAGCCCTGACCTTGTACGGCTCATGAGTTATGTTTGCGGCCGCCCCGCCGCAGTGTTGCCTATCACGATGCAAGATATTACCCCATATGGCAACGGGATATTTCATATCAACAGCATCATGCAACCAGCGATTGCAACCTCTGTACCTGTGGTGGGGGTCGCACTCACAGCTGAAGTACCGGTACCCGGCTCAGCATCAGGAGCCAGCCAAATCATGGATATTGAAATGGCAGCTCGCTTTTGCATCGAAGTGGCTAAAGGGTTTGGCCGTGGGCAGTGCCACTTTTATGATGCAGATGAATTCGGCCGACTACAAGCGTTATACGGTTCTATGCGTCATTTGCAAACCCAAGGCACGGCCGATAACTAACAGAAGCCTGATTATTGTGTAAGAAGTAGCTATATATCCGACTATGTTTCCTCTATTATCAACAGTACACTTTGTCTGTTGAAATCAGGGCCATACGCATTTAAATTACACACTCACCGGTTTAACCGTTTACAACTATAAAAAACTATGACTAAATACGATTATGATCTCTTTACCATCGGCGCTGGCTCCGGTGGCGTTCGCGCTAGTCGCTTTGCTGGCGGATTTGGTGCCAAAGTAGGTATTGCTGAGGAAAAAGAATTAGGTGGCACCTGCGTCAATGTAGGCTGTGTCCCTAAGAAGTTATTTGTTTACGCTTCTGAATTTGCGACAGATTTTGCTGACGCCCGTGGCTTCGGCTGGACAGTGGGTGAACGGAGCTTTGATTGGTCTACGCTAATCGAGAACAAAAACAAAGAAATCACCCGCCTAAACGGAATTTACGAATGGTTACTTTCTAGCAAAGATGTCGATATTCACACAGGGCGAGCAAAGCTGGTTGATGCTCATACGGTTGAAGTGAATGGGAAACAATTTACGGCCGAAAACATTTTGATCGCAACCGGCGGCAAACCCCGCCGGCCAGATCTGCCCGGCATCGAGCACGCAATTACCTCTGACGAAGCCTTCTTCATTGAAGAGCTGCCTGAAACAATTCTGATCGTGGGTGGTGGCTATATCGGTGTTGAATTTGCGGGCATTTTTGATGGGTTGGGCGTTGATGTAACCATTGCTCAGCGGTCGGCTAATATTCTGCGTGGCTTTGATTCAGACATTATTAGTCATTTGACTGAAGAATATGGCAAAAAAGGAATCAAGATTCTGGCTCATCACCAGCTTGAGAAAATCGAGCTTCAGCCAGATGGAAAACGGCTGACAACGATGGCTAACGGTGAAACGATTAGCACTGATATGGTCATGATTACGGCCGGGCGTGTTTCGAATACACGGGGCATTGGGCTAGAAGAGATCGGTGTCGAGATGGAGCCAAACGGGATCATCAAAGTTGATGACTATTTGCGCACCAGCGTGCCAAACATCTATGCATTGGGTGACATCATCGACAAATATACGCTGACCCCGGTAGCAACGGCGCAAGGGATGCAGTTAGCGCGCAATCTATTTGCAGGCATGAACTACATCATCGACTATGACAACGTACCAACGGCCGTCTTTAGTCAACCAAATGCAGGCACAGTTGGACTAACCGAAGAGCAGGCGCGTGAGCAACACGGTCAAGTTGATATCTATCGATCATCTTTTAAACCGATGCGAAATACGCTAAGCGGCAATGAAGAGCGAACGATGATGAAGCTCGTCGTTGACGGTGAATCTGACAAAGTTTTGGGTGTACATATGGTCGGCCCATCGGCTGGTGAAATTATGCAGGGGTTTGCTGTGGCGTTGAAAGCGGGTGCCACTAAAGCTGTTTTTGACACGACGATTGGAATTCACCCAACCAGTGCCGAAGAATTTGTGACGATGCGCGATAAAGTAGATTAAAAACGATATTGGGTAAAAGGAGTAAGCGCCAAATTCAATCTATTTTCAGACTAATCAGAGGATTAGATAACTAAGAATAGGCAATTTAGATGTTTGCTCCCAACCTGAAGAATTACTTCTTGCTTAAAAATTTCCGAACGGCCCCAGCAATATCGGTTAGGTCATTGATTTCGGCCGCTAATTCCACATGATCCTGCCCCACAATAATCGTAGCGACCGGATTTTTTGTGTGATTGCGATGCGTTTTCTCTTCGATATTGCCGTGATCGCTGGTGATGATTAACAGCCCATTTTCATCATCCCAAGCTTCAAGCAGACCACCATAGACAGTATCGAGCAGCTCCAAGTGGGCAACCGCCGCCTCAAGCGGGCCGCGATGACCTAAACGATCGCTGGGCCAATGTTCAAAAAAGCTAAAACGATAGTCAGCTGCGAGGCTGGCTATTTTTTTTCCAGCTTCATGCAAAGAGTAGAGCGGCGCATCGGGATATTTGAGCAATGTGCGCCAGGCCTCGCCGGTAAAGCCGGGACTGACCGCTTTACCGGCCATCAGTTCTTCGAGACTAAATAGTTTAAGCCCAGCATTAACGGCCGCCTGCGGAACCGATGAGTAGAGCCGTTTTCCCCTGTTGATCGCATCAAAATACCCTTGTGGATAAGGTGAAATCAATGCGCTTGTCCCACCTGCATCTAGCGCCTCGCTAAACAAACTTCCTTTGGCTAACTCGTCGCGTACCGGTTGATTCGGTTTTGGCCCGTAGTGCTCACCAATGGCGGCTGATACATTGCGGCCGGTTAAAATCGCCGCTTGCCCAGTGGCGCTCTGCGGCCGACCTTCAACACCCAAGCAGGCATCAGTGGGTACAAGCGAAGCCCGCTGTGTCGATCGTCGGCCGCTTTCAGCCAAATACCAATCGTCACCAAACAGCCCAGTCATCACCGGCAGCTTGGCTGTAACGAACGGGTTTACGGCAGGATCAGAACCGCCGAGCCCAACCCCATCTATAAAAAAGATATGCGCGTGCTTTTGGGTCATAAAAGCTGTTTATCCAACCAATTAACAATGGTCTCTAACACCTCAGTTTTACAGAGGTCATTATGTAGCTCATGGGCGCCCTCATCAAATGAAATAAAAGTGCTGGTTTCGGCCGAAATTTGGCTCGCAAACGCCTGGCTCCCTGCATAAGCGATGATTTTATCTCCGGTTCCATGTAGCAAAAGCAGCGGAATTTTGGGAAAGTCTTTTGCATTTTTAAGCAGCAGCTGGCCGTTACTGATACCACTCGTCAACAATCCGGCCGTCATTGAACCGTGCGTCAGCGGATCTGCGATATGTGCCTCATCAACGGCCGGGTCACGGCTCAACATGCCGGGGGTAAAACCGGTATCAATTGTAAAGCTCGGCCGGAACAAGCTAAAAATCCACATAACGATTTGGCCCAAAAATCCAGGATCACGCGCCAAGCGCAACCAAGGGCTCGTCGCCACAATCCCGGCAATTGCGGGCTCATTTTCATACACATAGCGTAGGGCCAACCCACCACCTGTACTGTGACCGTATAAAAAAAGCTGATCGTCTGGAAATCGCTCCTTAGCCGCTTTCATGAGCACATCGGCATCGTCTAGAAATTGTTTGTAGGATGGAATGAAGCCTCGCGGCCCGGTTGATTTACCATGACCACGGCTGTCCAGCCCCCAAACAACATAGTTTGCATCGGTTAAAGCTTGGGCCACATGCTGATAACGGCCAAGGTGCTCACCAAATCCATGAATGAGACAAACAACCGCTTTTGGCGACTCTGTTGTTTCAGGTTCCCACAGTCTTGACTGAATTATTTTATGGTCGGTTGTGGTAAGTTGGTGCTCGCTTAAACGCATCTATAAATAATAGCCGACTCTGCCGGTCGATCACATTTCATTATGGAAAACGCAGGGGCTTTACTGAGAATATGTAGGTGGGTATTGGGGGCGGTTTACTAAATTTCGGCCGAAACTGAATCTTTATCAGAGCGCACTCGAAACCAGACGATAATGCCTATAACGGTGGCAATTGTACTGGCGATGGCTGTGACTAAAACCCAAGGATTAAGCCTAAAAGAGTGGCGGATGGGCTCTGGTACAGGCTGCTGATCATACAGGCGTAGGTCTGTGCGTAGAATGTGGACAAAATCGGCCGGAGCACGATAGGGGATAAAAGCCCGACTTAAGCTACGGCCGATATCCAGCAATATGCGCAAGCTGGGATAATCGTCACCATGCTTGTCCATAATTTCATGCGAAATATCACGCCCTGCAGCAAGAGCATCAGCATGAATTGAAAGGATTTCGGGTATTGCTTTATATTTTTCGCTCATATTCTAATGACAGTATGTATAAAAGGACTAATGACGTATTTAGAATCCTTTTTGCAGAATCGCATATCAGATAGAACACAAAAACAGGAATTTGGTTGCTATTGAATTTATGTTTGCTTAACAGGTTCTTAAGCCATTGGGGCTAACTAGGCTTTATTCTTCACGATCTGAACTCCGTTTTGTTAAAAAACGGAGACGATCAAGCAGTGTGGCACTTTGCTCAGGCTCTTGATGGGCTTCTTTTTCATACTCTTCGCGCAACGAAAGCAGGGTCCGATGATAGAGTGATTTGATCGCGCCTTCACTACGTTCCATGATGCCGCCAATTTCAGCATTTGAAAGGCGATCGACAAATTTAAGGATGAGCAGTTCCTGACGCTCGGCCGGAAGTCTGCGTACAACTTTTAGCAGTGCGTCCCGATCTTGCAGCAGCTGAGTCTCAATTTCAGGACTTTCTTGTCCTACTTTCCAATGGGTAATGTCATCCAGTGCGATGATGCGACGACGGCTGCGATCACGATGCCAGTTGGCTACCAAGTTACGTGCAATTCGATAAAGCCAAGCTGAAAAAGGGAGCCCCCGATCTGTATAGCGGGGAATGTGATTCATCGCCCTAAAAAAGATTTTAGCGGTTAGATCTTCAGCTTCAGCAACATCCCCAGTGCGATAATAAACATAGCTGTAGATACGATCAACATATCGAGTGTAGAGTTCTCCAAAGGCTTCCTTATCGGTTTTCGCCTGCTCGATCAGTTCCGTTTCTTCTAGTTCGCTATAGCTCATAAACTCAGATTACCTGCTTTTAGTGGGGTAGACAGAGGGGGTCCGTCAGGAAAAATTATCGCGCCGCAGTATAACAGGAACCCGGTTAAGAGGCACAATCTTTTCAGACTTAGATCATCTTTTACAACCCACCTTAAACGTTCCAACAGGGGTAGATTTTGTATGCTCTGTTTTATGTTTTCTATGAACAGTCTGTTTGCATTAGTCCCTTCAAGTTTGTCTCGACTAAAATAAGTAGCTGTTATAATCATCGGCCGATGATTCTGTTGTATTTTATTATCGGCAACTGCTAAATGGGCAGTAATAATTCCTAGAGGCGCTTTTTCCTCTAAAAAGTTTTGAAACACCAACATCCTTTGCGATCAGTAATCGACAATTTATTAAAAATCGGCCGAACATTGCGTCATCAAGCGACGATTGTTCTGGTTGGATTAGGGTTACTATTAATTGGATTAGCAGGCTGTAGTGTTCAAAACAGCTCTAGAACCATTCGGGTGACTGCCACCCCATCAGCTACCTCGATTTTAAAATCGGCCGGAAGTGAGATTGCAGCTTTAGCCACCCGGCCGGGTGGAGAGGTATTGGCCCGCATTACCCGCGCGCCAGATAATGCTTATCTCGAGACCCTCACACCCATTCCAACCATTACAGACCAGCCCACTGTCTTTCTAACAAGCACACCAACGCTCCCACCCACGGCAACCCTACCTCCAACAGAAACAAGCACGCCAACCTCGTCCCCCACCGCTGGACCAACCAGCACCCCCACAGCCACACCCACTTCACCACTCCCCGATCTGCCGGAGCTACTGATTCCCCCTACCATTAGCCAAACGATTCGGGTGCCGATTTTAATGTACCATTATGTCAGCACCCCTCCAGAAGATGCAGATAAATATCGGATTAATTTGTCAGTAGAGCCGGAGACATTTCGAGCCCAGATGAGCTGGCTAAAAGAGCGTGGCTATCGGTCAACCGATCTATATGAAATCATTGAGATTTTGGCCACAGGCGGTGAGCCGCCTGAAAAAGTAGTCGTAATCACCTTTGATGATGGATACCTCGATAATTACGAATATGCCTACCCCATTTTGGAAGAATTCGGCTACAAAGGGACATTTTTTATTCCAACAGAATTTATCGATTTTGGTTACGATGGATATATGACGTGGGACATGATTGAGGAAATGGCGGCCAAAGGCCATCGTTTTGAGTCGCACACAAAGAGTCACCCCGATCTTGCTATTTTGGAACGAAACGACCATGTGTGGCAAATCTTAGGCTCACAGGAAACATTAGCGGCCCATATCGGCTATAAACCTCGTTTTTTCGCTTATCCATCGGGCAGCTACAGTGACCTAACATTAGAAATGGTGGAAAGCCTAAATATTTGGGCGGCCGTTACGACCCAAGGCGGCCTGTGGCGCGGCTTTCATGACCGGTATGAATGGAAGCGAACGCGCGTAAGCTATGGGACTACTTTAAAAGATTTTGAACGAGTTTTTATAGATTAGGGATGCCGAGCTGTAATTTCACTCTGACACGATGACCACTCAAAACAACAATCTAGCTTGGCCTTTAATCCTGACCTTTTTGATCATACTGGGCTGGATAGCGTTTGAAGGGATTTTGACTCTAGTGGTCGGGGTTGGGCTAACCCTCACACTTTTATGGGTAGCCGTGGGGGCCAGTCGAGTTTGGCCAGCGATTCAATTCCGTTTTCCCAGCTTAACTGGATTAAGGGGCAGGCTATTGGCTTGGTCGGCCGTTGGTGGCTTAGTCGGCCTGACTTCTCCGCTGATGATTTTGTCCCTGATGATATTTAAAACAGGGATTCATGCACATGGACCTGAATTCAATCCAGCCGAAATCGAATGGGTTTTGAGCCAATTTTTCCGCTGGAGCGTTTTAGGGATGGCCATTGGATTTGGAGTCGGTTTACTCGTATCTGCATTCCGTGATGATTAATCTGATTTAGCTGTCTCTCGCCCTCATCCTGACACATAAAACCACAAAGTACCCACCACTACCATCGTCGCAAAAACAGTGAGAAGAATGACTCGTGCTTTTTCGCGGCCGTGAACCGTTACAAGAAAGCTGAAGCGCCTATGCCCCATGAACCAATCCGCATCAAAAGCTGTCGCCAGAAAAGCGGCCAGCGAAATCACAATAAAAAATAGAGTTTGCATCGTGTTTATTCCTAATCAAAAAAGAGACAGCCAAATAAATAATGGCTGTCTCTTTTCATCTGATTCGCTTAAGGCCTTCCAGTCAAAGGCAGATAAATCGAATAGCTGCTCGGGCTGTTGCCAAGCCTAAATTCGGCCGTGATTGATTTCGATTCGTCTAGCATGACGTTACACGCGTCTGTCCCGCTACAGCCGCCACCTGACCAACCTACAAACACGGACCCATCATCGGCTGTTGCTGTTAGTATTATCAGCGTGCCGCTAGCCACAGACATAACACAGCTATCACCGCAGTCAATTCCGGTCGGATTGCTGGTTACAGTCCCACTTCCATCTCCAGAGGCTGTGACGGTTAAGTCATATAACTGAGCAAAAGCGGCCGTCACGCTTTTGGCCTCATCCATTGTTACGGAACAGCCACCTGTGCCGCTGCAACCAGCCCCAGACCACCCGATAAAGAGTGATCCATCATCGGCCGTGGCTGTTAAAGTTATGGTATTGCCGTCTAT
>JBGCDP010000318.1:0-6718 GCA_045105475.1 Anaerolineae bacterium
TGGCGTTAAGGGCATTGAATCTAGCTGTGTAAACAAGGCTGGAACCATGTAATTAGGCAGCCGTTTTCCGATCCAATCTTTTAGTGTGACCGTATCAAGCTCAGAATCGGCCGTAAACCATGCTACCAGTTTCTTTTCGGGTATGCTGGCACTGTTTTGGGTCGATGGTTCGAATACCCCAACGGCTCCCATCTTGACAGCAGGGTGCGCCAATAGCAGCGCCTCAATTTCCCCTAATTCGATCCGGAATCCACGTATTTTCACCTGATGGTCAACCCGGCCTAAGAAAATTACGTTGCCGTCAGCGCGCCATTTGACCAAATCGCCCGTCCGGTAAAAATGGACGTTTTCATCCGGGTTGAGATGGGGTAGACAAACGAACTTTTCGGCCGTTAAGTCGGGCCGGTTTAAGTACCCTTTCGTAATGCCTGCGCCGCCAATCACAAGTTCCCCTGGCACACCAACTGGCACCGGTTGGTCATTTTGATCAAGAATGTATTGGGTGACATTGGGAATCGCTTTGCCAATCGGCACAACCGGACCTACAAACTCCTCTGGGAAACGATAAGCATGGCTCCAAACAGTTCCTTCCGTCGGCCCATATTCATTATACAGCGACGATTCGGGATAACGCCTGTAGTGCATCTCTACTAAACCGGCGTGGCACGCTTCACCAGCGACCATAACAGTATTAAGTGATTGAAGCTGTTGGGACTCACTTTCCTCAAGTAAAATCTGATAGAGTGACGGGAGAGCCAGCAGATGGGTGACCTTTTGCTCTTCGATTGTATTGTTTAACCAACCAACATTTTGGTGCATCCCTTGTTCTGGCAAAATCAGCGTGCCGCCTTGGCACAATGTCCAAAAAATGCCGACCATAGAGCTGTCAAAAGCGAACGACGAGAGGAGCAAGAAACGTTCTGCCGGAGTAGGGTAAAAGCTATAGCGAGCCGTCGTAGAATGAACGATGTTGCCGTGCGACACCATCACCCCTTTCGGTTTACCGGTTGAACCGGAGGTATAGATCAAGTAGGCGTTTGAGTTGGGCGTCGGCTTTACGATTTGGCTTAGGTCAGCGACATCTTGCTTTTTTAATGGCTGAGTGAGGTCGATTAGGTCTATCGGCCGGTCAATGTTCTCAGGTAGCGCATAGTCTCCGGCTGTTAAAATAATGTCTAGATTGGCATCATTAACAATGTGCTCGATTCGCTCGGCCGGATAGTCAGGATCAATCGGCACATATGCGCCTCCGGCCCGTAGAATCGCCAGAATGCCAACGAGCATTTCCGGCCGACGATCTACCATTACTCCGATAAACGGGTTGCTTTTCCCGTTCACACCCTGTGTCTGTAGGTAGCGAGCTAGATTCCCACTTTGTAGATCCAACTCTTGATAAGTTAGTGTTTTGTCGCCAGCTATAACGGCGGGATGATTCGGTTTCACTTTGCCATGTTTTAAGATCAGCCCATGCAGAACCTTCCCTCTCGTCGGCGGCGCAGGCTGACTTTCATTCCAATCGACTAAGATTTGCTCACGTTCTGACTTGGCGAGCAAGGGAAAGTGGCCGATGGGTGTGGCCGGATCGTTGGCAACGGCCGTTGCCAGTACCTCAAGATGGCCCAGCATTCGGTCAATCGTCTCCGCCTCAAATAGATCGGCGCTGTATTGAATCGATGCTTTGGGGGCATCACCACCGCTGACAAACAGCGTCAAATCGAGTTTTGCGAAATCGCTTTTATAATCGATTTTTTCAAATGTGAGCCCTTTGAACTGGGGACCAGCTCCTTTTTGCGCGTAGACCAGCATCGTTTGGAACAACGGAGACAGCCCTGAGTCACGGCTCGGCTGAACGGCGTTGACTACCTGATCAAATGGGACATCCTGATTGGCAAAGGCGTTGAGAATTTTTTCTTGCACCGTTTTGATAAGATCAACAAAGGTCTGCTTTTCATCGAGCTGGCTGCGAACGACGATGGTGTTTAAGAAGAGGCCAATCAGATTCTTTACTTCCGGCCGTTGGCGGTTCCCAATCGGTGTACCAACCCACACATCTTCTTGCTGGGTGTAGCGGTAAAGCAAAAGCTGAAAGATCGCCATCCAGACCATAAACGGTGTTGCACCGGTTTGTTTGCTCAGTTTACCAATCGCCAGCGGCAGGGTAGTGGGCAGTTGACGAGATCGGGTATGGCCGCGGCCAGTTGCAACAGTTGGCCGAACTTTGTCATAGGGCAATTGGAGGCTGGTGACTTCTCCAGCAAGTTGTTCCTTCCAATAGATTAGCTGCTTCTGTCCCGCTTTTTTTGCTAGCCATTCACTTTGCCAGTCTGAAAAATCACGGTAGTCAATCGGCTTTTCCGGTAGGTTGGCCCCGTCGTTTTGATAAAGCTCAGCCAGTTCGCGCCAAATAATAGGATTGGAATATTCATCTGAAATGATGTGATGAATCGTGAGTAAGAGCAAGTGCTCTGTTTTTGCAGAGTTGAGCTGGCACAGTGTTAGTCTCACCAGGGGGTCGGCCGATAGGTTAAAAGGACGGCCAAATGTCTGTTTGACGAACGCATCAACTTTTTCCCCTCGTTTATCTTCGGGGACGGCCGAATAATCGACCTCATCTAGGGCAAATGCCTCTAAAGAGTGGCTAGCCTGATGCGGTTCACCATCGATTAAGTCGATGCGAGTTTGAAGCGTTGTGTGGCGCCCAACCAATCTGACAAATGCGCCGTTTAGTCGATCTGCATCGATGGGGCCCGATACCCGCCATCCATCATAAATGTTGTGCGACCCCTGCGTTTCGTCAAGCTGGTGGGTAATCCAAAAGCGTTGTTGGGCAAGCGAAAGTGGAATCGGCCGATTATGGTCGAGTTTTTTGATTTTTTCTTGTTTTGCGGCGAGGGTTGCTTTTCCTTTTAGCCGTTTGGCAAGCAGAGCTTTACGTGCTTCAGCTATTTTTGCTTTTTGGTCCATTTTATCAAGATATAAGTTGCAAACGTTAGACTAATTTATCTACGTCGGTAACAGAGTTTCGCTTCAGGTCACTATTCTTCTTCAATCAGTCGCAAAAGCTCCTCATCGTCTAAATCCTCAATCTCAGCGATCAGAATTTCCTCGATGATATTTGCCAACCCTTGAATGGTCGGATCATCAAAAAATCGAGGGATGGGCAATTGAATGTCGTACATTTGATTGATTTGTGTAATTGACTGAATCGCCATAATTGAATCGCCACCGATATCAAAAAAGTTGTGGTTCACACCGATCTTTGATTGTGAAAGCAGATTTTTCCAGAGGGTGGCTAGTCCGACCTCTAATTCAGACTCTGGCTCAGCAAAGTCAATATCGAGGTTAATACCGGTCGTTGATGGCTGGGGCAATGCTCTTCGGTTGACCTTTTTGCTGGTCGTTAGCGGCATTGCTTCAATCTGTAAGAAATGGCTAGGCATCATTAGGTCCGGAATATGCTGGCCGAGCCAGTTACGTAATTCGGCCGATTGGAGCGACTTCTTCGAGGTAAACCAGACTGCCAACTGCTTTTTCTCTGCGCCAATATCTTTTAACACACTGTCAGCTATTGTGACCACACCCACAACGACCAAATCGATATCAGGATGCTGTTGTAATATCGACTCTAATCCTGAAAGTTCGATGCGGACCCCGCGAATTTTTACTTGGTTGTCCTGACGGCCTGTAAAAATGATTTGATTTTTATGACTCCACTCCGCCATATCGCCCGATTTGTACATGCGGAAACCTGGACGAAACGGATCACTCAAAAAGCGCTCAGCCGTGATTTCCGGCCGATTTAGATAGCCACGTGCAACCCCTGGCGAGCTGACATGCAATTCTCCAATGATGGCCGGGGGGACCGGTTGCCCGTACCGGTCAAGCAAATACAAACGTACATTGTCACCCGGTGTGCCGATAGGGACCGATCGGCCGGTGTCTGTTGTTGGATCAAAGTTATGCAAAGTACAGGCGACCACAATTTCGGTAGGGCCATATGCATTGGTTAAGCGGACCTCACGGCCGAACGCCTGTTGCACTCGATTGGCAAGCGCTGGTTTTAGCTCTTCCCCACCGCTATAAAGCGTTTTGATCCGCTTGCTGCCGGGGATATGGTCGATGACCAAGCTCATATGGGATGGGGTAAGTTTAACAAAATCAACCTGATCCTCTTGGAAGATGGCGACCGCTTCAAGTCCACGGGCATAGTCTAATTCGCTGTAGATTACGATTTTTCCCCCGGTGATTGGAGCCAAAAACAGGAACGACACCATCGAGTCAAATGAAAACGAGGCGTTGAAAGGAAAGTCCATCACTTCACCTTGCAAGTAAACCTTTTTGCACCACAGCACATGGGCCACCAGCCCTTGATGTGTCAGCAAGGTCCCTTTGGGCTTTCCGGTCGAGCCAGAAGTGAAAATGATATATGCTAGGTTTTCAGGGGCAGGCTGCTGGTTTACAGGGATGGGGGGTAAAGCGACAGGAATCGGCTCGCTCCGGTCAATGATGAGCGTCGGGGTATCAGTTTCCTGCTTGATGATTTGTTGCAGGTCGGCTGTGTTGACTAACACGCAGATCGAATCAGGTTCTTCGATCATGATTTTGCGCCGGTCGGCCGGAAACGCCGTGTCAATCGGCACATAGGCTGCACCTGATTTGATAACGCCCCAAATGGCGATAATCGCCTCGATTGAGCGGTGCATGACGAGCGCAACTTTCTCTTCCGGCTTCGCCCCCAGCTCGATAAGCTTGTGGGCCAGCATTGTTGAGCGTTCGTCCAACTCTCGATAGCTGATCGCGTCATCTTTGCGAACAGCTACAATCGCGTCGGGTGTTTTGGAAACTTGCTTGCGGAACAGATCTAAAATCGTTTTATCTTGCGGGAAATCAGCATCTGTTGCATTAAAGTCGACGAATAGCGCCTGATGCTGTGTGGGGGTCAGCAGGCTAAAGCTGCCAATCGGCCTCTCGTGGTTTTCGATTAATTTGTCTACGACAATCAAAAACTGATCGAGTAGCCATTGCGTTTCCTGCTCCCCAAAAATCGCTGTAGAGAGGTCAAAGAAGCAGGTTAATTCACCCGTCTGGTCAAAATCTGTAACTTGTAAACGAAAGGCCCGATTTCCTTCAGCGTAGCCGGTATGAAGCCAGTCTGTGCTAACTTTGTGCCCTGCAAAATCGCCTGAAATGCCGTTAATGTAGTTTAGCATCACGTTAAACGATTGGTTGAGGGCTGGGGTGCTGATGCCAGGTTGAACCTGCATCATGTTGGTAAATGTTTCTTCGAGGATTTTTTCACCCAGCGAGACAAAGGTCTCCCCATCTTCTATCTTGACTTCTAGTAGGCCGATTTCGATAAAAACGCCAATTGTTTTCTTAAACACGGCCGACTGGCGGCCGTGGTACGGTGTACCGATGCGGATCACATTTTCATGAGTTATGCGATGAATGGTTGTCGCCAAAATCGCCCCAAACAAAGTGAACATCGACATATCAAGGCTAAGCGAGGCGAATCCATCTTCCATTGCGATTTCACGTAGCTTTGCTGACCGTTCGGCCCCCAATTCGAGCGGGACACGTTGGGCACGGCCGATTTTTTCGGCCGGATGTTTGCCATAGTAAGCGGTTTCAGCTGGCTCCGCCACAACTTTTGCAGCCCAGAAATCGGCGGCTGATTGGTAGCGGCCACTCTTTTTATGCTCGGCTTCCCACACCACGAAGTTACTGAATGGAGGTAGATTAGGCGCTTCATCAAGTTTGTCCTGTACAGCCAGTTCGTAAAATTCGGCCGTCGCCTGATAGACAAGCCCGGTTGCAATCGCATCGGTAATGACATGATGCTGGTTGAGATACCAAATCCAGTGATCATCGGCCAGTTTGATCAGCGCTGTGTCAAACAGCTGTTGGGTCATATCTAAAACAAATTTGATACGTTCACTGACCCAGTTTTCGTACGCAGCATCTGGATCGATGGCGGCCGAAAAATCGATCAGTTCTACGTCTCCTTGAACCTCATTGTTTTCTCGCTGTTGTGGAACCCCATTTTGGTCAATAACGATCACAGAGCGTAATGCATCGCTTTTTGCCACCACCGTCTGGAATGCCAAGTCGAGTGCTGTCGGATCGATTTCACCTGGAATTCGATAAGCATGAATCATGTTGTAAATAGGGCAATCAGGATTGATTTGTTGCCCCATCCACAATAAAAACTGGTTTTGGGTCAGATTTGATTTTTTTGTTAGCCATGAAGGCTCTGTTGAATGAGAAGTCATAAATCTGAATGCTTTACTCGAAAAATGTTAGATGGTTATTCGTCCGAGGATCATAAAGGATTGTTTATCCATCTATCGACAAAAGATGCAAAATCTCCTCATCGTCCAAATCATCAATCTCCGCCATTAAAATCTCTTCGATAACTTCAGCCAAGCCGCTGATCGTCGGTGAATCAAAAAAACGTGGGATCGGAAATTCGATTTCATACAGCTGGTTGATGTGAGTGATCGTCTGAATCGCAGAAACCGAGTCCCCACCTAAATCGAAGAAATCATGGTTGATGCCGATTTGTGGCTGTTCGAGCAAACTTTGCCAAACCTCTGCGAGCTGAATTTCAAGCTCAGATTCCGGCTCAACATATTCGGCCGTCAAACTGGCACCTCCCTGAGTCGGGTTAGGCAGAGCTTTTCGGTCGATTTTACCATTGGTTGTAAGCGGAATTTCG
>JBGCDP010000319.1:0-2533 GCA_045105475.1 Anaerolineae bacterium
TCTCGTATTTTACTTTGCGCTCAAATTCTTTGGTCCAGACGGGGACGGCCGTTTACGAGGCAATTTAAAAGGGTGCAGGCTGGGCGATGACAACGGCCGGTTTGATTTCCCGGCTTTGGGCAAACTCACGGCCGATGATATAAAACGTATTGAGGAGGCGAGCAACAACATGATTGCTCAGAACCATGACATTGATGCTGTGCCTGATTCTGAAGAACCTGATTTACGTTGGTGGACGTGCGGTGAAATTGGAATGTACTGTGGTGGCACCCATGTCAGAAACACGGCCGAAATCGGTGAGATTACAGTTAAGCGCCGGGCCAAAGGGAAAGGGCTTGAACGTATTTATCTTGAATTATCATGACATCAATTTGCCGGAATAGAGCTAGCTTTTTGAAGCAAGCACAGAAAGAGGAATAAAAATTATGCTGATCCCACAATCAAAATTTACCGGGCTCGAAAATATTACCCACCTGGCCACAGGTGGTGAATCTCCTGCTCTAAAAAGCCACCAAGATGCAGTTGCTCAATTTTTTGCTGCCAAAGCGAAAGGTGAAGACTGTCGGTACGAAATCGAAGCGACCTATGAACGAGCCCAAGCAAAAGTAGCCCAGTTGCTCAACGTGAATGCAGATGAGATCGCATTTTTGAGTTCTGCTACAGATGGGATCAATACGCTTGCCTATTCAATCGATTGGCAAGCTGGCGATAACGTTGTTGTTAGCGATGTTGAGTTCCCATCTGATGTGTTGGTTTGGACCCAGTTTGAAAAGCTAGGGGTTGAAGTTCGGGTGGTGCGGCATGTCGATTGGCAGATCCGGCCGGAAGACATCGCCGCCCAAATCGATGACCGTACACGAGTCGTGGCGATTAGCTATGTCAGCTATTTCACCGGCCAACGACAGAATCTGGCCGCGCTTTCGGCCGTGGTGCGCCAGAGCAAAGCGATCTTTTTAGTCGATGCGACCCACGCAGCCGGAGTTGTTGCCGTTGATGCTCACTATGCAGACGTTTTAGTTTCTAGCTGTTACAAATGGATGCTGGCTACACATGGCACTGCTATTTTCTATTGGAATAAAAAACGGTTGCCAGACCTAAAACCCCCATTTATCGGCTGGGCAACGCCTGAGTCTTTGCCGGGTTGGGAAGACCCGACAGCCTATACGCTACCTGACCATGCTGGCCGTTTTGTGCCTGCAAATCCTAGCTTTATCAGCATTTATGTGTTGGAAAATGCGCTTGATCATTTGCTTGAGGTCGGCCGGGATACCATCGAGGAGTATGTGCTTTCGCTCAGTGGCCGATTGTGGCAGGGGGTTTCAGAACGGGGTTGGGAGATGTTGACTCCAGCCGCGGCTGATCAGCGGGCCGGAAATATCTGTTTTATGGCACCCAATATCGATGAAGTTGTCGGTCGACTCAAAGAAAACAATATTTTGATCTGGGGATCGTATGGTGGGGTAAAGCGGGTGCGGGTTTCAACCCATCTGTACAACACGGCGGCCGATGTTGACAAATTTCTAGAAGTCGTTGGAAGTGCGGTCGGCTAATCTATAGCTTCGCAAAACCTAAACAGATAGCCATCAGGGTCTTGAACAACAAACTGCTTTTGTATAACGATCTTGTCTCCAACCTGATAAGATTTTGCTTCAAATTCTAAAAATATCGAGTCTGGGCTAAGCGATTTGACACGAGCAACCATTTCTTCAAGATTGAGGGTGTCCCATTGAAAATTGATGCCACGCCCAAATGGCTTCTCCATTTCACCCGTTAGCCAACGTCGCCCTTGCCCATATAGCCCTTCGAGCATGAGGTCAACGCCATCTAAAGAAAGATAAGCAAATTGTTCTTCTGGGCGTTCGTATTGGATTTCAAATCCAAGTATGTCTTGATAAAAACGTTTGCTTACTTCAATATCAAAGCAGTAGAGTTCTGGAACAATTTTTAGAGTCATAGCCTATTCATTTAAATGCAATTCACACCCAACTTTTGTGGGATGATCAAAGACGAGTGCATCGGCGGGAGCATCACGCAATAACCAGAGGATGAGGGCGTCACCTGCGGCCGAAACGGTCATGAATGTGCCAAACAGCAGTACCGTTGTCGATCCGACTATTGTTCCAAGCACAACAGGAATTACCCCCAAAACGATTCCTGGTAAAGCTGCGGACCAACGGTAGCTATTTCGTTTTAGTGGCACAGAGCAGTGAGCATAAGGGGTAAGTTTACGCAAGCCAAACTCAATTTGTGACCATTCTGCGCCACCAAGGAAAAAGCCAAGGCCATGCAAGAGCTCGTGAATACCAATGCTAATTAACAAAACAAGCAGACTCAACCCGATTTGTAGCCAGCCCCAATGCAAAGGGATTGAAAGTGCACCCCAGAAAAAAATAAAAACTGCAAAAAACAGTGGTGTAATAGCTACGGCTAAAACGGCTCCCCATAAATTTGCAGCCAAAAAGGTCATCGTTTTATCGACAACGCGCTTCTCTTGCATCGTTATCTAAACATCATGTAAAGGCTGATGCCCACA
>JBGCDP010000320.1:0-10072 GCA_045105475.1 Anaerolineae bacterium
ATCGGCCGGGTTTTGCCCAATGGCCAGCGTTCGGGCTGATTGAGATAGGTTTCCCCAGCTACATGCCATTTGCCCGACATCAGCGTGCGATACCCGCTCGCTTTGAGCACCTCTGCAATCGTGGCGCTGTCATCACGCAGATAACCCTGATAGGCCGGTGTGCCTAAATCTGCCCCCATTTGACCAATGCCTGCATTATGCGGGTAGAGGCCAGTAAGCAGTGACGCACGGGTTGGGCAACAGCGGGCGCAGTTGTACATGGCTGACATCAGCACACCGTTTTCAGCCAGGCTGTCGATGTTGGGTGTCTTGATCTCTGATCCCATCAGGCCTAAGTCTGCAAAGCCCATATCATCGACGAGGATGACGATCACATTCGGTTGGTCTTGTTTTTGATTATCCATGAGAATAGCTTCGAAAAATGATTTAATAATGGCGGTGCGGGGTTGTAGCCTAGAATTTTTTTATCGGCAACAAGGAGAAAACAGATGAACGATTTTAAATATATTATTGAGAAGTTAGATGAAAAGTTTTGCCTCGACTTCCTTTCAAAGATGGTGCAGTTTAAAAGCTATAGCGAGACAGATGGAGAGCGGGAAATTGCCTATTTTATGCAGGAGCAGATGGCAGGATTAGGGCTGCATGCTGAACTTGAACCGATAGAAGATACAGACGGCCGGGTCAATGCCATTGGCCGGTGGCAGGGGCAAGGGGGTGGGAAAAGCCTATTATTCAACGGTCATTTGGATACCAATCCGGTGACAGCCGGTTGGACCGTTGATCCCTGGGCTGGCTTGGTTGATGAAGACTTTATTTATGGCATCGGTGTGTCGAATATGAAATCAGGCGATGCGGCCTACTTTTGCGCCGTTAAAACCTTAATCGATCAAGGGATCAAACTGAAAGGGGATGTGATTCTCACCTTTGTCGTCGGCGAGTTGCAGGGTGGGGTAGGGTCTATTCAGGCGCTTAAAAACGGACTACGAGCCGACTACTTTGTTAATTCTGAACCAACTGATTTGAAAGCGTTAACCTTGCATGCGGGTGCCTTTAACTTTGTGATTGAGATCACTGGGGTGACGCGCCATGTCTCGAAACGGGAAGAGGCGGTCGATGCGATTGCGGCCGCCTGTGAGCTGATCCCTGAGATCAACCGGATGACCTTTAGCGGAGCGACAACAGAAGAGCATCAAGCGGTCAATCGAGCCAATGTCGGTGTTATTCGTGGATCGTTATCGCCCGAGTTTCACGATTGGCGTGCGCCGCAGATCGCTGACTTTGTGCGGCTGGCTGGCACCGGCCGGTATGCGCCCAGCCAAAGCGAAGATGTGGTTTTAGCCGATTTGCGTGTCAAGCTTGACGAACTTGAAGCAAGATTTCCCGGACTCAGCACAAAAGTTTTTCGCGAACAAGAGCTAGACGGTTTGCCGACGATGCTGCCGTTTGAAGTCTCCAAATCGTCCAAAATCGTGAAAGCGATCAACTCAGCGTATGAAGCGGTTCGATGTGAACCCCAACCGACCGGACCTTTTCCACCCCCTTGCTTCTACGGCACAGATGCGGCTCACTTTTTGCACATGGGCGATATGGAAGGCATCGTATGTGGCCCCGGCGGCCGGTATAATACGATGCCAGATGAACGGGTAGACATCCCTGATTTTCTTGACATGGTTAAGATTTATATTCTGACGATTTTAGAGATTTGTGAGATTGCTTAACCTGTTACCCAAATTCAGTGTGGGATGTACTCTTTTTTTTGTTTAGCGCATAGTGGGCTAATTTCTATAGACTTTGTGCTGCAAAACATTCATACACATCTGAAACGCCGACTTAAACCCACTTGATTTTTCCTGGTAAACATAGTCAATGTAGCCTGATGAGGTAAGGTTGAATCGGCTTTTATTTGTTTCAATCCAACCATTTAACACTTTTTCTTTCTTGGCCGATTTGTGGATAAAGATGATCAAGATGCCATTGTTGGTCAGGTGTTGACTGAGGGTGTCTAGGAGTTGAATTTCTTTTTCCCGATCATTTTTCTCGAAATGTAAAATCGAGTCGAGAACGATCAAATCATATTGTTCTACAAATTTATAGTCGTAAAAATCAGCAACGATCCCGTTGATCGGTAATCCTTCTTTTTGCGCCTTTTTTGTTAATTGATTAATGCCAACTTCTGATGAATCGATCCCGGTCACGCCATAACCATGCCGAGCCAGCATCAGGGCGTCTCGACCTTGTCCACAGCCGACATCCAGAGCTTTCCCCCCCTTTACCGCAACTGACGCGACAAACTGCTCGAATTCAGGGTAGGGAGCACCAAAAAGCTCCTGCTCAACGTTGTATTGTTTGTTATAGCTGTCCATATGTTTTTAGCTGATAGCGAGTGCTGACCAGCGATGGTGTACTCTTTCATGCAATAAGGTTTCGACACACGCTGCGCCATCACGGGCTGAGGCCAGCAGGCCGCCAAAACCGCTTTTGGCGTCGCCAACTACAAATATCCCATGCACGTTGGTTTTGCCAACCTCATCCGCATCTAACACCTGCATGCCCCAACCGTTTGTGGTCAACCCAACGCCCAATTTGAGAGGCAAATTGCTGGCTGGTTCTTCGTGTGTATCGGTTACAAAGCCAGCCTCACGCTCAATGGCAGTCCCGTTTCTAAGCTGAATCGCCTGTAGTTGTCCATGCTCATCGGCCGCCAGCTCTGCGATTTCATCTTCGATGACGGAGATGCCTCCTTTGTTGAGGACAGCTTTGCTTTCGTCTGAAATGACCCGATTGCCGTTTGTGAAGACGATGATGTCGTTTGACCAATTTGAGATAACTTTCGCAAATTCGGCCGCCATTGGATTATCCCCAAAGACGGCTAACTTCTCCCCTTTGTGCTCCCATCCATCACAAAAAGGGCAAGGGTAAACGCTTTTGCCATACACCTTTTCGATCCCATTTAGTCCGATTTTCGATATATTTTCTTTGGTGCCCGAGGCGAAAATAATATTCTCCGTATCGAGATTTGTCCCATCCTCAAGCTTAACTTCAAACCCCTGCTCGAGTGGGTTGGCATCGATAACAGTGCCTTTGACATAGTTAATCGTCTTGTATTTTTCTAGCTGTTGTCTTGAAATGCTTAAAAGCTCTAGGGGATGCACCCCATCCCGCGATAAAAACCCGTGAGAAGCTGTTGTCACGCTGTTGCGCGGCTTTTCGGCGTTGATGATTACGGTGTTTAGTAGGGTTCGGCCGGCAATAAGAGCGGCACTCATACCGGCTGGACCGCCGCCGATAATGACAAGGTCAACCTTGTTTGTTTGTCTGTTCATTTGAACCTCTTTAAGTTTAAAAACGATACTTGATCTTATAAATTGTTACATATTTGTAACGTGTCGCAGAGCATAGCAAGATGTTGGATCGATGTCAATATTGTTGCGTTGATGTAACATTGTGCTGATAAATCTATAACGGTTGCAATTAGAATCGGCTCCGGCCGAATACGTGCCATGAACAAAACACAAAAGAACATACTCAACGCTGCCTTTGAGGTGCTGGCTAAAGATATTTCAGCACCCTTAGAGAAGGTTGCCGAACATGCTGGAGTTACCCGCATGACCCTGCATCGTTACTACAACGGCCGGGAGGCATTGTTAGAGGCAACGGGTCTTGAGATGATTCGCTTGGGTAATGAAATTATCGATGAGGCGATGGCTCAATCATCTGATCCGTTCAAACAGCTGGAGTCGATCATTAAAAATGCATCCCAAATGGGGGAGAGGTTTCATTTTTTGATGCACGCGCATGAAATTATTGATAGCGAGGCGTTTGATCCTCTCGTTAAGGGGATGGATGACAAGATGATCCATATTTTTAATCAGCTCCGTGAGCAAAAATTGATCGACTCTGATGTCCCGAATGCTTGGCTTCTACATTTGTATGGGGGTGTGATGACGGCCGCTTGGAGCTCGCTACAGGAGGGTGCAGTGGCACCCAGAGATATCCCTAAGCTGGCTTGGAAATCATTTTCACAAGGGGTTATCGGGAGTAGTTAAGGCCCTCTCCCATTTGATTTGCGATATGCTGGGGAGCTCTATCGTTCAGCAACAATCGCAACGATCAGTTTAAATTCTGGTTCAACCTTCAAAACCCCAGCCATGCTTGGGGGGCTGATATCAAAATCTTCAAAGAGTAGGTTTGCCACGGCAACCGCTTCGAGCCGGTCGCCGGCCGTATTTAGTGAGGCAACAACGTCGAATGTCACCTCTTTTTCGATGTTGCGGACAGTCAAAATGCCAGTGAGCGGAAATGCAGCAGGGGTGCCCGCTTTATAATTGGGTGGAAGCGTTGGCATTTCTGTGATGAGGAAGGTTGCTGTCGGAAAATTGTTCGACTCAAGCCAGAAACGTGTGAGCATATCATCACGATGAGGTTGCACGGAAACGAGCTGTTGCAGATCGGCCGAAAATTCGCCACCGATGATTTTCGGACTTCCCTTTCCCATATCCAATAAAAAAGAACCGGTCAGACCGCGCGTTTCACCTACGGCCGTGTTAAGCCCCTGATTGGTATTACGCCCCACAATCAGACCTGAGTCACCGAAAAATGTTTCTACGGCCGAGTAAGAGGCGACTGACTGCTCCGGCACGATTTCGAAACGAGTGGCTCCACTTATAGGGTCGCTGCCTGATTCTTCAACAGCCGTGACACGATCGTCTACGCCTTCCGTTATATTTTCTGTATCTACTTCCAAATCCTCATTTACAGAGATAACCGCATTTCGAACGAGAGCATTGCCTTGTGCAATAGGGAGCCAGCCCAAGAAAATAAGCCAGATTGCCACGAGACTCAAGGTGACTGCCTTTCCGGCGGGGGCCAATCGGCTCCACCAGTCAAAAAGCCGGTCTATTAATGATTTGTTTTCAAGCGGGTCCATAGTTTAGATTCCAGGGTTTGTTTTAGTGAGCGGCTAAATTGACGGAAAACAGGGGTAAAAATCGGCCAGGGATGCTGCCTGACTCTTTTTCATCGATTAGTTTTGCTCCAACTTTGAGATAAAAATCTTTGGCATTGGGATCACCTTGAATCGTTAAACGTTGTACCCCAGATTTTTTTGCCTCGCTGAGTGCGTGTTCATACAGTAAGCGGCCGATGCCCCGGCCGATATGCTTTGGGTCTAGAAATAGGGCTTCGAGTTCAATGGTTGTTTCAGATACGCGGACTAACCCATAGAATCCAAGCGGTATTTCGCCGCCCGCGTTAGCTTCTGTGGCCAGGAAGAAAGGATGTTTTTTAAGCGTCTCAGGTGAATAGGTGAGTTCGCCTCGGCAAGCGTCCATAAATTCGGCCGAATAGCCCCAGTATGCCTTCGAGCGAAAAGCGATGTCACTTAAAAGCTCAGATTCTTCTGGTTTTGCGCATCGAATAATTACATGTTGATTCATTTGTTTTTGAAAAGAGACTGGCCCCATCGGCAAACTAAGCCAGGTTGCTCTTTGGGCTTGCCGAAGGGGACTTGAGTTGCAATTAAAGTTTAACCACGCTGTAGTGCACCATAGCTTTGAAACGCTAGGATGCCGAATAGCAGTGCCATATAAATGCTGTTGAGATAAACCATGGCTAAAAGTGCGAGCAATCCGCCCGTTATAACAGACAGCCAAAGAGAATTAACAATTGCAGCTTTGTCGCCAGATAAAATAAATAGCTCTCGCGCAATCCGGCCGCCGTCGAGTGGGAATACTGGAAGTAAGTTGATCAAACCCCAGAAGGTGTTAATCCACAAAAAGTCGTTGACAAGGGTGTCTCCCATCGAATAGCCAGACGGGAGAAAAGCGATTGGCCGGGGAATAAAGTTGAATAACCAATCAAAAAAGACGGTGCCGCCAACGGCCCAAATTACCAAGCAAATAACGGCCGCAAGTAAAAATCCAGCCAATGGCCCTGCAAACGAGATGAAGATTTGATGCCACGGCGTACGTGGCCCTCCACTTTTGTACCCAAATGACGGCAGAGGAATAGCTAATCCACCAAATCCATGCAGCACAATGTGTGAATCTTGGCCGTAATAGCGCATGGCAAACGTATGACCTAGCTCATGCACAAGGATAGATACAAAGACGGCGATCACCCATGACAGAATGCGCGACAGGCTGCCTGATGATGAGCCAAACAAAATGGCGATTAACCAAAAGAGCGGGTGTACACGGACATTAAAGCCGAAAATTCTAAACTTTAAGTCGAGCTGAGTTGGCTGCGGTGCTTGAAAAAGCGACATAAACTACTCCGAATTTTTGCAGACTGGATAGAGTCGTTCCAGAAATTTATCCACTAAGCAAAACAAAAATTAAAGCCAATATTGCAGGGCCACCTTGCACATATAATATTGAACGTTTGGCAGTTAAGCCGCCATAGATGGCTGCAACGATGACACATAGTAAAAAGAATATTTTAATTTGAAAGCCGACATTCGATACAGGGTGGAGCAGTCCCCAAAAAAGCCCGGCCGCCAAGAACCCATTGTACAGACCCTGATTGGCCGCTAGCACCTTAGATGTTTCAGCTTCTTCGGGCGTTGTGCCAAATATTTTCATCACTCGTGGCGATGTCCATAGAAACATTTCTAATACCAAAATATAGACATGTTCAACGGCGACCAACCCGACCAATATTGCGCTTACGATTCCCATCTTTGCTCCATCTTGTGTTTAATCACACAAGCTGTTTTGCGACCATAATAAAATTAGTTTGTGAATCATAGGTCAGAACAGGCACGGATGCATCTTAGCCAAGAAAATTTTTATCTCAAGCTTTTTCTCTCTACTCATTGGTGACAAAAATTTGGGCGAGTTTAATTGCCGGATCTGCAAAATTAATCGCCCTAAAAATGCTTAGTCAAGCATGTTGGCCACCGTATCGCTGAGGAAAGCAGATGTAGAGCCACACAGGTTTTGGTGTGTCACAAAAACCGCTTAACCGGCCAAGGCTATTGTTGAATTTCGCAGTGGATTGACTAGATTTTCGTGTCACTCATGGCTAAATTCACATTTTTAGTTACGCCAGAGTAAATTTTTAGTACAAAAATACGCTATATGTTTCATGCCCCCTCTTATTTCATGCTTACTTAATTGTGTTTAACCGTGATAATTATCAAAATGTATTAAGCTCTTTTGTCATTTTTCAGCATTTCTACTTATTGATTTCAAAGTGGAAAAATGGTTAAAATGAAATTAGAACATTTCGAAGCTTATCCTACTGACTGATTGTTTTCTTTTTATCTTTAAATTGTAAAAAAGGTTGTGCCATTGTCTTTAGAACAAATACTTACACAGGCTGATCAAGAAATTACTAGTGGGGAGTTTGACCTAGCACGTGATCGGTTGCATGGGTTACTCAACAGTCACCCAAATAATTTAGATATTCGCCATAAACTGGGGAAGGTTTATTGGCATCTTGGGCAGGCAGAAAAAGCCGGCCGCTATTGGTTTCTAATTGAAGCGGATACGCCTGAGATGGTTGCGGCCTGCTATGAATTTGCGGCCGCCTGCGAGAACGACCCGCAAGAGATTCTGCGTCGCCTAGAGTTTAAGGGTGACATCATGGAGCTAGACAGTGGGTTTGGGCAATTTATGCTGCTCAATTTAAAGCGTGAGGCGCAAGAAAGATATGGGGCCGATATTGACATTGAGCGCAATCAAGAAGAGCTAGACAATTTGATGGAGCCGCTTGTGTTTGAGAAGCAGTCCTTGGCTCGTCAAACGCTTAACTGGGCCGGATGTTTAACGGCGATGTTTCTTCCATTGGCTCTCATAACATGGGGGACAGTCGCGCTCATTCGCTGGCTTCTCTAAGATTGCAGGGTCTAAGCACAGAAGCAGCAGCTCTGCTTTAAGGCAAAACTGTCGGGATCAAATAATTAATCTCACCAGGCTCCGGTACCGGCGTAAGATAATAGACATCGATATACCCGGCCCATGGCTTAAACGTGTCCCAGTCGTCCTCATACCCCAAATCAATCCAACGCCCCAGCACACCGCCCCCGGTGTCCCCTACAAAGGCGCTGCCGTACCCCGGCACATAAACGTTTGAGCGGAATGGCACAACCTTTGGATCAACCGCGACGACCCCATAGCCGGCGACAACGCCGCTTCGGGTAATGCCGTAGGCGGGATGATCAGGCGCCTTCCCAGATGTCTGAGCCATATAAGATGTCACGCGCATTTCGACTTTTCGATAATATTCAAGCGGCCCTTCTGGAGTATCAATCGTGCGAATGACGATTTTTGTGCCGTAGCCTATCTGTTCTGACAGTGGCTCTTGAGCTACCCATTCTCCATCTGGAACTCGGCCGACTTCGACCCCATTTTCTAGCTGAATTTTAATACGTTGACGCAAAATCCCTGGGACGCCAGCTTGGAGCAATCCGCGCGTGTCGATCTCAAATTGATCACTAGCAACCAACTGAGATTCAAACGGAATATTGGTGTCTATAAACTCGAAATCTTCGGTGACCCGCACGACCTGAATCGTATCCCCGGCCGAGATGCTGGCATCACCGGCCGGAATCGTATAGTCAGCTCCGATTAGTGCGATGCCAGCGTTTGCCAAAATTTGCAGCACATTGCTGTGCGGCGTGCGCGTCTCGATGATGCGACCATCAGCCAGAATAGTGACTGGTGCTGAGCGGACGATTCTAATCTCTAAATTAGGTGTGAGCCATGCATCAAGAGGGGGGATCACATTGTCAGCCGCATACAAAGTTAGCCCGACTTGTCCCAATGCATCAGCCACCGTTTGCCCTGACGTTTGGATCGTTTGCCGGCCGTTCGCGGCCGCATCATCGCTGATCGTCACATTCATCTGGCGATGAATCACCAGCTTTTGAGGTAGATCGGTTGTTTCCAAATCAAATAGGAGCACCGAATCGCCATCGGCCGTGATTTGGTCAGTAGCCAGCAGGTTAAAGCGGATTTCATGCAAAAAACCGGCAAGGGTTGTTTGATGGGTAAAGTAGGTTTTGCGGTCGGTGTCAGTTTCAAAAACAATCGGCTTGGCTTTTTGAACGGAAATGGCGACCTCAGGATGGGCCATGCTTGTGCGGTCTGGAATAACCGCATCGAGGGGGGAGATATCTGGCACAGCGGCCGTGATGACCTCTTGAACGGTGTCAAACTCTCCGCTTACCTGGAGCACTTCTCCATCTGCATAAACGGTATAAGCTTTGCCAAAGCCGCTGCTACCCGAAAGCGCAAAAATCGCTCCACCAATTAAGAGTAGAGCGATGATCATCATAACGGAACCCGCGATTTTGAAGCTTTTTGCCGACATAGGGCGAGTCTAGCAAATGCAAGAGCCTAATCCAAAAAGACTTATTTGGGCAGAGGTCTAAGCTTTGCATGCTGGGGAATGGATGCCAAAACTGACCACTGGTCACTGCCCTGCCCTAACGATTCGGTCCACGCCCCATCGGGTATGGCTGCCAGCGTTCGAGGTTGGCCCGTGGTAAGACGGTTGGATTGACGGGGCTCATCGGCCAGCGACCGGTCAAAACCAGAGCCACTTCGTGGCCGACTCGACGGCGTGAAGCGGGGCGCATGCGGCTTGTGCCAGAGGCTGAGTGAGGGGTCAAAATGACGTTATCCATCTCGAATAGTGGATGATCGTTACGGGGAGGTTCCACTTCAAGTACGTCAAGCCCGGCTGCGCCAATCTGGCCCGATTGCAACGCGCGGACCAACGCTTCTTCGTCGATGACACCACCACGTGCGGCATTAATTACAACAGCACCTTCTTTCATCGCCGCAAATTGTTCATCGCTCAGAATGTGTCGAGTTGCATCGTTTAAAGCAGGGTGGACAGATAGATAGTCTGATCGTTCAAGCAATTCGCTGAATGAGACAGGCTCAACCCCTTCACCGGTCATTTTCAATTCGGACACATAAGGGTCGTGGGCGATGACGTGCATGCCAAATGGCTTGGCTCGCCGAGCAACGGCGGTTGAGATGTTGCCAAAGGCGAGCAAGCCTAATGTTTGTCCCCATAAGCGTGGAAACTGAACCACTTCCGGCCGACCCTGACGCCAATC
>JBGCDP010000321.1:0-6066 GCA_045105475.1 Anaerolineae bacterium
TCTTGTACGCAGACTGGTTGTGTCGGTTCCGGCATCTGGCTCGGTGACCCCAAACGCCTGCAGGCGCAACTCACCCGACGCGATTTTTGGCAGGTAATATGATTTCTGCTCATCAGACCCGTGCCGTAGCAGTGTCCCCATTATGTACATTTGAGCGTGACAGGCGGCCGCATTTCCGCCGGCACGGTGCACCTCTTCGAGAATAATCGACGCTTCAGTAATTCCAACGCCGACGCCTCCGTACTCTTCGGGAATTAAAGCGCCCAAATAACCGGCCTCCGTCATCGCTTTCACAAATTCAGTGGGGTACGCTTCCGCTTTATCAAGTTGTTGCCAATACTCGCCAGGGAAGCGGGCGCACAACTGGCGCACGCCATCGCGTAGATCATCATGTAATTCAGTTAAGTCAGACATCTATCAAATTCCTGTTTCGGCCGCTAAATCGGGCCGAATGAAAATAGTTCGTTCCCTTTTCTGAATCGCTAATTATTGAGCAATTTGTTGACGATGCCACTAAACTAGCCCAGCATAACCGAAATCTATTATTCAGAGGTTTTTACCTGTAACGCCCATGTAACACCGGTTTTGCTAGCCTACCTTCTTTTACCGATGTGATCAGACTTTGGAGGTTTTAAAGTATGGCAAAAAAATTATTGACAATCTTTTCTGCTGTGGCTCTGGCTGCAGTCAGTTTGTGGTTATTTACTGGAGCAGATGCAGCTCCGACTGAACCAAATGCGATAGAATTTTCAGTCGAGCTCGATAAGGAGTCACTGAAATTGGGAGATGGCGAAGACACATCTTTCAATGTGCTTATTATTTTCGCACGAACTGAAGAAACGGGAGAAAACCCGTTCCAGATTCGAATCCCAGTCCCGGCCGGGACATCACTTAACGGCAAAGTCGGTGACATTAAAGTTACCGGCAATGAAGTCGAAAACAGTGAAGTCATCTTAGAGGGTGGAATCATCTTTTGGCAATCAGAAGTCGGTGACAAAGGTGGCGTTGAAATTATCATGCCGCTAAAAGTCGATAAATGCCCTGAAGGTGGTACATCGTGCAAGATTGATGTGATCGCAATGTTGAAAGATGGCAAAGAGCAATCATCTACAACAAGCGACTCTCTCATTATTGACGGAGATTTTGGCCCAGCGACAAAGTCTGACTTTTTGCTAGAAGTCAGCGGCATCGATCTCCCTGCAAATCAATATAAAGTCACCATGCAATATCGGCGTAAACCGGGTACTGGGCTTAACCCTTTCCTGATGGGCTTTTTAATGCCAAAAGGTGCAGATATCGTCGGTGAACCTAAAGTTGAATTAGATGATGCTGATGGATTTTTATTGCAACGGATTGAAGATTTCCTCGGGTTTGAAGGAACTGTAGACGAAGATGGTGGCGTTCAAGTTTCGTTTCTACTTGAGATTACTGAATGCCCAAGCGGTGCAAAGGAATGTCTGCTTGAGCTTGAAGCTAGCCTAAAAGATGGCGCTGACAATGTCGTCGTTAACCACGAGGAAATCAACTACATTGGCGAAACAGAGAAAAATGGCAAATTAAACCTCGGTTTAGACTTGATCGGTGCAGGCCAAATCGGCGGAACATGGATTGTTGACACTGAACTTGACTTCACCCGGGATGGCGGCGAAGGGGAACTAGAAGGGGTTCTAAAAATCTTGATGCCTGCCGGTGCCTCTACTCAGTTGGGCAACTTCGAAATCCAAGATTTAAAAGCTGATGTTGGCTCACCGACTCAAGAAGGGCAAACGATTCTCTTGCCTGTAACACTGCTCCCAAATGCGACGGTAAAAATCTTGCTACCCATCGGGCTCGATATTGGCTTATGCAATAACGAGGTCTGCACGGGTGAAGTAAAGGCTTCCTTTGAATATGGAGATGGTGAATCGGTTGATGTCACCACAGAGTACAGTGAAAAGGTTGGCGAATCGGCTGATGATAAACCGAATGTCACGCTCGACATTTCGGCCGACAGCGAGGTCATTAATCCAGGCGACGAGGTTGAACTTAATATTTACATTGAAGAAATCCCTAGCGGCGTGACTCGAATGCCTGGCAATTATGGCTTTTTACTCGAAGTCGCAGGCATGAAAACAACCGGTGATATCAATGTGACGTTGAGCAACGCCGGGCCAGAAAAAGTCGTCTATGACGAAAAGCTCAACGGGCTAAAGTGGGAAGGAGAAATTGGTCCAGAAGGGTCGATTTCGGTACAGGCGATGTTTAAAGCAGACCATTGCTCAAATGGTGGCAGCTGTTCGGCCGATGCTCGGTTAACGGTCATCTTGCCAGATGGCACCGAAATGATCGTTAAAGATTCAATTTTGATTGAGGACAACAGTGGTTTTGATCCTGATAATGTTGAATTTAAAGCAGCGTTTCTACCAACGGGCGAAACAGCACTTGAATCTTTCGAAGATTTCAACAAGCTGCCGATTGAAGGTGCTTGTCTGACTGAGTGTGAAGGGATTTTGTTGGGTGTGAAAAACGGCAACAGCGATCCGGCCGAAGTTTTTATCACGATAGAATTTTCCGACCACTTAAAAATCGGGCCACCTGATGGGTACAAACTGCAAAACATAAGTTCAGATGATGAAAAAGGGTTGCGAACCGCCCGTTTACGCGTGGTCGCAGGCGTTAGTAAAGTCAGTGCGTTCATCATGCCTGTTCAGATTGATCCAAAATCAAGCAGCGAGCTAACAGACGATCAGCAGATGCAACTTGCAATTTCAACTTGTGTCCAGCCGGTCGGTTCTAATATTTGTGAAGCGGAAGCGAAAGAAGAGCTTAACGAGCGTTCGCCACAAAACTTATTGCTCCTTTACCTCATCTGGCGTAGCCGTGACTTTGGCGATGCCCCATCGAACAACAACCATTTTGGTGTTCAGATGGAGTCATATCCGGGAGAAGCGGTAAATCCGGTTGCTAAATTCCCATTGGCCCGTGACTTGAGCATTTTAAATCCGCCACCGAATCAAATTCGGGGACCTGCTCACAGGTTGTCAAATCTGTTCCATTTGGGTGCGGGTGTCAGTCCTGAATTTGCGATTGACCGAAACTGGGATGCTGATTTTACAAACAATATCGAGCCATCACTGGGGACAGATCAGGCTGATTTCGATAACTTTGACGATGGGGTTGATATTTCAGCCATTAGTTTCACAGATTGCGGCTCAACTGATATTCCGGTTGAGGTAACAATCACACCGCTCATCATCGACTTCTATACTGATAAAGATGCGGACGGATTGGCCCATATCAATATCTGGCTCGATTCTGATCGAGACGGCCAGTGGGGGTACGACAATCTGACGACGTGTGGATTTGGCAATTCAGTTTCAGAGCATATTGTGGTCGATGCTGTGGTTGATCCGATCGCATTAGGGGTGGGAACCCATACGGTTATGGTGAATGCACCTCGTGTCCCATGGACCAACATTTTTGACCTCGACCAACATCCTGCTTGGATGCGGGTGATGCTGACCGCTATCGAATCGAACAAAGATTTGTATATCGCGTTTGGTGACGGCCGGGGTGAAGAGTTTGTCTACTTTGCGGGTGAAACGGAAGATTATTACTACGTTGCCCCAGACGTTGTCTCGAGCAGTAGTAGCGCATACACGGCCGACATGACGTTAGACGTTGATCTCATCCGCCCCGGTGCCAATAATGCGAATGAAGAGCTGCTTGAATTCCCAGGCGTTGAAAAAGCTGATGGTCAAATGGTGATCCGTTTTCGTAACGATGGGTACAAAGCGGCCGAAGCTTTAATCATCGACGGTGACTTTGGCCCAGCGACAGCAATCATCTTTGGCAAAATGACCAACCTGAAATGTGATGGCTGTACATCGTCAGACCCGAAAGGGGTTGGAACCGGCCAAGTGAGTTGGGAAATCGACAAGCTTGAGCCAGGTGAGTTTGGCGAAATTATTCTAGGCTGGACCGGCTGTCTAACCTGCACACGCTCTGCTGAAGATGTGGCCGCAACGGCGACGATCTCAGTAAAAAGCAAACAGGACTTCCGGCCTCTGAATAACATCGTTAGCCTCAAATGGCCCCCTATCAATCGTTTAGCCCCGCGTATCGACTTAGGTTGGACCGGTTGTTTAACCTGCATCCGTTCGGTTGATGATGCAGCGATGGCAGGTGGCTTTAATTTCATCATGAACGCACCAAACCGAAATGCTGAAAAACTAATCGTTTTTCAAGATGGAGAAGATCTTGGGAAGGTTTTTGAGATGTGTGACGGTGTCCCGTGTGAAGACTTAGGCTTTATGTGGGGCGGTGATGGAGCAAGCCAATTTACTTTTAAAACGGTTGACGGAGAAGGGAAGGAAAGCCCCGCTTCAAAACCGATTGGACTGGGCTGTACAAACGACATTATTCGTGGTTCGTTGATGATCTTTGACCAGACAACGGGTCAACGTAGTGTGATCCCGGCCGAAGCATATGACGATCTCGATAATTTGATTATCTGGCTCGCAAACGGCCGTAAGTTCAAAGCGGTTGTTGGCTACTGTGGCGATGATCCTGATCCGAAGTTGTCGATGACGGTCAACGGGACAGAACACGCTTTCACTCTCAACGAAGAGCTTTTAGGATACAAGCTGTATGAAACCTCGTTCTTGCTTGAAGTTTCAGGGCGAGCGACGACCTCAATTGGAATGTCGGTTGAAAGCAACGGCACCACCTATGAAGACAGCTTCCAAGCGGGTGAACCGATGGGCGGTCATGTGCTTGACGCAGCCACCGGCAAAGCGATTTCGGGTGCGAAGATCCTCGTCCTTGAAGAGCAAACGGTTGAGTTTGGCGATGAAACAACCACCACGATGGTTCCTTGGGAAAGCATCGGTATCGGCCAGCAGAACCCGATCTCTACAAACAGCGCTGGTTTTTATGAGATCAGCGTGCCAAACGGTACCTATCAGATTGAAGTAATCGCGGATGGGTATCAGAGCTATCGTTCGGCCGTTCTCGAAGTCACCGATCACATGATCGCGGGTGACATCAAGCTGATCGAGGCGCGTCCGGCTCCGTCGAATATCAATATCAGCATCAACGAGTCTGGTTTTGATCAAACGGTGGTTCAGGTTGAGAAAGGGTGGGTTGTGAAGTTCATCAACAGCGGTTCTGATTTGCATGGCGCGGCGAGTGCTGAACTTGGCGAATCGAGCGGGTTGATGGCCCCTGGCGAGAGCTTTAAGATGGCGTTCAACACGGCCGGGACATTTGAAATCACCGATCCGGCCAATGGCAATCGGTCGATTATTGTGCAGGTTGTAACAACGGGGCACACTATCTATCTGCCGATTATTCTGCGGTAATTTGGGTAGGGGCGTGGCGTGCCACGCCTCTATTCTGTGCGCAGCATGCTACGCAATCAAACCAGCATCTGAAGACTCCTCCGATTATTTTTAGCATGCAGTGTAAATAACCGACTTCAGATTTTGTAGAGGAGAGTCTGCATCAAAACAAAAGAGGTGTCGCTGTCGGCCGAATGGTTAACAGCGACATCTCTTTTGTTTTTACACATATGGTTAACAAAAATAGATGGGAGGGGCTACTACTGAAACTTCCACAGCTCTCTCCAGTACGTAGTTATCACACCTTACTTTTGCCTGTACAAGACATAAGATATTGGCTGAAGCAATTTCGCTTCATTACAGATATTTGCATAGTAGCAAACACACATAAGGAGATATCTGACGTGTTAGATTCAGACAAGGAAGAGGATGATAGTGGAATCTTGGGCATCTTTGGTTTAAACCGAGATGAGTTTACCGGATTTATTGTTGTCGTTGCCGCTATATTGTTAGCCCTACTTTATTTTAGAGGCTGCTCATCAATACCGGACCCAAAACAAACGATTTTGCCCCAATCGGCCGATGGCTTGGCTGAGGCTGATAGAGAGGGAAAGACTGCGGTTACGGATCTCCGAATCGGATATCGGCCGGACTATGTTCATTTTGATGGCACAGGCGAAAAAAGCCAGCCGGTTGAATTGTTTATTAATGGGGCCAGCGTCGGAGAAACAGCGACAACGTTTCG
>JBGCDP010000322.1:0-7077 GCA_045105475.1 Anaerolineae bacterium
TAAAACGTGTATTCGTTTAAATCACCTTCGCGTGCTAGAAATTTATTATTGGCTTCATGTGCACGATTGTTTGCAACCACGGCCGCGTAGTAATCGCCACATAAAATATCGATGTGTGAAGGCATGTGCTTAAGATGCCCTGCATCAGGGACAAGATCGCGCAAAATATCGGCCGCACGCCAAGCTTTCTCAGGTGTAGGGGACATCTCCATCACATGGATATAAATGTGATTTAAGCCAGGGTGTGGGTCTGCTCCAGTTGCTTCAACTTGACCAATGCCCCGTTCTAGAACTTCAATCGCTTCAACCGTGCTGGCTCCTTCGGCTGACTGGCCCGTTTTCAAGTTCCATAATTGCCACGGAGTCCGGTTTATCAATGCTTCAGCAAATAATGTAGCAACATCCCAATCATCAGGAAATTGTTGGTACACCTCCCGCATGCCATCTGCAAAATCGTCATTCCAAGCGCAAAGCTCTTCCTCACCCAAAGTTTCAGATGCTTGGAAGCGTTTTTCAAGCGTCGTAAGCAATGCCCCTTCTAACTCGGTCGCAGTGTTCAAATGCTGACGGCCAAGATCAATCATATCTCTTGAACGTTTCAGCACTTTTCCAATGTCACGCTCAGAGAAGACTTTCCACTCTTTGTTGTAATTACAACCGATTCCATAGGCGATGCCCCAATACCCCATAACGCAGGTCTGGTCGATTTCGATTACCTTTTCGAAGCAAACAACCGCTTCTTCAAAGTTGTAGCCATAGTTCCACATTAGGCCGCGATCAAACCACGTTTGAGCCTCTGCTGATGTCGTTGAGATTTTTCGTGAGTAGCTACCTAGGTCGTAATAGTCATTCATTATTTATTATCCAGTACCTAATCTTTAATGTTGCGGAATCGACCGCCCTAAAATCTTTGTCGCAATTCCGATTCGTTGAATCTCAGCAGAGCCGCCAGCTAACGTAAAGCAGCGCACATCACGATACATTCGTTCAACTGGCAAATTTCGGCCGTAACCCTGTGCACCACATAGCTGAATCGCTTCACTCGTCACCCGAACCGCCATCTCTGACACAAATACCTTCGCAACGCTCGATTCATATCGATCGGTAATTGCTGATTTCGCATGGCTGGCTGCCCGATAAATCAAAAAGCGGGCCGCATCTATTTCGATCGCCATATCGGCCAGCTTAAACTGCATCGCTTGGAAATCGGTGATTCGTTTGCCAAATTGCTTACGGTTATCAGCATACTCTTTAGCGAAATCAAACGATCCCTGAGAAATGCCCAACGCGACGGCCGACGCGCCAACCCGCTGGCCGTTATAGGCTGACATCAAATTGCCAAACGCACTTCCGGGCGGCACAACCAAATTTGATTTAGGGACCCGCATATCTTTAAATTCAAGGATACCTTCTTGCACACCACGCACACCCATCGAACGAATCCGGCCGGCAAAGTTGAACCCATCCATCTCCATGTTGACCAATATCGCCCCTACCCCTTTTGGCCCAGTAACACCACCAAAGCGAGCATAAACCAGCGTATATTCTCGCTCACCGGCTCCGGTAATCCAATGCTTGGTACCGTTCAAAATATAATCATCCCCGTCTTCAGTTGCTTCTGTGGTTAGATCAGTTAAAGCTGACCCTGCTTCTGGCTCTGTCATGCCGATGCTCATCAACGTTTGCCCATTGCACACGGTAGGCAAAACCCGCTGACGCTGCTCTTCATTCCCAAAATTTAAGATCGTAATCGCCGCGCCGAAATTGTGATCGACGATCAATCGGCCGCTGATACCACAGTGCCGCGCCACTTCTTCGATGACTAAGATCGCATCAAATGCGGTTAAACCACGGCCCCCATATTGGGTCGGGATCGTCATGCCAAAGTAGCCAGCATCGGCATATTTTTGGATTTGCTCACGCGGGATGTGTTCGTCTTCATCCCACTTGGCCGCATAAGGTGCGATTTCTTTTAGGGCAAATGATCGAGCAGACTCGACGAGTTTTTTCTGTTCAGGGGAGAGGTCAAAGTTCATAGCACCTAATTTTAACCCAGAAACAAAAAACGGCCGTGTTTTTGTCCACGACCGTTTTGCACATATCAGACTATTCAGATTAAAAATCTTGCCGAACTCAGATGGTTTATGAAACCACAACCTCTTCAACAGCCGGAGATGATCCCCCGTTCCCAATGCCAAGTAACCCCAATAGCGGTTTTATCGGCAAATCTCCTAGCATTCTAAAGCTTGCATCCTGCCGAATATGATTAACGGCCGTAACCAAATCTTCTTGGCCATCTACAACTGGTCCTAAACGCTCAAAGACATCGGACAACGTCAAACCTGATAAAATTCGCGGATTCACTTCTTTCACAACAGACTGTACTGCTGGGGTTAACTTCTGCAAATATGGCAGCAAAGAGTTCATATCACCAGTAGATGATCCAGAACTGAGCAAGTTTCCCACCATCGGCACTTCATCCCCAATTGCGGCGATTCCGTGCGAAAGTGTCATCAGGCCTGTCATGATTTCACCCATCTGGCCACCACTACCGATCAAGTTTACTTTCACCCCGGGGGCGATCGCTTCAAACGCTTTTAATGATGCACTTGTTTTGATTTCAGCGATTTTCGCTTCATGGTCAAACTTCATTCGTGCTTTTTCTAGCTCGATCAAAACGGGTGAGGCTTGATAAAGATCAGCCAGTTCTTTCTGAGCATTAATGTCAACCTCACGCAATCTACGTTCACGCTCAATCTCTAATTCAGTCTGAGCTTTCGCGATTTCGGCCTGTGCTAAGCCCTCTGCCCGCTGCACATTCACTTGCCTTTCTGCGACCAGGACGCGAGCATCTTCTACTTCCGTTTCAGCTAAACCGGCAGCGGCCGCTTCAGCTCGGGTCGCTTCTGCCCGGATTTTTGCTGCCCGTGCCCGTTGCTCTGTTGCCTTTGCTTCAACTTCCGCTTTTGCCAAGTCGGCCGTTGTTTCCGCTTCAACTTTGATTGCGAGCGCTTTTGCCTCAGCCTGAGCCTGCATCTCATAGGCTTCTGCAACCTCACTTTCTTTCAAAAGAGCCACTTCTTTGGCTCGCTGGGCGGCCTCAAGTTCTTGCTGACGCAAACGCTCTGCTTCAGCCTCTGTCAGCTTTGCATCGCGCTCAATTTTTCTTGCTTGAGCCAATGCCATTCTGTTTGACTCAGCCTCAGTTTCGGCGATGGCAAGTTCATTCGATTTACTTTGCTCAAGGGCACGAATTTCAGCCGAATACTCAGTTCGTTTGCGATCAAGTCCGGCCGCTTTTGCCGCTTCAGCCTGTTCTAGCTCCCGATCAAGCTCAACTTTTTCGAGCATCGCTTTTTGCTTTGCCCGTTCATTTGCAACCAGCTTTTCAGTTGTTTGAGCTTCGATTGCTGCTTTTGTTTCAGTCGTTTCAGCTGCAATCTTCGTCTCGCGCTGGGTGCGCAGTTCGATGTCTTCTTGCTCAATCAACTGCTCTTTGTTAATCGCAATCGTCGTTTCTTTCGATACGCGAGATTCAGCCTGATGGACCAATTTAGCGTAAGCATCACCAGACAGTTGAATTACTGTTAAAACTGAAAGATCATAGCCTAATTCATCCAGAGCTTGATTGACTTTATCAAACGCATTGCGAGCAAGCTGCTGCCGATTAGCAATGATGTCCGTTAGCTCCATTTGGGCGGCCGCTTCAATTAGCTCAGACATACTAACTTGAGTAATGGTCCGCACCAATCCCTTTGCATCTTGCCCGATTCGGCGAGCGGCCGTTTCCGCTTTTTGAGGATTAAGCTGAGCCACCGCATGGGCTGACAGTCTAAAACTAACTTTATTGCTATCAAGCGCTTCAATCCCCTCACCCGTTGGCCCTAAAAGAGGAACGGTGAAACTGATCGTTTTAAGTTTGATCACCTGTGATAAGCGATTGAGCCAATATTGAGACTGCTCACCGGCCGCTTGCCCAAAGACTTTACTTTGAGTTGCTGTGCGAGCGGTGTGAATACCGTTACCCACAACGACATGAATTTCGTCGGCGGGGACTAAGATTCGTCGGCCGAAACCGAGCAGTCCACGGGCGCGATCAGCCTCGACATTGAGGGCCGATATGCTATCGGCCGCTTCTGTCATGGCCTCCCTCGTCATAGTGGCCGATTTTGAAAAGCTTTCTTGGGTTCGGACTGGCCAGCCGGGCGTTCTTGTAGGATCTAGATTAGGCTGGTTATCTTCTGGTTGGGGGGACATTGCACTCCTTCTAATTAGGGTAATGTTCTAATCTGTATTTGTGACTGGCAGACAGAACAAAACAAAAGTTTGTAAGTGAATGGGCGGGATATTACGTAGAGATTCGAGCCCCATTTTTTAGCTACTTTAAGCAGCGTAGGCACAACACATTATACGGGAATCTTATACAAAAAGTTCCAAATATGGAACCAGAAGGCTATTAAACGGAATCAAAAAGATCGATGCCAATTGTCTCAGCATCGATCCTTAAAAAGTTTATAGGCTCGTAGGCTGGCCGTTTCTAGTTGTCCATCAACCCATCCATCTTCGCAATGATGCCTAACATAATTTCATCAGCACCCCCACCGATAGACCCAAGGCGTGAGTCACGATAATAGCGTGCCACCGGATACTCTTCTGTATAGCCGATACCCCCATGAAACTGCATACAAATATCAGCTACTTCACGACTCAAACGGCCCATTTTTAGCTTTGCCATCGACGCTTCGCGAGTCATATCTTGCCCAGCAATCTTTTTACGTACGCAATAGTAATTGAGGTGGCGCAGCGCTTCGATTTCGGTTTTAAGTTCGCACAGCTTAAATTGAATCCACTGATTGTCCATAAGCGGCCGCTTAAACGTATGACGCTGCTTGCAATACTCAACGGTCAAATCGATCATCTTTTCCATGCCCGGCAATGACATCAGGCTTGCGGCCAAGCGTTCAACTTGAAACTGCTGCATCTGAAGCATGAACCCCATCCCTTCAGGCCCAATCGTATTGGCTTTGGGTACACGCACATCGTCAAAGGACAAAATGGCGGTATCAGAGCTATGCTGCCCCATCTTTTCAAGCTTCTTGCTCACACTAAACCCTTCTACTGTCGTCGGTACGATGATAAGTGACATGCCACGATAGCCTCGATCGCGGCCGTCAGTTCGTGCCAGCAGGGTCAGATAGTCAGCCTGCGTCCCGTTGGTGATCCACATCTTAGATCCATTAATGACCCAATCGTCTCCGTCGGTAATCGCATGTGTGCTAATTCCAGCCACGTCAGAGCCCGCATCTGGCTCGCTGACCGCAATAGAAAAAACCGCATCACCTTTAATTGCGGGTTTGAGGAACTTCTCTTTTTGTTCCGGCGTCCCATGCTCGGCTAAAGCAGGTGTCGCCATATCGTTTTGGACCGCAATTGCCATCGGAACACCACCACAGTTGATTCGGCCGATCTCTTCCAACAGAACCGCCTCATACCAGTAGTCCATTCCTCCACCGCCAAACTCCTCTTCATACATAAGGCCTAACAGGCCAAGCTTACCCATCTTACCAAACAGTTCATGCGCCGGAAAAATACGGGCTTCTTCCCACTCATCAACGTGCGGATTGATTTCATTGTCAACAAATTTGCGAATCATTGCTCGCAGTTCTTGGTGTTCGTCGTTAAAGTACATATGGTTAGTCGTTCCGAATATTATTCTGGGGTAAAGAGTGATTTTACTGTAACTTTTATGAATTCGAAATCCCTCATACAGATACAGTACAGCCATTAGCCGGAGTTTTTGATAAGCCTTGCAAACCGATTCTAGCTGCGAATTCATGCTAAAACTTAAACAAAACCGAAGGAACTGATCACATAAGTTTGTCGTTTTAATATGAAATAACACGCTTTAAAACTGGCTAACATTATGAAAAACTTTCGATTATTCGCCTTTAAAACAATTGCACTTTTCCTCTTTGCTATCTTATCAATTGCGCCAGCATATGCAGATTCCCCGGCCCCACAAAAAGACTACACCCTCAGTGTTGGAGATGGGAAATACATATTTGTCATGCTTTCAATTCCAAACGACCAATCGGCATTCGGCCAGGGTGGCGCAGTTCAAGATGCAAAGATTAGGACTATGTATAAAAAGTCGGGCCTGTACACAACTGATGATGTTCCAAAAGCACTGTGGACGGTTGACTGGTATGCCTTTCAAGTAGACATTTCGGCCGATGGCATGCATCTAGTTCGCTGGGGGCCATGGGCAAGCAAATATACCGAAATTGCCGTTGAATTTTACACAAATGGGTCGCTTACCCGTTCATACCAAGTCAATGACCTTGTACACAAACCGGAAAATCTACCACATTCTGTCAGCCATTTTTCTTGGAGGCGAGCCGCCGATTTCAATAGTGACCAAAAAGAATTATTTATCGAAACCAACAATGGTGAACAATACTTTTTTGATGTTTCAACGGGGCTTCTGCTCAATGAAACATTAACACCAGAACCTTGGACAATTGAAAACACCATCCCATTACTGCTAAAGATAATCGGCAGCCTTGGAATATTAGCTATTCTGGTTACTGGGAGTGTTCAGGTATTTAAATACGACTTACCGAAGCGAGCTTAACGAACAAATCTCAAGCATCATCGCCGAGATTTAACATACAGCCGCGCTCGAATCTTCTCACGCAATGAAACAAGCTCTGGATACTGGTAAAAGAACTGAACTTTTTGATCAGCAACTGAACTTCCGTTAGGCCGGTCATTCAAGACGAAATGAGTCCATGATTCAGCGATGTCCTCACCCGGATTCGTACCTGCGTACTCAGTTACAAAGCGATCCTGATAAGTTAAATAGAAGTCATAGAGTTCATCAGGGTCTTGATCAAGAGGGAGTTCACTATAAATGTCAGCCCAAAATGCATTATAAAATGCATTGACGTATGAGCTTTGATTGGCACATCCTTCACCTGTGAAAAAACGTGGGCAGGATTCGGCCGCAGCTTCATATGCATCATCATCCGCATAAGCTTCAACATCAAACGGAACCTGCTGGTTATTCAAAGTGAG
>JBGCDP010000323.1:0-4174 GCA_045105475.1 Anaerolineae bacterium
CCTGCCTAATTTGCTTGTTTTGTAATAGCGGCGCGGCCGGGCGTTGTCGATAATTTCCCAGCTGCTCTCTAGAACACCTTGTGATTCGAGCCGACGTAGTAAGGGATATAGGGTTCCTTCTTTGATATCCATCCCTTTTTCGGCCAAGCTCTGCTTGAGCGAATAGCCATATTGCTTCTCGCTTAGCTGTGTGAGTACCGCTAGAACGAGCATGCCACGGCGTAGCTCTTGCGCTAAATTGTCGGTTAAGCTTTCTTTGCTATGTTTAGCCATGCGTAATACTATACTGTGTAATATACAGTAATGTCAATAAAAACTATTAAATTGAATTGGTTGAAATAAAAAAGCCTGACCAAAATGGCCAGGCTTTTTAAATCGACTCTACTTGTTTAGGGAGTTTAGGAGCAGGAAATCTAGATACCAGCAACGTCAACTAATGTGGCTCCGGCCGCTGCTTGGTTTCGATGATTTTCGTCAATCGCGGCTTGAATATGGGGCGGTGTTACGACCTCATTGGCAAACTCCGGCCGTTGGGTAAGCGGTATAAACCATCGATGAAGCTTTGGATGGAGTCGCTCAAGCGGATAGCCACAGATCATCAGGCGATTAACATAGACAAACCAAGCGATGTCTAGCAAAGTAAGAGAATCGCCTAGTAAAAATAGGTTGTCCCCCATATTCGCCTCAAGCTCAGCGAGGGTTGAGCGGAAACGTTCGGCCGATATTTTGATCGCTTCATCGGTGACCCCTTCGTTTTTGGCGTAGTTTTCCCAATATTTGGCTTCACGCTCTTTCTTGGGATCTGGATTGCCCTCAACTGTGCCGCTGCCCAGCTCGCGATAATTTTTGATATCTTCGGCCGACTTCGGTGCTTTGCCTCTTTTCTGTGTGAACCGAAACGAGATTGAGCGAATATCTAGGTGCAGATCGTCTTCATGATGCAGCAGCTGGCTCATCTTGTCTTCATATCCGGCCGGGATGAGCTTGTTTTGTGGGAACGTTTGATCGAGCAGTTGAATAATGTCATTACTCTCGATATGGACCGCCCCATCCAGTACCAAAACCGGCACAAGGCCTCGCGGATTAATGCCTAAAAACCACGGAGTTAACTGCTCTCCCTGGGGCAAATTGATAACGTGAGATTCCCATTCGATCCCTTTTAAATTTAGGAAGATACGGGTTTTTTGCGAGCAGGATGAAGAGCTGAAATGGAAAAGGTGGACCCCCTTCCAGTCGAGTACTTCTTTGGTTTGAATATCTTGTTCAAGTAGTTGAGTCATAAGATTTACGATTTTCGATTTTGAATTTACGATTTTTTAGTTGCCGAGTATGCGCCTTTACGTCACTGATTTAATACCCGATTGACGAAATCGAGTTGAAGTTCCATGTGCTCGATCGCTTTACTGATGTCAGCTCGTGAACCTGCGTGGCCCGTATCGAACCAGTGCAGCTCAATCGGTTTGCCTAGCGCTTTGAGCTTTTCTTCGTACATCGCAATCGGCCGGGCCGGGGTGCGGGTGTCGTTCTTACCCTGCATGATCATGACGGGGGCTTTTACATTTTCAGCGTACGTAATAGGTGAGCTTTTGGCATACTGCTCCGGTTTTTCTTCAGGCGTGCCACCCAGCAACGACACCTGGTAGGCGCGCAGCGTTTCGGCCGTGTCTTCATATTGAATCGACCAGTCTGCAATGGCGACAAACGCGAGGCCGCCTGCCCACAAGTCAGGTTCAACACCCAGTGCTTGGAGCGTCAGATAACCACCATATGAACCGCCGGTTGGGAAGATTTGATCAGGAATCGCGATGTTGTTATCGATGAGCCACTGGCGTGCGGCCACCATATCTTGGACTTCTAGCTCGCCTAAATTTCCCCAGATCGACTCGAGAAATTCCCGGCCGAAGGTGGTTGACCCTTGATAATTGATCGACAAGAATGCAAAGCCATGATCCATCCACGTTTGGGCGGTGGCCGAAAAGGTGTTGAGCTTGACCGAAGTCGGCCCGCCGTGCGTTTCTAAAATCGTGGGGAATGGACCTTCCCCTTCTGGCACACCTAACCAGCCCTGAATCGATTGTCCGTTGGCTGACTCAAATGAGATCGATTTCCACGGCCGTCCGGGTGGAATTTCTCCGGCCGATAGGATGACGTTTTGTAATTCGCCCGTTTTGCTATCCAGATTGACCAGCGTATTAGGACGGGTTGAATCTTGCCAAAGGGTCATAATGCTCTGGCCATCATCGCTAAATTTTGATTGTGTATAGGTTCCCGGCCGGATGTTGAGCTGTGTCAATTCTTTAGATTCAAGGTCATACACAAACGATTTTTCTTCGGCTTGATCCATGCTGGCGATTAAAACCCTTTTGCCATCACGGCTCCAATCGTCCGGTGTAGCGGAGCCGCTTAGCTCTGCAAAGTCTAAGTCTTCACGTTCCCCTGTGTGAGGGTTCCACAGTAGGGGGGCATGTGGGCCATTTCGGTTGGTGCTGCCCAAAATTCGGCCGTCCCCTTTAATCGGTGATGGGATTGACCCTTTAATGCTGGTCCCTTTACCATCCCATAATTCAGCAATCAGATCGCCAGATTCAGCATTGTAGGCGCGTAGGCTGGTGGCTGGGGTGCCGCTGCGTTCGTTGGTCATGGTGAAAACCGTATTGCCGTCGGCCGAAAATTTGACGTCACCTAAGGTGGCTTTATTTGTGACAAGCTTTTTTCGGTTTGAGAGGGTCCCATCATCGGCGATATCAAACACGTATAGATGGAAAGTGTTGTTATAGGTCGCAACAAATCCGATCTTGCCATACTCGCCTGATGCATTGATGCTAAACGAAGAATAAAGCGGTAGATCCGGCGCGAGGTCTTCAGGCGGCTCATTTGGAGCATCGAGCTTGAACCGAACATAATGGCCGATTTCATTCCCCATCTTGTCATCAAGCGTGTAGGCAAAGCGGCCGTCGGCCGAAAGGTGCAAGAAGTTTGTGTGGCCACCAGGTGTATTGGTGATTTGTATCTGCTCGCTCTGTGGGTCGGCCGGATTCCAGACGTACCACTGGAGCGTTCCACTTTTTGAGCTTACAACCAGGCCGACATTGGGATTGTTCTTGGCGGTGCTGTACGCCATGATTTGTGGGGCTTGAAACCACTCTTGCCAATCGGCTGGTTGATTGTTGTGTGAACTATTTTTACTCATATGCGCACTTGCCTCTTATGTGTGTCATTAATTTGTAGGATCGATATTTAATATACAGCGGTTAGTTTAGTTCGAAAAGCTAAGCTAAAATTAGGCACCTATAAACTTGGCAAGGACGATTCGCTTTTTTAACTTATGAAATTTGAAATTACTCCAATGGAAGATGCTGATGCGGCCGAAGTGATGCGCATTTATAGTGAAGGGTTAGCCGGTAATAACGCTACTTTTGAAACGGTAACTCCTGAATTTGAAGACTGGATTGCTGGAAAACGGCCGGATTGTCGTTTGGTGGCACGCAAAGCTGATGGAAATCTGGCGGGTTGGGCCGTATTGTCACCCACAAGTAAGCGGCAGGTGTATTCGGGGGTTTGTGAGGTCACGATTTATGTATCGGCCAATGCGCAGGGGATGGGTGTTGGCAAAACATTAATGGGGGCGTTGGTTGCAGAATCAGAAGCGGCCGGGATTTGGACGCTTTATTCGAGCTTGTTTCCAGAAAATACGGCCAGTGTGCGATTGCATGAGCGGCATGGATTTCGCACCATCGGCCGGCGTGAGAAAATCGCTTTCCACCCTACGACTCAATCTTGGCGTGACACCATCATTATGGAACGTCGCTCTAAAATAGTTGGATAGTTTTCGCAATAAGTGACCCGATTCGTTCAGATTGGTAATGACTCTTTGCCCAGAGTCCATTATTCGCGTATGTCTTTTTGCGGTAACGGTGCCCTTTGGCTAAAATACCATCCGGGTTTTCGCCTAGTGCACGTTTAATTAATTAACTATTTATGTTGGAACTGCTCTAATCCAATCCAGCATCATTCTGTTTATGCAATTTCTGCGAAATAGTCACTCTTAGAATGAGAAATTGCTCCACTTTAAGCGCCTCAATAATTAACAGAAGCGCTTAATTGCCCCTAAAAATTTTAAATGAAAAAATATACTTTTTCGGAGGTCTTCGTATGGAAATCTTGACTTCATCTG
>JBGCDP010000324.1:0-5926 GCA_045105475.1 Anaerolineae bacterium
CACCACCACAGTGGGACCACTTTGGTATGTCGGTTTGTGAACGGGATTAAGGTTAGCTTGATTTTTCTGTAGCAATCGGGAGACACCGATTACGGCTCTTCTCTAAGCGATTAGAGAAGGGCTTTTTTATGCCAGAGCCAAGACATGTGGTGCGATTTTCGGTAGATTGTGCTTATCAAACGCCTCCATCAACCTTCTGCAATTTATGACCTTGTAGAGGAATGATTGAAGTAAATCAGGCTCCATTATTTCAGATGCCATTCGACTCATGATGTCATGAGCAAGCTCGATTACCGGTAGGTTGTGAGGGTGATTGGCCAAATCAAAGAGTCTATAAAGCTCATAGCAAGTTTGGATCGGATTCAACATTTTCTTTAAATCCGCCTGCTCAAAAACCGACAAAGCGAGCGCCAAGCCAGCCTCGCCCTCACCCATATCCCAATAGATATTTGCCAGCAGAATTTGGGCCGCATACAGATCTTCTTGAATCTCAAACTTCACAATGATGTCGATCACTTCTTGAGCAAGCTCTACCCCTTCTGTGTAACGACCTGCCAGCCATAGGCTACGACTGGCATCGACCCCTTCATCCCGTAAGCGTGCGTAATTTTCCGTTTTTCTGCGGTAATCAACACATTGCAAATAGAGTTCAATCGCCTCATCCACACGCCCTTCCATCATTGACGCTTCTGCTAAGACACTAAGCGCATAATACACACCGGAGTCCTGCCCTATTTTTCTATACCGGTTAAGGCATTGATTGCCGTGCCAACGGGCCCTTTCGAAATCTCCCAACAAATTATATGAAAGCGTTATGCCCATATGGGCAATCGCAATTCTCTCTTCGTACCCAAGCTGTTCATATAGCTCAACTGCGCGGCGGTCATATTCAAGCCCTTTCCAGAAGCTCCCATTTTCGCTATATGCTGGAGCAAGTGTGTACACCGCCTTGGCCAACCCTTTTAAATCTCCCATCGCTTCAAAAATCGAAACCGCGTGGTTTAGATGCTCTATCGCTTCGTCTATCTGACTATATCGATAATATTGAATCGCCCGGTTGATCAATGCATCGCCTAAGTGCTTTTGATTATTTGCTTGATAAGCCAACTGCAGGGCTTTTTCTGCTGTTTCATTTGGGGCATGTTTGCTATCACCCCTGCCAAGGACGTTGCAAAGAGTGTGCCAGGCTTTCGCTTGATACAGAAGGCGCTTTTCATTTTCCCAATTGGCGGTTAATTCGATCAATTCGTCAAACAATGGCTCAAAGTTTTGGGCAACTAAGTGGCCCGATTTTAGATTTAGCGTGAGCAACTTCAACAATAAATCGAGATTTTGAGAGACCTCTTTTTGATGATCTTTGAAGGTTTTTACCGCATCCTCAATGAGTTCCTCAATTTCAAAGTCGAGTCCAATGTGAGTATAGAATTCAGTTAATGGGGAGGCGATCTGCTCTAATTGATCGAAGTCGAATCGGTTAATGATCGAATGCCAAGCTGCACGAATATTATCTAAATCATGTTTGAGTAAGTTGGCTATTTCGGCCGCCTTCCCGGACCTTAACTGGGGGCCTTTTTCAATAACCAATTGGGCAAAGGTGTCAGCGTGAGCTTTTTCAGCACTCTGTGCTAAATCAAGCGTTTGACGCAAACGTTTCTCCGCCATTTGACGCAGAAGTTCATGCATCGAAAATCGGCCGTTCCCTTCTGAACGAATCAAAGATTTATAGCGTAAGTGGGTCAAGATAGTGACCGAAGAGCCTGTGACCGCTCGGGCCGCTTTTAATGTAAAACCCCCCGCAAACAGAGAGAGTTGAGCCAAAACGTCTTGTTCCGGCCGGGTGAGTAACCGCCAAGAATAATCAAAAACCGCCTCGATTTGCCGATGGCGGGCAGGGACATCACGCAGATCAGTGGTCAACAGTTCCGGCTCTTGTTGAAGCGAATCTGCAATCTCAGCCAAATCAAAATCACGAATAGAACTGGCTGCAAGCTCCAACGCAAGGGGGAGTCCTTCAACCTGCTGGCAGATACGAACCACGCTGGGAATCGTATCCTCGTTTAACCAGAATTGTTTGTGCAACCGATGGGCTCGATCACCAAACAATCTGACCGCTTCGTAGCTGGTTGCATCGGGGTCATAGGGGTCATTGGGCCATGGCAGCCCTTTTAACCGAAACAGATCTTCGACTTGAACATTAAGGCGTTGGCGTGAAGTAACGAGCAAGACAAGATGTGGGGCTTTCTCGATCCAATTGAGCAAAATGTCGGCCCCTTCAATGATGTGTTCCAGGTTGTCAATGACCAGCAAAGTTTCCCGTTGGGCTAAAATTTCTGCCAACTGTTCTTCCGGTTTGACACCATCAGAGGAGAGGCTAAAGCCTGTCGCTTCTGCCACGGCCGCCGGGAGATCATGATGATGGGATAAACCGACGAGTGGGACAAAAAAGACCCCATCTTTGAAATTTGACTGAGCCATCTTGGCGGCCTGAATCCCCAAGCGTGTTTTACCGATGCCGCCTGGACCAACCAGTGAGATGAGCCGATAGTTACGAGACTTGAGTCTTTCAGCTAAAAGGGTTAGCTCCTCTTCCCGGCCGATAAATGGGGTAACAATTTCAGGCAAATGGCCTGCAGCGATTGAAGCGGAATCCGGTTTTTTTATGCTTGATGGTTTGGGCTGCGGCCGGGGCTTGTATACGCCTGATTCAATCTGCTGTTTGAGCCGGACGGTTTCTTCTTCTGGTGGGACGCCTAACTCTGATTCAAGCACCTTTGTGCAGGTTCGAAACTGGCGCAACGCTTGGGTTCGATCTCCACGCTCGGCCGAAATACGCATCAGCAATCGATGGGCCGGTTCTTGCAGCGGGTCGATTTTGATTTGTTGTTGGGCCAAGGTTTCCGCTTCAGCCAAACGGCCGTTCTCAAGTTCAGCTTCAGCCAAGCGCCCCAACTGCGTCAGCCCCATGACGTGATACCGTTCACGCCACACGAAGAGCCACTCTTCAAACGCTTCACTGTCATCGAGGCTAAAGCTGTCTAAAAAGCGGCCCTGATAGAGATCGGCCGCTTGACGTAAGTTGCTCAAGCAATCATCACAATGCGCCAAAGCTTTGTGTTCATGATTGTCAATTTGGTGGATCAGCCTTTCAAATTGGCGAACATCGATTTTGTGACTGGGAGATTGATTTAGGATGACCTCGGCCCGTTTTGCTTCGAGTGCATCCCCATCTGCCAAATGTTTTTTGACTCGTGACAGTGTTACTCGTAGATTGCGCAGCCCATCGTCTCTATTCATTTCGGGCCATAAAAGTGCTGCAAGCTGCTCACGGCTATGGGCTTGATTGTCTTCAAGCAAAAGCCAAATCAGCAGGGCTTGAACTTTACGCCTGTTTTCTTTGATTCCCCCGTGGATCGAATGGTGGAGCTTAAGCGAACCGAACAGAGAAATATCGAGCGTTGGGGCCGATATCGTGTGCATAACCGAAAGTGTACCTATTTCTTGCCATTAGCCCATAGTGACGTCTCATTTTCGAACTGATTGATCATTTTTGAGCCCATTTCGGCCGATATATGGCCGAATTCCCTCTGGGTAGCGTTTGGGTAACGGTAAATTTTATATTGATGTGTGTTGATGTGAGGCAAAGCAAGCGACCGAATTTCCATTGGGTTAACTGTTAGGTTGCATTTGCTGAAACGTACTTATTATTGATCAATCCAATCACTATACAATTATTTGGTTTGCCAAATAGGAGAATAAAAATGTCTAAACGAGTCTTGTACTTACTTTTAATTATTGGCGGCACCGCTTTATTTTTGTTTCAGGCCTCAGAAGCTCTTGCTAATAGGGTCACTCAACCTGGGTTTGATATGACCGTTTCCCAAACTGATGGGGGTGGCACGTATTCGCCGGGGGATACGATTGAATACTTAGTGACGGCCGAAAATATAGGGACTACCTTTGCTAGGCAGGTATTTGTGAGTGAAACAGTCCCAGCACATACATCGGTAAACTTTGCGGCGAGTACACCTGGTTGGGGATGCTCCCCCAATAACGGGCCCGGCTCGAATTGTACAATTCAAATCGGAGATGTTGAACCAGATCAAGCGATAGATGTGATTTTCGCAGTCGATGTTGATCAGAATTTACCACCAGAAACGACAACTACGTTTAATCAAGTCTCTGTTTTTGTTGGTGGTTCTCCATTTCCGGAAACTGATTACACAAACAATAGCTCATCCCTTTTTACATCATTGTCGGCCGTTATGGATAGTGATGGCGATGGAGTCGAAGATGCAGATGACAATTGCCCTGCCGTTGCTAATGCTGACCAAGCCAACTTCGATGGCGATAATTTTGGGGATGCCTGTGACCCAGATGATGACAACGATGGTGTTGCAGATGGCGTAGATGCTTGTCACTCAACTACTTTACCCGATGATACACCGGATAAGCCTAAGAAGAATCGCTACTATGCCAACGCCTCGGGAGAGTTTGTCGATGGCATAGGGAACTTAGCCGGAATCTCAGTGGCAAATGCGGGCGGCTGCTCAGCGAGCCAGATTATCGCAGCGGCCGGTTTAGGTAATGGGCATGTCAAACACGGCATTTCAAAAGGTGCGTTGAAAAATTGGGCGGACGCTTATTAGCCGGAAATAGAGCACCGCGAAAAACCGGCCGTCAGCATTTTTAACTGACGGCCGGTTTTCCATGTCAGAGAGCCAGATCATCTTAAGTTGAAATACATAGGATGCCTCGTTTATTAAAATTCAGTCAGCTTATCCCCAAACCTGCACACTTTCTCTCTCCCGTCCGTAACGCTTCGTAAGATTAAAAGAGCGAACACACCAATCTTTTGACTCATCGTTACAATTAGCAGGTGCTAATGCTCAAATCGAAACTTAATCAACACAACGGAGAAAGGGTATGTTATCCCGATTGTTACTGCTATTTATTATTGTGCCTGCGATTGAACTGATTCTCTTGATTCAGATGGGTCAGTGGATCGGCACGCTGCCCACAGTTGGCCTGATTGTGGTGACCGGCATAATCGGTGCGTATTTAACCCGCCAGCAAGGGGTACAGGTATGGCGCCGAGTGCAGCAAGAGATGCAAACCGGGCAAATTCCGGGTGGTGCGTTGCTAGAAGGGGCTATGATTTTAATAGCCGGTGCAGTTCTAATGACCCCCGGCGTATTGACCGATGCATTGGGCTTTTTGCTATTGATCCCCCCTTCTCGCAAGCTTTTAAGCGGTCTGATTGGACGTCAGTTTCAGCGGATGATGGAGCGAGGGCAAATTCGAGTTGGTGGGTTTGGCCCGATGGGTCCTATGGGGATGGGAAATATGGGAAGAGATATGGCAGGAGCAGAAGATTTGGGGCCGCACGTGACGATTATCGATCCGGATGAAATCGCTAGTGGGAAATACCCAACTGACTTCTCAAACGAGCAATAATCAATAGACAATGGGCAATTTTTAATAGGGCTTGCCCATGACCAATTAATGCAGTGAACCGAACGGTGAAGATTCGCTAACGATTCCCGTTTGCCAATTTAACGGCCGCCGGTGACTGCCTAAGGCTCCACATCGACCAAATGCCGACGATCGGTCCAATTGCTAGAAACGCAAATGCGTATTGCCAACCGACCCACGCCTGCAGGGGTGGCACCATTCGGATCGTAAACAGCGTTAGCAGAAAGCCCATGCTCGTTTGAAGCGTTAGCGCAGTGCCTAAATACTCGCGGGGAGCCAACTCGCTAACCGCGGCCGAAAATTGAGCCGAGTCTGCCACAATCGTAAAGCCCCAAATAAGGGCAACGATGACCAAAATAATAGGGGATCGGCCGAACAAAAAACCGATGCTAAGCGCACATAGCCCGCTAATCGCCATCGAGCCGATGGTGACAGTGGTCCGGCCGAATTGATC
>JBGCDP010000325.1:0-2684 GCA_045105475.1 Anaerolineae bacterium
GCGGCCGCAAAAATGGGGAAACTTGGCAAACTGGTTGAAACAGCACTCCCCGATCAAATTGGTGCAATGCTCAACCTACTCCCTGAAAATCTGCCCCCGGCCGTACATCTACCAAACATAATCCCAGCAAAAGGAAAGAAAAGGGGGAGAGTCGCGTTTTTGACCGGCTGTGTGCAGACTGTGCTGGCCCCCAATATCAATCAAGCGACTGTTGAGGTGCTGACAGCCAATGGGGTTGAAGTGGTTGCTCCGCCCAGCCAAGGGTGCTGTGGCTCGATTTTGAGTCATATTGGGGAAGCTGACCGGGCGATGAATTTAGCTCGCAACAATTTAAAAGCGTTTGCCCAAATTGAGGGTGAAGTCGATGCAATTATCACAAATGCGGCCGGATGTGGCTCTGGCATGCATGAATACGGGCTTTTGTTTAAGGGTCAGCCCGAGGAAAAAACGGCCGAAGCGTTTGCCCATCGGGTGAAAGACATCACTGTCTTTTTAGACGAGTTGGGTCTGGTTCCAATGCCGAAAGATCAGCCTGAACGACGTGTTGCCTATCATGATGCGTGTCATTTAGCGCATGCTCAAGGGGTAACCAGCCCACCCCGTAATCTGCTGAATGCGATTCCCAATCTGACACTTTTAGAGCTAGATGACGGCGGTTTGTGCTGCGGGTCGGCCGGAACTTACAACTTGGAACAGCCGGAAATTGCGGGGCAACTGGGCAAGCGAAAGGCACAAGCGGTTGTTGATACAGGAGCTGAAATGGTGGTGATGGGGAACATCGGATGTTTTACGCAGGTTGAAACCCATTTAGGCAAAATGGGTAACGCCATTCCGGTGATGCATACGGTCGAGCTATTGGCCAAAGCGTACAAGTAGTCAGGATAGGACATGCCCAAAGCAGAAAGACTCAATCTGAAATGTCGTTAGGAATATCCTCCAGTAGCCTAATAAGGTTGAGTCGAATAGACCCTTTTAGCATTACGAAGGTGTCCCGTACCGGATTAGCTTTGAGCCATGCTGATGCCTCAGCTACGCTTGAAAAATGCAGGCCAATATTTTCCTTCTCAAATTGGTTATAAACATCCCCAATAAAAATGACTTGATCGAGATCCATATCCTGAACTTTCTCAACAACTTCTCGGTAAAAAGGATGAGCTGCTTCTGTCCGCGCAAGATAACCAAGTATCAAAATCTTTTTCTGAGCGCTAAAAGCTGAAAAGCTATCAAGGTTTGCCAAAACCGCCATAGGGTTGCTCTGAAAACTTTCGTTGTACACAACGTTGCTCCCCCAACGAATAATCTCAGAGCGGTTTTCGACAGGCTGAAAGTTTTCAATCGCTTTACAGATTCGCTCTGGCTCAATTCCCATCTCATACCCGACAGCAATTGCGGCCAATACGTTGTCTAAATTATGCTGACCGGCCAATTGGGTTTGGATATCGAAGTGCGTTTGCTCGTTCCCATCTTTTAAATGCCAGCGAACTTTTAAAAGTGGATCAGCCGACAGCAGTTCACCCTGTATATCGTTTTCAGATTGGGAACCATACTGCAATGTATTCCTAAGTGAATCGGCCTTAGATGCAAGCCACGCATGATTCATATTCACAAAAGCCTTCCCCCCATTTTGATCGAGGAAATCAAACATTTCCCACTTACCCTCTTGAATATTTTCAAGCGACCCAAATGTGTCGAGATGGGCAACGCCAACTGTTGTGATTAGGCCGTGGGTCGGCCGAACAAGCTCGCACGTTGAGCGCAGCAATCCCGGCTGAACGGTGCCAATCTCAAAGACGGCCGCTTCTGCACCGTTTGTAATGTTTAAAATCGCCTGTGACAAATCAACAGCTTTATTGCTTAACTTAGTCGAAGCAACCTCGAATTGCTCTTCGAGAACCGCCTGAACGAGAAACTTTGTTGTCGTTTTGCCAACACTCCCAGTAACACCAACAATGGGAATATCAAGATTTTCTCGATGGCATCGGGCCAATTCATAAAGCGTCTCAGTGACATCATCGACCAATATAGTTTGGGGTGGCCGATGCTTTCTCACATTGTCAACTACAGCAAACGCAGCCCCATTTGCCAACGCTTTATCGGCATAAGCATTCCCATCGTACCGGCATTTTTCAAGCCAATTAAACCGAACAGACCATCTACTCCGCTTTCCAAGCTGTAAGATTAAGCTTCGAACCTGTGGTGCATACAGTTCAAGCTGCCGCCAAGCATGCCACAAGAATAAAGCCCCGCTTGTATTTGGTTTTCGTAGAAGTAAGGCGAAAAAGATGCTATTTTCAGCAGGTTCCTCGTCATCAAATGTTACGGCATGTGAGGCTTGCAGCAGATCATAAATCTCTTGTGATTTTGAACCAAGCTTTACCATAGGACCTAACCTGTTGGGATTTCATCAAGCAATCCGCGAATATTCAAGAAACCACTAGTATTGAGCATAATGTGGGTATCTATAATCGGATTTTCTAGTAGCCATTCATGCAGGTCAGCTCGCGTCAAAAAGTGAATACCAACGTTCTGTGGCTGAAACTTCATGTAGCGTTCCCCAACAATCAAAACCTGATCAAGCTCCATCTCTTTGACGATATCGATAATAGTTTGATGGACAGGGTGCTCAGGCTGGATCAGACCGACCTGCTCCAAAATTAGCATTTTCCGGTCGGCCGAAAAGCTGG
>JBGCDP010000326.1:0-7890 GCA_045105475.1 Anaerolineae bacterium
GGACGGCCAAGAGCTGGGTGGAGGCACCAAACCATCTATGACTGGCAGCTTGCCTTCGGCCCGGCCGTGGTGGGGCAGTGTTGCCAGCAGCGCATTGGTGTACGGATGTTTTGGCTGAACAAAAAGCCCGTCGGCCGCGCCGGTTTCCACAATTTCACCTGCATACATGACCGCCACACGATCCGCAATCTCTGCGATCACACCTAGATCATGGGTGATAAACAATACCGCCATCCCAAATTGCTTTTGGAGTTGCACCAGTAAATCTAAAATTTGCCCTTGAACCGTTACATCTAAAGCGGTGGTTGGTTCATCGGCTATCAACAATTTTGGATTACAAGAGAGTGCCATCGCAATACCAACCCGTTGGGCCATTCCCCCAGATAGTTGATGTGGATACTCGTCTAAGCGTCTTTCTGGATCTGGAATTTGAACAATTTTCAGCAGTTCTAGGGCACGGTCCCGAGATTGCTGTTTGTTCATCCCTTCGTGAATACGTAGCCGGTCCGCCAGTTGGGTGAACACCGTCATCGATGGATTGAGTGCGGCCCATGGCTCTTGAAAAATTATGGCGATTTCTTTCCCGCGAATTTTGTTCAGCTCATTTTCAGTCAGAGTGGTGATTTCTGCCCCTTCGAACTGCACAGACCCGGCCGTCACTTTGCCTGGGGCCGGAACCAACCCCAATGCGGATAACGCCGTCATGCTTTTACCTGAGCCAGATTCTCCGACAAGCCCCAAAGTCTCACCCGGCATAATCTCAAAGTTAACGTCTTTTAAAATTTGTAGAGGCCCCTTTTCACTTGGGAATTGAACTTCTAAACCACGCACTGACAAGATTGCGCCTGACGCATGGCTATAACTTTGCAGAGACCCTTTGTCCCGTTTTTCAGTCTGGGTGAGCTGATTGGTCCGTGAATCTCGGCCGATTGCGTCTCGAATCCCATCCCCTAATAGATTAAATGCCACCACCGTCGTGACCAACGCCACGCCAGGTGGCACAACGCCCCAGGCATGTTGCCGCAGGCGAGTTTGCCCTTCTGCCAACATTCGCCCCCAAGCCGGTTCGCCAGCATTAACGCCCAGCCCCAGAAAGCTAAAGGTCGCTTCCAAAATCAGAACGGCGCTCGAAAGGATCGCCATCTGCACGATAAGTGAAGGGGCCACATTGGGCAAGATGTGACGGAACATAATTCGGGCGGTAGATAAGCCTCCAACCCGTGCCCCATCAACATATAACTCTGATTTTTCAGCAATCATCACGCCACGCGAAAGGCGTGCAAAACGGGAAGAAAAGACGATGCCGAGCGCAATCATCGCACTGGTTAGGCCGCTACCTAAAATAGCCACAATGGCGAAGCCCATCATAATCGCTGGGAGAGTGAAAATGACGTCGATGACCCAAGTGATGGCACGGTCAAGGCGGCCGCCTGAGTAGCCCGCAAGGAGGCCAGCCGGCACCCCTATAAACACGGCGATGCCCATGCTAATAAACAGGGACTGGAAGGCGTAGCGGGCGCCATAGATGACGCGGCTAAAGAGATCGCGCCCAAAATCGTCGGTGCCAAGCCAAAATTCGGCCGAAGGAGTGCCATAACGTGCAATGACATCTTGCGCCATCGGCTCATATGGGGCGATGACATCGGCCAGCAATGCCAATAGCGCAAGCACCACGAGATAAACAACAGCCGCTGCCGAGAACGGGTCGCTGAGAAGACGTTTCCAAAATCGACTGCTCATATTACTCTAGCCTCACACGGGGATTAAGCCACGCATAGCTCAGATCGATTAATAAACTACTGATTGCAACGATGACAGCAACCAACACCAGCCCACCCTGAATGACGGGAACATCCTGATCGAGCACTGATTTGACAAGCAGCCGGCCGATACCTGAGATGTTAAACACCAGCTCAATGACAAAGGTCGAGCCAAGAATGACCGCAATGCGGAAGCCGATCACTGTGACGACGGGAATCATCGCATTGCGAAGCGCGTACCGGCTGACGATGCGCCAACGAGGAATACCGCCCGCACGTGCAGCCTGAATGTACTTCGACTGCAAGACATTGCTCATGGAGCTACGCATCTGCCGCGCAACCAGTGCACTTGTCGGAACGGCTAGAGCGGTTGCGGGCAGTGTAATTGTGTTGAGCCACGGCCCGAATCCATCCTGAATTGGGGAATAGCCGATGACAGGAAACCAGCCACGGTTGAGCGCAAAGTAAATGATAAGCAGGATCCCAAGCAAAAACCCCGGCACGCCTATGAGCGTTGATGTAAGGATTGTGATAAAGCGATCTAGCAGTGAGCCTGGGTATAGCCCTGCAAAAATACCCAGCAGAAGTCCCAGTGTGATACCGATCAATAGCCCACCAGTTGCAATCGCCAAAGTGGGCTGCAAACGCTCCAACAACATTTCAGTGACGGGTCGCTGTGTGAGGACTGAATTGCCGAAATCACCGACGACAGCGCCACTCATCCAGCGCACAAGCCGAGTGGGGAATGGGTCATTCAGCCCCATCTGCTCTTCGAGAATGGCGACGTTCTCATCCGTGGCTGCATCTTGCAGCATCACGACGGCAGCACTACCAGGAATCAAATCGACTAATAAAAACGCCAATACGCCAACTGAAAAGAGCAGCGGTATGGTGATGAGAAGACGTTGGATGATGTATCTAAACATTGGTAAGTTGGTAATCGGTGAGCCAGTAATCAGTAGGTCGGTAGATCAGTACCTAAATGAAACGACACTGACCTACCGAATACTGACTTACGGGTTACTGGTCTTCAGCCCAGCGAACTGTTCTGAGGTCGAAAGTCAGCGGTTGCCCCGGAACCTTATCGATGCCAGTGAATTGATCGCTGTATCCGATGATGCCGTCAAGGGTCACCACATGGATAAAGATGCACTCTTCGATCATGATCGCTTTCGCTTCTTCAAGTAGCGGTTCTGCTTCTTCTAAAGTTAGCCCGGCGGCCTGGTCGATCAACTCTTGTACACCTTCTGGTACAAACTTAGATGGATTGATCGGACCAGCTCCGGCTCGCTGCGCCAACATTGTGAATAGGTGCGCCTCTGGGAATGGCAATGGCTGAATCGCATATGTGCCAGCAATCGCGTTACGCCACATGTCAGGTGGAGGGAAATTTTCGTACTCGATGTTGACACCGATCTCAGCCCAATAACCTGCCGCGCCTTGACCCAATGGGCCAAACGGGCCACCCCAGAAACCACTGGAGAGGTTTAGTTCAGTTACCCCTGCTTCAGCAAGCAGGGCGGCTGCTCGTTCTGGGTTGTAGCCAACATCTGGGGGATTGTCGAGGTAGCCGTATTGCCCACGCGTTTCGCGCTGCACACCGGGGACAGCATCCCCTTCCAACAGGACTGATGCATATTCAGCACGATTGATTGCGTGCGAAAGTGCACAGCGGACCCGCTTATCTGCTAATTCGGGCACAATTTCTCCATTTAGGTCAAGAACTTGGAATCCGATGCCAACCATGGGCGCCCGATCAAATTTAATGCCCGGCGTTCCATCGATAGCACCTAGGAACCCATTGGTGATGGCGGTTGCATCGACATCACCATTCAACAAGGCATTGTTACGTGCGTCTGCACTTTGGATGAAATGGTCTTCAACACGTTCAAACGCGATAACCGATGGATCCCAGTAATCTTCAAATGGTTCAAACACCCACACCTGATCAGGTGTGTTTTCTTCAGGAACCATCTTGTAAGGGCCGGTTCCAACAGGCACTTCTAACATCGATTCATAAGATGATGGACTCACTTGCAATCCGACGAAGCGAGCCAGGTTGGGGATAAGCGCGATGTCTGGACGTGATAGCATAAACGTCACTGTGTATTCATCGACAACAACGACTTCCTCAACTGCCCCGAGTTGATTCGCATTGGGTGGAAACCCATTTTCATTTTTTATATATTCAATATTGCTTTTAACAACGTCGGCATTGAAAGTGGTGCCATCATGGAAAACAACACCTTCACGTAGCTTGAAAGTCAGCTCTGTGTTGTCGTCGTTGAGAGACCAATCGGTCGCCAAAACGCCAACAATTTCACCGTTTGCGTTTTCGGTGAGGAGACCTTCATAGGGAATTTGAAAATGGGCAAGTTGAGACGGCGGGTTGGATGTCCAGGGAGTCCACTGAGAGTTGGTTGGTCCATTTGAATTCGCAATACGGAAGGTGCCTCGTGGACCATTGATGACCGGTTCAGCCTCGACTTCGACAACGCGGGTAACTTCAACCTCTTCAACAACAGTGACAGATTCCCCTTCAACCACACGGGTGACTTCGACCTCTTCAACGACAGTTTCAGTTTCTGTCACGACACGTGTGACTTCAACAACTTGTGGCTGACACCCGATTAACAAGAGCGTCATGAAGGCCCCAATCAACAAATACAGTTTATTTTTCATTTCCTTCTCCTTTTAAATTTAATTCAAGGTCATTAAAAAAAGTAATACGCAAATGCTTATTACTCTTAATCAAATATATGGGTAAAAACTACCTCTTCCGGCAGTTCGTCGGGAGACCAGTAGCCAACGTATACGCCCCGTTTTGCTTGGTTCCAACCACCAAACATCGCTTTGATTCGATCATCGGTCAAAGTGGTGCGGGTTTTCCGCTGGCGAAACCATGTAAACAATTGATCCTTCAGGCGATTTCGCTCGGCCCCGAACTCAGGTGCTTCACCTAAATCATTTTGTTCGTTGGGGTCGTTCTCTAAATCAAAAAGCTGCGGCCGAAAACCCTCATACAAAATGTATTTCCAACGGCCGTCAAATAGCATCGTTGCTTTGCACTCGGCCGGTTCCAGTTTGAGCCATTCACGCGCTTTGCGAAATGCATAATCGATTTCGCTAACGACAAACGTCCGCCATTCAACTGGCTCATTGTGCAGCAATGGCAGTAAAGAGCGTCCTTCAAGCCGCTCGGCCGGAAGAATGCCTCCAAACGCTTCAACAATCGTTGGGACCACATCGATCGCCTCCACCAGCCGATCATCAACCGTTCCACGCGTCCTGTCAGCATTGGGTGACGGATCAACAATGATCATCGGTACCTTGGCAGATTCTTCGTGAAATAAATCTTTCTCGCCTAGCCAATGGTCACCCAGGTAATCACCGTGGTCACTGGTGAAAACAATGAATGTCGAATCGAGTAAATTATTGTCTTCGAGATGGGCCAGCAAACGGCCGATTTGATCGTCGATCTGTTTGATTAGCCCCATATAAGTGGGTATGACCCGCTCACGAACGTCGGGTCGGCCGTAGACTACACTATCCTGATGCTGCATAAATGCCTTAAGCACAGGATGGTTGTCTGCACGCTCACCCTCTGTCCGATTTGGGGGCAAAACCTGATCGGCTGAATACATAGTGGCATATGGCTCAGGAGCCATAAATGGCCAATGGGGTTTAATATAGCTTAGGTGAAGGCACCACCGCTCATTGCTGGTTGTTGCCTCATCGATAAATTCAATCGCTTTGGTTGTCGTTACTGTTGTTTCTGACAGCTCCTCTGGAATGTCGGCCGGCCGATTGGAATTTTCCATAAACCAGCCGCTGCGAAATTTATCAGATTGATTTTTGATCCCATGAGTAACTTCGTGCCAAGGATTTTGGCCGTTGAAGCCACGCTCCCGCAAATATTGATTATAGTCTGCAAATCGATCTGGGCTTGGGTCTGGATGCACCCCATCGTCTCGAAAGTAGGGCTCAAAGCCACCTTCTGACAAATGATCATGCAACTCTGAGTCAGGCTCAACCTCGAACCGTTCTAACTCCTCTCGATTCGGCACAATATGGCTTTTCCCAACAAGGGCGGTGCGGACGCCAAGCGGTTTTAAGTAGTCTCCTAAAAATTTTTCACTTAACGGCATGGGGGCGTAGTTGAGCGAAGCACCATGTGTTGATACATAGCGGCCGGTATAAAAACAGGCTCTTGAGGGGCCGCACACAGGGGATTGCACATAAGCTCTCGAAAAATTGACCCCCATCTGAGCCAATCGATCAATGTTTGGGGTTTTTAAATATGGGTGACCATTGCAAGACAAGAAATCGAAGCGTAACTGGTCGCACATAATGAAGAGCACATTTTTCATAAAAAGGTTGTATCACTGTTTGATAAGAACTGGCTTTCTTTATAGAACAATCGAACCGGTTCGATTTTATCTTCTTGAAAAAAAACGTCAAGCTAGATTCTGTTGGCCCATAAGCCCAATCTTCGTTAACTTCGGGCAAGATTAAAGTTATTCGCTAAAATTGGGGTATGGCAACAATCAAAGACGTAGCAGATTTAGCTGGCGTATCAAAATCAACCGCCTCATATGCATTCAATAAACCCCATTTGGTGAAAGCGGCCACGCTCAACCGCATCTTGACGGCCGCTAAAAAGCTTGATTATCAACCCAATGTATTTGCTCAAGGGTTAGCAGGGGGTAAAACTCAAATGATCGGGTTACTTGTTCCCGATATTCGTTACCCTTTTAATGCCACCTTGTCGCAAAGTGTCGAGCAATTTCTACGCGAGTTAGGCTATCTAGTGATCGTTGCCAGCACCCAAGGAGATTCGGAAGAAATTATCAAGCTCATGGGGCAATTACGTCGTCGAGGTGTGGGAGGATTTATCTTGGTGCCTTCTTTTTATGGGGTAAATTCTAAATTGGTTCAAGCGATACGTGCGATGCGGGTGGGTAATATTCCCGTCGTTATTGGTGGATTTGAAGTGGATAACGAAGAAATCGATCAAGTGACCTATCAACCTAAGCAGGCGACACAGTTATTGGTTAACCATCTCATTGACTTAGGGCACAAAAAAATCGCGTACATAGGGCCATATTCCTCAAATAAACGTCTTTTTGGTTATTTAGAAAGCATTTCTCAACACCAAATCCCATTTAAAGAAGAATATGTCGTTGAAACTGATATTACGCCTGATGGAATAAACCAAGGCATGAACCGATTGATGACTTTGGATCAGCCTCCAACAGCGATCTTTGCTCTTAACAATGTTGTTGCGTTATCCATTCAGGATTATTGTTATTCGCACCAGATTTCAATACCTCAGGAACTTTCGATCGTAACATTTGACTATCAAGCACTTGTGCAGCGCAATACACCGGGCCTCACGAGCGCTGTTGTTCCGGTGAGCGAAATCGGGAGAATGGCATCTGAACTGCTACTCCAACGCTTCAATGATCCAGTTGGCCCTATCTCTCACCTCGAATTAGTAACTGAACTCGTGATTCGAGAATCAACCTCACCCCCACCCAAGTGAGAGCAAGTTTTCAATCGCATAAGTTGCTAGCCCCAACTGCTAAAAATCGTAAAAGTATTGAGGTAACTACAAGTTTATTTTTTAATTTAGATAAACCGGAATAATCATGGCCATATCGACGTACACGAAACAGATTACCAGGGCCGGGAAACCGAAAGTCAGCGACAACTTCACCTTCGGCCGTAACTTCGATAAAGCGCTTATTGTGACCTAACGAGATAACCGTATTACCACTTGGCGTCCGGTCACACCCACTCATGAACGGAGCAAACATCGACTGAGGTGGATCAGCCTTGAACGACCATACCGGTTCTACTGCACCATCCCAGTCATACGTTCCATCCGCTTTAGTCGGAAACTTCAGCTCTAAGACCTCGGTATAAGCGGTGCTAAATCCCATCCGCTTTTCATCGGGATTAGGTTTGCCGTCGGCCCCACGCATCGCCCCATTATTAATCACCAAAATATCGCCGGTAGTCGGCGCATCCTTCCCATCTAGCCATTGGACATCATGTTGCCAAAACAGCTTTTTATCTTTGTGCTGAAACGTCGGAGGTTCGTCACTATAGGTTTCAGGGTTTCCAT
>JBGCDP010000327.1:0-6266 GCA_045105475.1 Anaerolineae bacterium
TCATCGAACAACGCAATTTCAACCTGTTCGGCCGTTGTGCCTGTAACGGCTGAATCATCGGTTGCTTCTTCTACAGTTTCTACAGATTCACTGACAGGTTGGTCAGCTGGCTCTGCCACTTGTTCAGTAGAGCCGCAGGCAGCCATTAACAGAGCTGTGATTGCCAATAGGGCAAATATTTGTTTCATAATTTCCTCTAATACCCACCTTTCTTTAGCCAAAAGTGGGCGATAATTTTTATTCATACCGACTGTATGAGATATCGCCTACAAGGTGGTTTAGCTGAGGTTTAGATCAGATCCGGCCGAAACAAATAGTACCCAAAATAAATGTGCTACACAGCGGCCACCGAAATCACCACATTCCCCTTTTTCCGCCCAGTCTCAACATATCGATGCGCTTCGGCCGTCTGCTCCAATTCATAACGCCGATCAATCACTGGCCAGATTTTTTCTTCCTCCGCTAACGCTTTAAGCGCCAACAAATCCTGTCTATTCTCGGAATCAGATCGCAAGTAAGTAGCCGCCAAAATCGCTCTTTTACGGCCAAACATTGATGTCCACAACATCGGAATCAAGGTAGCAACTCCGGCCGGGTCCAGATAAAAACCGTTAGGCTTCAGCGAGCCTTTACATTCCGAGAATGAGCGTTTGCCCACCGTGTCAAAAATAACGTCATAAGTCTGGCCATTTTTAGTGAAATCTTCTTGTGTGTAATCAATAACGTGATCAGCACCCAAAGATTGAACTAGGTCAAAATTAGCCGCACTGCACACACCAGTCACCTCGGCACCAAAAATCTTAGCGATCTGGATTGAGGATGTGCCGACCGCACCAGATGCCCCATTGATCAAAATTCTTTGGCCGCTTTGAAGATTCGCTTTATGCTTCAAAAAGTTTAGAGCGGTTAAGCCTCCCTCAACAACAGCAACTGCATCTTCAAATGACATAGTGTCCGGCTTTAACTCTATCGGACCATCGGCCGGAATTGTTTTGAATTCAGCATAAGCACCCGGATTGGTTGCCCCGGTCAAGCCAAAAATCGGGTCGCCAATCTTAAAGCGGGTCACGGTTGCACCAACCTCCACAATTTCCCCTGAAATTTCTATGCCTAAAATATCTTTCTTCGGTTTTGAAAAACCTGAGAATACTCTGGCAAAATATGGCTTCCCCGTCCGGCCGGTCAGTCCTGCAGTCGTCGCCGTGCTTGCATGCACCCTGATCAATACCTCATTATCTTTAGGCGCAGGCTTTGGCACATCTTTTAGCTGAAGCACATCTGGTGGCCCGTATTTTGTACAAACTATCGCTTTCATGCGTACTCCTTTTGTGGGGTTAAATTCATCAGCTGTTTAGTAGAAAGTTCAGGATTAACCCAGCGCCATGCGGTCCACATAATGAAAAGCAGTGCGAGAATTTCCACGGCCGCAAAGAACATGTCATCTAAGTCAGGTGCGAGATTACTACTGACAACCGCAGCCGTCATAATGACGGCAGTAATTAAGTTAAAGACACGGTTGATTCGGTATCCTAAAATTCGAGCAAAAAGGACCATCGCAATGGGTAGCTCTAGCATGATTCCGGCAAAGAGCAGCAATTCATCGGTGATAACGGTGCCATTGAAAACACCGGTCATCGCTTGCTCAAGAAATTCAACGGTACCAATTTCATGAATGTCTCGAAATATCATATTAAGTAATACAAATAGCCATAAAGTTGAGAGCAATACTTTAGTGTCTATACCGGACGGCTGTTGGTTAGTGTTCATTTTTTCTCCTGTTATTTAAATATCTGAATACCCAAAGCGAACCCTCCCTCTCAGTTGGGTTAGGCGAACTTTTAATGTTGTACATATGCGGGTAACAGAAACGGGTCTGTGCAACAGGCTCCGCAAAGCTAGGTTGAAAGGTGCTAAAAGAAAAGCTTTAGTTAACTTGAATCCTCTTTTGGGGCGTCATAAGAAAATACTTCTTCTAGCCTGGAGTTAAAGACGAGAGCGATACGAAAGGCAACTTCCAATGATGGAGAGTATTTCCCTTTTTCAATCGCCACAATCGTTTGACGCGTAACGCCGACCTTACTGGCCAATTCCTTCTGCGTCATTTCATCATGATAAAAACGCAGTTTACGAACGTTATTGCTGATTCGGCTTTTGCTCATTCCAGCCCTCTTCGATAAAGGGTCAATCTTGTGATGTCCCCAATAATTTGAGCCAGAATACCTGAAACGATGAGTAATGAGAACATCACCAAGGCAGACTGCCCAAAAACAAAGGTCAACATGGCTAGAAATGACCCGATCGATGAAATGGTATAGGTCATTTTTGTTCCTCTCAAATCGATGAGATTGTCCCGTTCGTCTTCGAAGAACTCTAATTCCGGCTCTTCCCCACCAGACTCGATCGACTCAATCACGGCCGATGCGATCTGAGTCATGATGATGCCGATAATCGAGACAACAATCGCCATCCCAATTGTTATCCCCCAAATGCGAAAAACATTGGGTTCAGTAAAGTCTCCATTTTGGTTGAACTGAAATAAGCGGACCAGCAAGAAAATCAAGATCAAGCTGAAATTAACTAAGGTCACGACTATGGTTTTTTGTTTAAAAGACATTCTGCCTCACTTCTCATTAAAAATTATCTGTGACTATAAATATTGACAGAAGAGTAAAGCAAAACAATCTTCGTGTCAAATATTTTTTACTCCAAGTCGCAGAAATCATACACAAACTCATCAAGATGGCTTAACGGGGCTGCAAGACAGGTTTTTAAATTATGGTTTTAAAATTCAAATTTCGTTTTGTTGGTTCAACGGGTATTATTTACCAACTTTCAAAATAGATTACGCAGAAAAGTAGGCTCATTTACTGGAGCAATGTTTTAGGTTGGAGATTTAACATGGAACTTTCATTTCGTTGGTATGGAGAAAAAGATCAAATCTCGCTGCAGCAAATCCAGCAGATTCCAGGAATGGCTGGGGTTGTCGGCGCCCTGTTCGATATTCCGGCCGGAGTACTATGGCCACGCGAGCGACTGACTGACTTAACCAGCAAAATCGAAGCGGCCGGGATGCGACTCAACGTCGTTGAGAGCTTACCCGTGCATGAAGACATCAAGCTGGGTCGCTCGAACCGTGATGAGCTCATCGACATCTACCGGCAAAATATAGCGCGGCTGGGCGAAGTCGGCGTCGATGTCATCTGCTATAACTTCATGCCCCTCTTCGACTGGTTCCGCACAGATTTAGCCTTTGACCTGCCGGATGGTTCAAACGTCTTGCTCTATGACCATAGCCAGCTCGACAATTCGCTCGACCCTTGGGAGGCGGAACTCCCCGCCTATTTTCCCCTTGATGAAAGTCCAGATGACCTAAAAGCGGCCTATCGCACCACCACCGAAGACGATTTGTGGCAGAACCTGAAATATTTCTTAGATGGTGTATGCGGCGCAGCCGAAGAGGCTGATATCAAAATGGCCCTCCACCCAGATGATCCCCCGTGGTCGATTTTCGGCCTCCCTCGCATCATCACTGATGAAGCGGCGCTCGACAAAGTCCTGCAAATCAATACCAGCCCCGCTAACGGTCTGACTTTTTGCACAGGCTCTTTAGGTGCCAACAAAGCGAACGATTTACCTGCGATGATCAGGAAATTTGGAGAGCGGATTTATTTTGCACACTGCCGCAATATCCGTCACACCGACGACAAGGTATTCCATGAAGTAGCCCATCCGCCACAGTATGGTGATGTCGATATGGTTGAGGTGCTCAAAGCGTATAAAGACATCAACTTTACCGGGCCAATGCGCCCCGACCACGGCCGGATGATCTGGGGTGAAACCGGCATCCCTGGCTATGGATTGTATGACCGTGCGTTAGGTGCAAATTATCTGTTAGGCGTTTGGGATGGGTTGAAAGCGTAAATCGGTCCCCTGTAACGAGAGATTTGAAAACCAAAGGATGGGTTAGCGATGAAAATGCATGAAGATTTAAAACCGTGTAACAAGTTCCCAAATTTCGAACTCCCAGACCACAGTGGAGAAACACTCCAGCTAACTCAACGCATGCGCGGCTGGCCAACCATTCTCGTCTTCTATCGGGGGGTGTGGTGACCAAAATGCGTTCTCCAGTTGGAGAATTATGTACGTGATTTACAGCCAGAATTGCCCGTCAACTACTGCAAATTAATGGTGGTCACAGTTGATGATCAAGAAACAACTCAAGGCCTGCGCAAAAAGATCGGAGCAGAGTTCCCATTTTTAATCGATGCAGATCGCAAGCTAATCAATCAGCTCGATATCGTTGACAACACTGATCCCAAACATTCACCCATCCCGATTCCGTACACGTTTGTCTTAGATCGCAATCGTGAAATTTACAAAATTTATGACGGCTGGTGGTATGTCGGCCGCCCTACGGTCGAAGAGCTACGCATGGATCTACGCGCCTTAATTTCTCGTCGCAATGACTATTCATATGACCGTGCATGGGATGAAAAGGGGTTAACAACGGCCGAAACGATGGGCAACAGTGACTAGCGAATAGCATATGACAGCCACTTAAAATAGGGCTCCCGGCTGTGAAATTATCATCTACTAGCTTGCACGTTGCCGAAAATTGGCCTACTTTTTAGACCCACAGAGCCTAAGCTTTTCACAAGCGAATAAACGCATGGACTCAAAATCAACCAAAACGACAAAGCAAAAAATCCTGATTTTCACAGCCATTTTGCTGGTCTTCTTGGCCGCTGGGGGTGCACTGTTTCTTCCGTGGTTACTCGATAAGGGGTTGGGTGGAGACGTCGTCGATCAATACGATCCATACACGGCCGGCCGCAGCGCCCTCTTCATCATCACCGATTCCGCAGGTACTCATACTGGATGGGAAAGCCATAACAACCATGCTGTTCCGAGTGCGTTCTTGTTTGAATTAATCCTAGAAGATGAAGTATATCCAGCATTAAGCAGCGTTTTTGGACTCAACCCCGATGAGACAGAATTATTGAGCCAATTTACAAACAATATTCTGCAAACGGTTAGAAAGAGCGTTCAAGTGATTGATGTAGAGGGGAATCCAGTAGAAGTGGTGAATCGATTGTTTGTTCGGTCAGAACATGGAGAACATCTGCTCTTTGATTTGGACCCTGATCCCACGAGTGAATCGATCAGTGTCTATACGCCGCCACCTCTGATATGGCCTGCAAGCTTACCTTCAAACAAGTTTTCAACAGATCGAATAGTTGGTGCTTATGCAAAACGAAGTCAGGCATTTACGCATCAACTAACTGTTGAAACATTGGCTCAAGTTCCAGCCGAATGGAAGCCGTTTGAACCCTGTGTCATCAAAACCCTACAGTTAGATTTGAGTGCAGCGACAAATAATCTTTTGCGAAAACAAACCCATTGCACAACGATCGGATTAGTTCAAGAAGAGCGATTAAATGAAGATGGAGAGGTAGTCGAAACACTCACACTCGTTTCTTCATCAGCTGCTGACTTGGCTCAAAATCCTATTTCAAACTGGCCCCATGTGCCCGCCCCATCAAAAAAAAATCCTGCAATTTCCCAAACACTAAATGCTTGGGAAATAACCCGGTTTGCCGATTTGGAAATTGCTGGGTTTAAAACCGCCCCATCTCAACCGCTGACGCTGATTTCGGCCAGTCAACCTTTGTTGATCAGCGCCCGCACATCAGGCGGTTCTATCGCACTAAATATAAACACCGGAAAGCCTGATTGGAGCTTTACAACTGAAAATACGATTTATGGAACCCCTAGTCTCAACCCACACAACGGGCTGATCTATTTTGGATCAAGTGATAAAAATCTTTATGCTGTTACCGAACATGGCATGTATGTTGATTCAATTCGCACAAATGACAACATCATCACCCGGCCGGTGTTTGGGGAAAATACGATCTGGTTCGCAAGTGAAGACGGTAAAATTTACTGCACATCGGCCGATCTAAATCCTGAAAACCTAACAACGTTAGATCTAGTGAGCCCCGTCGTTGCCTCCCCCGTTGTTTGGAAAAATCTAGCTGTTTTTGGTGGCGACAATGGAAGTCTGATTGCGGTTGATAAGGAGTGCAATCCCCAATGGGAATACTCGGCCGGTGATCCCATTGATGCACCTTTGGTTATCGATGACGCTGGCATCATTTATTTTGTGGGACATGGGCAAATGGGTGCCATTGATGCAGCTTCAGGATCGTTGATATGGGATAACACAGTCGAAGCTCCCATGCACTTCGCTCCGACGCTTACCC
>JBGCDP010000328.1:0-16580 GCA_045105475.1 Anaerolineae bacterium
CGCGACCCCTGCGCCGACTTGTGGCTTGTCTACGGTGACCCCACGTTGGGTCACGGTCGACCATGATAGATCTCCATCCGGCCGAATGCCCCCTTTGACCAAAAATTCAATGTAACGCAAAGGTGAATCGCCAATGTTGAAGATTTCATGGTCAATGCCGGGGGTCATGAAAATTGAGATGTCTTGGCGTAGTTCATACATGTCTCCGGCCGGAAACTCTTCGTAGATGCTGATGATCCCTCGGCCGTCGGTGATGTAGTAAAGCCGCTCCTCGTCATGCCCGGCTAAAGGCAGGTGGCCACCGGGTGGCACAGTTACGGTGCGCACGGCCGTACGTTTTGAGCCAGACTTCTCATAAGTTAACAATTGATCAATCTGCATTCTTTTTCTCCTAGGATAGGATCGACGTTTCCTGAGCTTGCCAAAGGGATCGTTTGACCCAGAGCAGTTTTAATAGGCTTCAATTGTCTCTAAAATATTTCATTTTGACAGCTTTAAATGTCTGAACTAAGGCTCCACCAACAAACTAGCTAACTAGCCAACTAATCCTGCAAATCCAAAAAATTTCGGATCGATTCAAATAAGGAAAGTGACTCAACCCCAAACTCGCCTTCTTGTGTAACTTCCGCAGATTCGGCCGCACTTCCCCAGTATGCTGGACCAAAATATCTTTCGCTATAAAGGTCTTCCTTTTCTGAGTCCCCCCAATAGGTGCCAAAAAAGACTAGCATTTTTGTGTGCGCATCTAACGTTTCAACGTCCTCAATGCTGTAGAGCGTAAAGCGATTGACGAGCACAGTTAGCTCAGGTGCATCAAAGTGGCGATCTCCCACAATCACATCGGAAAAGTGCTGCAAATTTAGGATGATATTGTTGGCATAGCTTTTACTTACTTTCCAAAACGAACTGAGGTCAAGCGTGATGGTTTCTTGGGATTCTAGCTTTGAGATTTCTGCCTGCAGAATTTCAATCGGCCGAAAGTAGGTGCTGTAAGACTCATACATTTCCAAGAAATCACTGAATTGAAAGATACGGGTGAGGGCTGTTTCTTTTGAAACCTTGAGCGTGATGCTCATCCCATCTTCCCCTTTGTCTTCTTTTTCTAAGTCAGATGCGGAGAACAATGGCAACCACGAGATTGGGATGACGTTGTTCGCTTCAATTTCAATTTTTTGTCCAATTTGGAGAGTTGTTTTATTTCCCATTACTGCATTGAGGAAGTACTAAACGAATTGAATAAGATTCCGATTCTCTCTGGAAGTAGCTAAAAAAACCAGTAATAAATCGTAAAGTGATAATTAATTGTTAATTTTGGTAAGTGCGTAAACGGCCGTACGTGCCCGCCATCTGGCCCACTTCTCGATACGCTGATTTCCTTCTAAATAAGCGCGATTTTCAATTCTCACATCGATCCACTGCGTCAAGTCTTCAAAGTCTGAAAGAGAAAAAAACTGCCATCGTTTTACCCCATCCCATTGTTGTTCAAAGCCTGGATATTGCGGCACCCGGCCGGTTAGTAGAAATTCTAACCGACAGCGCCAATAGCCCCAGTTAGGAATACTGACGATGGCACAGTTTCCAACTCGCAACATCTCATTAATAATTTCAGATGGATTGTTCAAAAACGGCAGTGTCTGGCTCAAAATCACCACATCTAAACTGCCGTCAGGATAGTCTGCTAAGCCTTCGCCGATATTGCCTTGACGCACGCTCAACCCGCGCCGGACGCAGGCCAAAACCCCTTTTTCGCTTAGCTCAATCCCGCTGCCGCGCGCCTTCTTTTTTTCGATTAGGAACTCAAGCAACTCCCCATCATCACACCCTAAGTCAAGGATGCGTGATCCTTCAGGCACGAGTTCTGCGATAACGCGTAAATCGGAACGTAATTTCATTGCTAGCTTGCTCCAATTTCTTTAGCTAATCGATCTAAAAAGCTCTGCAATAAGCCGGTCATTGTTTCCACTTCTAGTAAAAACGCATCATGGCCCCAGTCGCTTTCAATATCGAGATAAGTCACATCGGCCCCAACGGCGTGTAACGCCCGCACCAGCTCTTTGCTGTGATAGCTCGGGTAAAGCCAGTCACTGGTGAAGCTAACAACTAGGTAGCGCAACTGGGTCGATTCAGTGAACGCGGCCGCCAAATTGCCCGATGGCTGGGTCAGGTCAAAATAATCCATCGCTTTGGTGATGTACAGATAAGAGTTGGAATCAAAGCGTTGGGTAAACTTGCTACCGTTGTAGCGCAAATAGCTCTCGACCTCGAATTCTGTTTCAAATTCGTACCCATATTTTTCCAAATTGTGTAACCGTCGGCCGAACTTCTGGTGCATCGACTCTTCACTCAAATAAGTGATATGGCCCACCATCCGGGCGACCGCCAGCCCTGCATCTGGGCCAGCTTCACTTTCGTGATAATCACCCTTGTTCCAAGCCGGGTCCGCATAAATCGCCTGTCGGCCGACTTCGCCAAATGCGATCTCCATCGGGCTGTGATGAGACGTTGTAGCGATCGGGATCGCCGCGTGGGTGCGCTCTGCGTGGTTTGCCGCCCATTCCAGCACCTGCATTCCACCCATCGAGCCACCGGCGACACACACGAGTTTGCCAATGCCCAAATAGTCAATTAAGCGCACCTGGGCCCGCACCATATCCCCAATCGTAATAACTGGAAAGCTAAGCCCATACGCTTTACCGGTGGCTGGATCGATTGAGGCCGGGCCGCTAGAACCGTAGCACCCGCCGACGACGTTTGAGCAGATGACAAAAAAGCGGTCCGTATCAAACGCCTTGCCCGGGCCGATGCAGTCGTCCCACCATCCGGCCGTTTTGTCGTCTTCTGTGTGATAACCGGCCGCATGTGCACTGCCAGTTAGGGCGTGACAAATCAGAATCCCGTTGCTCTTATCTGTGTTGAGTGTCCCCCACGTTTCATAAGCCAAATTGACTGGCGATAGCGTTAAACCACTATCGAGCACAAATGGCTCATCTTGCGCAAAGGTGAATTTCTGGATTGGAACAATCATTAAGATTAGGGATTTGCGATTTTAGATTTACGATTGGAGATTCGCTACGGCAAGCCCCAATCGTAAATCGTCAATCAGAAATCTAAAATCGGCTATGCGTTCAACGCTTGATCAAGATCCCATAAAATATCATCGCCATCTTCAATGCCGATGCTGAGCCGGACAAAGTCAGGTGTCACACCTGCATTGATTAGCTCTTCTTCTGACAGCTGGCTGTGGGTGGTGCTGGCTGGGTGAATGGCCAAAGATTTCGCATCGCCTACGTTGGCGACATGGCTGAACAACTGGAGGTTGTTGATGAAATCTTCGCCTGCCTGACGGCCGCCTTTGACACCAAAGCCCATAATTGCACCGGGCCCTTTCGGCATGTACTTTTTGGCGATGTCGTGGTCTTTGTGGCTGGCTAGTCCTGGATAAGATACCCATTCGACTTTGTCATGTGCTTCGAGGAATTCAGCCACCTTCTGAGCGTTTTCAACATGGCGGTCCATGCGTAAGCTAAGTGTTTCTAGCCCTTGGATCGTTGCCCATGAGTTAAATGGAGATTGGCTAGCACCCAAGTCACGTAGGGTTTGAACCCGAGCTTTTAGGATGAACGCCGCTGCACCTAAGTCAACATATTTGATCCCTTTGTACGCTGGATCAGGCTCGGTGAAGTTCGGGAATCGGCCGCTAGCCCAGTCGAAGTTTCCACCGTCAACCAAGATACCGCCGATTGAGTTTCCGTGGCCGTTGATAAATTTTGTCGTGCTGTGGCTGATGATGTTTGCCCCGTGCTCAAACGGCCGACAGAGGTACGGCGTGGCAAAGGTGTTGTCGATCATCAACGGGATGTTATGCGCTTTGGCGATGTCTGAAATCTCTTCAAAACGGAAGACGGAAATGTCTGGGTTGCCTAGCGTTTCGCCGTAAATCAGCTTCGTGTTTGGCTGGATGGCGGCCGCAAATCCTTCTGGATCGTCTGGGCTGACAAACGTGGTTGTAATGCCCAACCGGGGGAACATGTAGTTAAATTGGCTAAAGCTACCGCCGTACAAACGGCTGCTGGCCACGATATGGTCTCCTTGCTCGAGCAGGGTGAAAAAAGCCAATGACTGCGAGCCATGGCCACTGCTGGCAGTTAAACCACCCACGCCTCCTTCTAAATTTGCCACCCGTTGCTCCAACACGTCGTTGGTTGGGTTCATGATGCGGGTGTAAATGTTCCCCATCTCTTGTAGGGCAAATAAGTTCGCCGCATGTTCTGTATCTTGGAACTGGAAGCTTGTCGTCTGATAAATTGGCACTGCTCGACTTCCCGTGTCGATGTCGGGTGTATGCCCTGAGTGCAATTGGCGAGTGCTGAATCCTAATTCCCGATCAATATGTTCTATTCCCATTTTTATATCTCCTAAGTGGTGTATCTCTTCCACTATTCATTACGCCCTATTTCTCAACAAAATAAAAAACCCCCTGAATACAAAATATCCAGGGGGTTCGAGTTTTGGTTGATGTCCCAGCTCACGCTGAGATTAACAGTCTTATGCCTGTTGCTTTCATCTTCCAGAACAGTCTGACGGATTTAGCACCATTTCCTCGCTTTTGAGATTTGATTATCGCAAAGCTTGGCGGTTGCTGAGGTTTCAAAGGGCCGTATCCCTCCACCTCTCTGGATAAAAGGCCTAGCCAAAAATGTTTTGGCCAAGCTGGGGCGTATTTAATTTTGAGCGGGAATCTTAGTATTGTCGGAAAAAAATGTCAAGAAATTATAGGTTTTGATAATTCCGCTTTTTACCCATTGAGTTCCAAACTGCTTTAAATTGATCTTCAGAATTCTTATCTTGTTAGTGAGAAGCGACACGCTTCAAATAGCATGAGCTGGAGAAAAATAATGCAAAAATTTGAAACCTATGAACAACTATTAGAGATCGTTGAACAGATTCGCGATTTACCGGCCGATGATGATCGCGTCACGTTTGACCCACTGTATGAAAAAACGCTTGAGATTCGATTCAACGCTCAGCCTGGCCGCACAAAAACAGATGAGGATGGCAACGAACGTGAGACTTATGACCGGCTGTTGCTTAGAAATGTCGAATCATTTGATGTTGAAGTCGCCGATGATGGTCGGCCGCATCGGATTGTTGATATTGAAAAAATGTACGAGGGAACCTATCGATTTGTGCTCACGCATGCCCGCTGGATCGTCAAAATAAATGGTGAACCAACCGGAGAGTTTGGGGAAGAAATCGACGATACTGACTTTGAGCTTACCTTCTCAAATGTTGCTCTGGCAGGTGTAGGGCTAGCTGTCGTGGCCGTGGTTGTGGGCTTGCTGCGCTGGTTGTTTTAAGGGGGACGTGTGTTTCGTTTTAATTTAATCGGTTTAGGGATGTTGCTTGCGGCCGGGATTGTGTATGGCATCTGTACAACCCTGTTTCAAGAAAATGTCGCAGCGGCTGTAGGCCTTTTTACTCTTTTTACTGTTGATCTCGCTTATCGTTTTCGGCAAGAGGTAGATGGGTGGGAAAAATGGATATTGCGTCAACATGGCGGCATGTTAATTATTATGCCAGCTTGGGCTTTTGCTCTGATTGTGTATGTGACGCTTGAACTGAGTACGTAAAAATGCAAATTTATCGGCCCAAATAAGTGGGTGCGAATTGCTCTGGGGTGAGGGTCAATGAATAATAAATATAGAGTTTTAGCTTTTGTTTCACTTGTTCTTTTTAGTGCTGCTTTTGCTTGTTTTCTGATCGGCTTCAGGTCTCAAGCACCTGTGATGATCGGCTCTGCATTTTTGATTGTGAGCGTTACATTATTTATAGGGCTTATGACGAATCGGGCTTTGTCAAAAGAAACGGCCGGTCTTGTACTTGCTCCTATTAGCCGGCCGATTACAGCCTCCCATGCGGCCGTAAAGTCAGTCAAATCTGAGCCAATCAAAGACTCTATCTCCCAGCCTGTTGCGACTGATTCTCAACGGCTGCAAGCCGGAGCGACTCAACCTGACCCAACCGACCTGATTGTTTCAATTGTGTTCGGTAGCATCACCTTTTTGTTCCTGACCACAGGGATATGGATTATGTTTTTTGGGCATCGCTTCTTGTTTGGGTAATTGTGTATCGTTTTTTCGGTCAGCCGATATGGACCCCACCCTCTTTTTCTTTTGCTAGGTTAATGGCGGCTAAAATGTTCTTTAGCCGATGGCTGTAGCTTTCATTTTGGTCGAAATGCTTGAGGGCCTGTTCAACCTCCGATTTAAGCTGGTTAAGTTCTTCCTTCTCAACCCACAAATCAGTATGGTGTAATTGTGGCAATAGTGTTGCACCTAATGCGCGCATTTCGGCCGAGCCGTAAAAACTCAATCGATAAGATTCAACCCCTGCCATTGACTCAGGGGAGCCGATTTCAATTAGATCATGGGTCGAGCCATCCTCAAGTCGAAGATATGCGATTACTGAAAGAGTCATAAACAGATTAAAAAAGCTAAAAGCGAAATGGATATTGAAAAGCTAAAACGGTTAAAACCAACTGCCAAAAATTGGGGTGAGGTTGTTAAACAAGTATGTAGCGTTTTAACAAGCCAACCAAATGAAATCGATTGGAGTCAGTTATTGACAGCCGTTGCTCATTTCCCAGATAAGGTTCGCGGCGCACATCTTTGGACCCAAAAATGGTCAACCGTAGAATTGGCACCATTAATGCAGTTAATGACGACGATGCGGGTTAATCGGACCACCTATACTGCTAAGTTTGGGACATTTTGCCGGAGCCCGTACTCAAAAAATATTAAAAAGATCGCTTTGGATTATAGAGATAGTGACGATGATTATGTCAGCATTTCTGCCTTGCTTCAAAGCAAGCATTTCACCCTGCTTGAATCTTTTCGGCTCAAACATTATGTTTTGACAGATCAAGAATATGATTTGATCGTTCAATGCGTCGGAAACTTTCCGGCTTTAAAGCGGGTTGACTTACTAGGGGGCGAATCTGGCTATACTGAGCTTGCGAAAGAGTTAGGTCAAAACGGTATTGTTGTAACACAGTCGCGCTCCTATCATGAATTTGTGGAACAAGGGTATGATTTTTGGAAATAAGCCTCTGTTTCTCGATTAGCGGAAATACACTGTGTATTTCGTATTACGGTCATATTATCTATTCTTTTATCTTACGCAACCGGCCGAAACTGACTGCGTAATGTGATTGACTGTGACTTTTAGCCAACAACTTCATTTGACATAAGTCGAGCGTTGAAACTAGAATAGCCGTTGTGATTATTTGCCTATAACTTATAGATGTTGGAGATTTTAAGATGAATGACGAGATTAATGATTTTAAAGATGACGGGTCTATCACCGATGAAGATAAGCTGTGGGGGGCGTTAAGCCTAGCTATTGGTCTTATTGGTATTATTGCATTGCTAATGGAGGATAAAAAATCCCGACCATTTATTAAGCATGCGGCTGTACATGGTGTTGCAATTGCTGTGATTCAGGTGATTTTGTCGATCATACCAGGACTAAATTGCATTACCGGATTTGTAGCGCTCTTCATTTTCGTATACATGGTTTATTTGGCCGTCACCCAAACGTACAAGGGTGAGTATGTGGAAATCCCTTATTTAACCGACTTCCTAAAGGGACAAGGTTGGATTGACTAAGAGTAAAAGAGCAATCTAAACTCAAAAGCCCCTCAAGTTTTTAAAACTTGGGGGGCTTTTTGTTTTAAATCTGAGGGATTTAGGCGAACTGGTAGAGGTGAAACCGCCCCTGCTTGCCGATGAGCTGAATCAATTTCATCTGGCGCAAACAGTAGACCATTTTTTGCACCAACCATGCAGGCTGACCCAAACCATCTGCGATATCTTTGGTCGTGAACTGTTCTGGCAAATCGGCCGGTAGTAATTGTTTGAAATCGCTAACAGTTTTGAAAAGATGGCTACTGGCAACTTCGATCAGCCTACGTTCTTCTAAACGCCACTGTTTTTGAAAACGCCGCCGCCTTTTTTTCGCTTCGAACTTACGCAGCTCTTCTTCACGCGTAAGCACCACCTGCAGCGTAAAGTTTGGGGATTGCATTAAATCAGGGAAAGCGACAAGCTCCTTAAAGACGAGATAAACATTTCCACGTTTAGGCGATTTCCTGCGTGACGGTTTGCCAAAACCAAGTTTGGGCGGCTGAATGAGCCATTTTTCGGCCGCAATTGGATAGACAAGCCTTACCTGATGATTTTTAGTCAGGTGTCTTAACTTCTTTTTGAGGGGTGAAAAACTCCCCGTTTGAATTTCGATCAGTAAAGCTTCCTGCTCTATATCCCCACGCACCACGTCGATAAAATACCCTTCAAGTGGGACTTCAAAGCGGTCATCAGGTTCGGCCGCCCACAGTTTTAAAGCTGCGTGTAGCGGCTTCTCATTAAGTGTCCCGATGCCAGGCTTTGGCTGGGCTTCTAGATCATCTGCCTCAGTCATCACGAAACAAAATAAACCAGTCGAACTCGCCATCCCGAGTCAGATCATGGTGAAAGCCTAACTTTCTGAGCAATTTGATCGATTGCGCGTTTTCTTTTTCAACCTCAGCCTCAACCATCGACAGCCCCATCTGTTCAAATCCAAACTGTAGGATGGGGTGAATCGCTTCTTGCATGATACCCATCCCCCAATAAGCTTTAGCCAAGTCATACCCTATTTCTGCTTTGCTAAACTCACCCTGTTCCCAACAGTGATAACCGCAAGAGCCGATTAGTTGCCCGCTTTGGCGCTCAAATAGCCCCCATCGGCAGCCTGAATCTTTGGCATGAAAGTTGATGATGTTGACCGCTTCCGCCTCGCTGCTGAGCGAATCGATATCCATGTAGCGGGTCACATCATCGTCTGAAAAATGCTCATACAGAGCGGCCGAATGTTCGAGGGTTAATTCTCGAATCAACAGTCGCTCTGTATCAAACGCGGGGAAGTGGGGAGGTTTTTTCATAGTTGAGCCGGGTGGCCGGTTCATCGCTGCTAGGTGATCGTTTCAATCAGGTCGCGAATATCTTCATGGGTAAAGACATATTTCTCATTACAAAAATGACAGTCAGTCACAACTTCTTCATGCTCTTGCATCAAAGCCTGAAGATCCGCTTTGCCAAGGGCCGCCAGAGCTGATTCACTCCGTTCCCGGCTGCAGCCACAATGGAAGAACAACCACTTTTTCTCAAGTGTCTGAGAATCTGTCCCTTCAAAAACCAAGTCAGCGATTTTTTCTAAAATCACATCCGGGTTATCTTTTTCACCCTGTACCAGAAGTTCGCCAAAAGGGGGTAGCTCTTGGAGTCGGTCTTCTAGCTTTTGGAGAATGCCTTCGCTGTGGCCGGGTAGAACTTGAATCAAGATGCCGCCAGAAATTTCGACCATGCCAGCTTCTGTTGGGACGGTGGCAATTGAAACAAAAGAGGGTGTTTGCTCTGATGTGTTGAGAAAGTGGGTGATATCTTCAGCGATTGAAGCTTGACGCTCCACAACCCCTTCAAATAAATCTTTAAGCCCAATATCTTTAACAACTTTGAGTAGCCCTTTTTTGCCAAGCAGCATAGCCGGGTCATGATTGTCATCGCTGAACTCGGCTTCAGGGTGTTTCATGTAACCGCGAATAAGCCCATGACTGCTAGATTCAGTGATCATCATGCCCACCGGCCCATCTCCTTCAAAGCGGAGGGCGACTCGCTGCCGCATTTTGAGCAGTGCGCCCAGCATCGCTGCGGCCGTCATGCCGTCGGCTAGGATCGGTGTGGCGGCCGCAGTTGTTTTTTGGCGGCGGCAAGCCTCACGGGTAATTTGTCTCGTTAAAAGCAACAAAGCCCGGAAGCCAGACTCTTGTGCCATAATTCTTAATACGTAATCGTCCATTTCTTTTTGGATAGGTTAGCCGGTTTTGACAAGTTTAGATCTTCTCAAAGTCTCCGGAATATTTTTAGTCAGTTGGTAATTGTACCCCTTAAGCCTGCATCCAGAGGACAAAAAAGACATAATTCCGATAAAATACACAGGCGTGATACCATTAAAGCTCATCATTTTCTAGGAGGTATGGATAAAGTGAACAACATTATCCAGCCTAAAAGCACAACATTTTGAAAGCCGATAACGTTAACCTTCAGGGGATCTTAAATTCTCCAAACCGATACATCATTCCAATTTTCCAACGTTACTATTCTTGGGGTAAGCGCGAGTGGAGCCAGCTATGGGATAATCTCATGGAGCTTCAGTATGGCAGTCAGAATCCGGGAGAAGGTCATATCGAGACCCATTTTATGGGTGCACTCGTATTTGTGCCTGACCGTCGGCCGGAATATTCGATGCCAACTTATCAGGTGATTGACGGCCAACAGCGTCTGATTACGATTTCGATTTTAATGTGTGCGTTGCGCAATACGGCACGTGCGGCCGGGTACAAGGCATTGGCGGCCGAAATCAATGACACTCTGATTGTGCACCCGTACAAACAGGAAATGGAACGCTATCGGGTTTTCCCCCGCCAGCGCGACCGTGGTGAATATTTAGCAATTGCTGAACATCGCTCATTGGGGCGTGAGCGTAACAAATTGACTGAGGCCCTTATCTGGTTTTTACAGCGGATTGAGCGGCTGAGCCCAACCGGAGAGCTGACCGAGCTTGAGCTTCGTACGTTTTATGATCAAACACGGGTTGGTCTTGATTTTGTGTACATCACCCTTGATGAAGAAAATCCATATCGTATTTTCAAAAGTCTGAACTCTACCGGTATGAATTTGAATGAGGCGGACCTGATTCGGAACTTTATGCTGATGTCGGCCGGGACAAAAACGACCGACCAAGATCAATTTGATGATGAATATTGGCGGCCGCTCGAAAAAATATTTGAAGGGGATGATGGGCAGCTGAACTCACGTGAGTTCTCTATCTTTTTCCGTGACTTTTTGATGTCAGCGGGAAGATATATCCCATTATCATCAACCTTTTTTAATTTTGAAAAGAGCTACGGAAAAGCGGGATTTGACCCTCGCCCGCTTACTATCGAACTGCAAAAATGGGCCGGTTTTTACAACATGATTCGTGGGCTTGTGCCACATGATTCAAAGCAGATCAACCGCGCTCTGCACAAGCTGCGTCGGCTTAACAACTCGTCTCCATGGCCTATTTTGCTGCGTTTGTTAGCGCTTGAAGATGCTGGAGAAATCAAAACTGGTGAATTTGATAAAGCCGCTGTTTTGATTGATAAATTTACCCGCCAAATGCTCGAAAATGAAAGCAATACGCGCAACTTAGGTCGCTGGCTGGCGACTGCCTGTCGCCATCTTGATGATAGCCCGCTTAAAGGACTCGAAGCATATTTTCAAGAACGAGGTATGGTCGATTAAAATCGCCTGAATATTTATCCAGCTAGGCTATTCAATTCAAAAGCTATGACTACTATATTTTCAAAAATTATCGCCAAAGAAATCCCATCCGATATGGTTTACCAAGATGATTTGGTGACGGCGTTTCGTGATATTACCCCTCAGGCTCCGACGCACATTTTGATCGTACCCAATAAAGAGATCCCTACGGTCAACGATATCGAAGAGGACGACGAACGCATGATGGGGCGCATGATGCATGTGGCTAAAAAATTAGCAGCCCAAGAGGGGATTGCGGAAGATGGCTTTCGGCTGATTATCAATTGCAACAAACACGGTCATCAAGAGGTCTTTCACCTGCACATGCACCTTGTGGGCGGGCAACAGCTCGGCCGGATGTTGCCACGTTAAACCATGCGCATTGCGCTGGTCTCCAGTTTGCTTCACATCGGTATTCGGTCAGAAGCCTAACTGAGCACCGAATACTAAAATGCGTAAGCATTATCTGTTACTGATTCTCCCCTTTATTTTCGCCTGCCAACTGTCTAATTTTTTAGAGCCAACGCCTGCATCGATTTCACAACCTGATCCAACTCCAATTACAGATGAAATAACGATTACAACAGAGGGAGTTGCTGCTGATCCAATCCCTAACGGGTCGTTGCTGGGTGAGGCTGTGCCATTGCCACGTGCAAGGTATGCCCCATTTGGGGTGGCTGAAGCTGCTCCGGTGCAGATTCCGGCCGTGGTGCCGCTTTATACGCCGGATTTGGCCCAAATCTCAAACTTAGACTCCCTTAACCTGACTGCTGCCCAACGAGAGCAATTAGAGCAAGATGGCTTTTTCGAACGGCCGCAGCTTTTGGTTCGTAGCGCGGCCGATGCCTATGGCGAGACTGGGCCGTACATGTTGACGACCGATATGGTTTTGCTGCTCACTCAGGCGACGCAAAGAGAAGTTTTAAATGCCTCGGCTCAGAAATTTAGCGAAAAGCAGACCTATGATATGGTGACGGGGCTGATTGCTGAAGGGAAAAAACAGCTGGCAGCCGCTTCTGACCCATTGACCCAGCAGGCTGCGCACCAAAATCTGGCGATTTTTAATATGGCTGGGAAATTCTACGATGAGGCTTGGCCCATCGAGCCAGAAGTTGCGCAGGAAATTTCGATTGAAATGACGCTATTTCAAAGTGGTGGAGAGTTTGAGTCACCACTGTTGAGCAAGCGGGTGCGCTACGATTCGATTCGGCAAGACTCGATTCCGGCCGTGCGTGTCTACACCTGGTTTCTGCTCAGCTCACTGACCATTGACGTTGAAGCGCCTCCAGCCGAGCAGCGTTTAAAAGGGCGGCAGATTGAGCTTTTACTAGACATTTGGTCGGCCGAAAGTGTCCCTGCTTGGCAGGTGCAACACAGCCGCCATCGCTATCAAAATGGAACCCAAGGACCGCATATCGAAGAGTGGTTGGCTTTGGTTGAAGCAGGCGCAACAGGGGATGATTTGGTGCAATCGGCCGCTCAATTTGATCTGGCTAGATTTAATCTTTTTAGCTATCAGCAGCCGTTGCAACAACAAATCTTTGAACAGCTGGTGTTTAACAACGTCGGCATTCATGAGTCATCAGACGATGCGCCAACATCGTCTAGGCAAGAAGCATTTGGTGCGATTCGGGTCATGCCGCAACTACTAGATGTCGCGGCCGTGTTTGGTTCACCACTGGCACAGGCTCAGCTGGTGACGGACGGTGAAGCAGGATATATCGGTTGGGAAGAGCAGATGACCGCCTTGCAAGTTGATTTCATGGGAGCGACTGGCTGGCCTGCTACATTGCAGGGAGATTTTCTGCGAGCGATTCAGCCGTTGGCTCAGCCGGTTCTAGGTGGCTATCCGCCATATATGCAATCGGCCGGATGGGATCCGTTGGCGCAGTGGGAAACTGGGTTTTTGATTTCGATGCTGTCTCTTCCATTCGACTCGACCCGGCCGATTCAAGCTGGGGCTGAGCAACCGATTTTTGTGGAGCCACGGCCGGAGCTGTATGCAAACTTAGCTGCACAAACGCGCATTTTGGCCCAAGGTTTGGTCGACTTAGAAATGCTCGATAAGGTAGGAGCTGAAACGCTGTTGGCACTTGAAAACGATTTGCTCGTGCTCAAAACAATCGCTGAAAAGCAGTTGGCCGGTGCACGGCCGGAGCCGAACTCGGCCGAAGCGGACGTTTTAGCTTCTATGTTATCTCGCTCTACTGGGATGTCACCCCGTGCCGCATGGCCGGTTTATTTAGGGCCATTTGGAACACTGACGGGTCAATTTAACGGGTTTGTCCCCACGCTTTTTGTGGTGCTAGAGGGTGACCAGCAAGTTGTGGCGCAGGGCGGCCGATTGCAATTTGTTGTCCAGCAAGAATAATGAGCCGGATGGGACTGTTTTGGGGGTAAGCGGGACGCTAGCATGCCCAATTTTCGTTAAACTACTATGACTTAAGCCGTAGTAGTTTCAACTGGCCGGAACTTGCGCACAATAAACCAGAGTAAGAAGCCGATCGGTCCGAGCATAAGGGTGAAAAATAGGATCGGGCTGCTCACCCACCATGGTGTTCCTGACTGACGCGCTTCGAGGTAAACCCAGCGGCCGACAAATAGGTCAAAGGCTAAGAAATGTGCCCAACCTGTGGCGGCTCCGGCTGGATTACCCAGTAAAAATGCGATCCCAGCGGCCGATGGATTCATCAATTCAGCCATGCCATCTCCGGCGCTTTCGCCACCACCAAAAAAGAGTAAGTAGATATAGAAAATGGTAGGTAGCACAATGGGCCAATAGGTTTTCATGATCCGTTCGGTCCAAGACCAAAACGGTAGGGCGATCATTAATGCCCAAAAGGGCAAAACAACAAGATTACTAAGTGAAAAAACAGTTTCAATATTCATGATGAGTAATTGTTTTCGCAGGGGGCGTCCCCTACATAAGGTGTTTTATGTCCTCAGAAAAAGAAGATAAGGGCCGAAAAACGGCAAAGCAAATAGCAGAACTTTCAGCCAATCTGCTCCAGGGAATCAAAACGGTAGCTGATCATGCTGGTGCTGACACGACAGCTCTAGATGATAAACTCAGCGAGATTCAGTCAACCGCTTCACAAATCGATGAGGTTGAACCACCGAAAAAACTTGATTGGATCGTATTCGCTGGATTTGCTGTGTTTATGGTTGCGATGATCGGTGCGGTATTTGGGCAAAACATTCGCTGGTTGGGTGCTGCCTTTGTGATTATGCCCATCGTGATGCTGTTTGGCCTATTTAACAATGTAAAAAATATGCAGCCAGATTGGGATAAGCAGGGGGAAGATGTTGAGATCTATGTGCCGAATGCTCCCCAATCGGTGCAAAAAGCGACAGGTTCAGCGAGTCATAAGCCGCACTCTAAACTGCGCTACTGGTTTGTGATTATTATGGTGGGATTAGGGGCTTTGTTCTTTGGGGCAGGAGGGCTTTTCCTGCTGTTTTCGGAATATGCGGCCGATAATTTTTAGGCTATCGGCCCTGCGCTGTACCATTACGTTAAGGCTGGACTCGGCCGGGATGTTGTTAAAATTAACCCGGCTGCTAATGTGAGCAAAAGCAAAAACGCTCCGGCCGTCGTCAGCGTTAAACTGCTGGGGTAAATAAGCGGCTCTCCCCGGAATGCTTGCCATGTGATGAGGGCGATTGTGCCTAAATACCCTAAGCTGGCCACATGAATTAAATTGGTCTGCTGATTTTCTGATCGGCCGCGAGCCAGCCATAGTATGGCTAAACCAAGGATGGGGACAATCTGTAAAGCATGGAGGCCTAAGAAATGGCCGATGCGTAAATCGCCCCCTTCAGTTGACCAACCGACACCCGGCAGCCCTTCGCCACCATCTGGCGCACCGATCGTATGGGCGCCTGACTCTGGCAAACTCCCGGTTTTTTGTGCCGCTTCAAGCTGGCTGGAACGTGGTGATGTCATGGTGCCACCCAGACCTGAGCCGACGACTGTGATCAGCAGTGCCCATTTTAGGATTGCCCCCCATGCTCGATTTTCAAATTTCTGTCGAAATAGAGCAACCAAAGCCACAATACTGACGATCCATAAACTTAGAATCATGATTCCCATGATTGAAAAGATCGCCCCATCGAGTGCTGTGCTCATGTTAAAGTGGCTGCGCACTCCGCGAAAAGCCTGAATCACGATAAGAACCAGTTCTCCGATCATGGCGATAGCTGTGACCCATGAAACAATGCTCACTAGGCGAGCTCGATCTTTTAGCATCGCGAGCACCCACATCAGTGAAGCCGCATAGAAAACGGAAGAGATGGCGAACTTGGTTGGTTTTAGCCAAACAGGCTCACCGATCACCGTCCGGCTGTCAACAAACATGCCGAAAAGGGTTGCAACAAAAAGTACGGCCGAAAAGATAACCGTAAAGCGCAGTGGCCGGTTTTCTTCCCACCCCTTTTTCCAAAAGCTTGCAAGGTTATTGTCGTTATAACGACTTGAATTGCTCGATTTTATTGAATAACTGCTCATTTATGACCTCCAAAGCGTTTAAACGCCTGTAATAAATTTAACGATAGATAAAAACCAAACACCGTTCGGTTTAAGGCAAAAAAAAGCCTTAGCCAGATATCAGCTTTATTTTTTTGTTAACCCCTGAAAAACATTGTTGAGAACAGCAAGACTCATCTGCTCAAAATCAAGGTTTGCCCCTTTAAGCTGCGTTTGTTCCAACATGGCCAGCCCATGAACCGATGACCAAAAAATCATCGCCATCGTGTATATTCCGCCGGGGTGCATATCGAAATAACCTTCGTCTATCCCTTTCTGAATCGCATAGATCAGAGTCGGGAATGAGGAGCTATCTTTTTCGAATTCTTCAAGCTGACTACCAAAGGGGGCGGTGGTGAACATCAGCATGAAGTAGTCGGGGTTGGAGCGTGCAAAGCGTAAGTAACCTTGTCCAATGCCTAACAAGTAGATCGGATACGGTAGATCCTCATCCGCTTGTCCCATTTCATCTGCCAGTCGTTGATGCCCTTCTTTGCAAACCGCTTCAATGATGTCGTCTTTGCCATCGAAGTATTCGTACAACCCGGCCGGGCTGTAGTCGATCTCACGAGCGATAGCGCGCAGCGACACCCCATTGATTCCTTTTTCGACGAGGAGCCTGCGGGTAGCGTCTAAAATCGCTTGGCGGGTGCGCA
>JBGCDP010000329.1:0-5039 GCA_045105475.1 Anaerolineae bacterium
CCAGGCAAAAAACAGCCCTGCAAACATGAATACGACATTTCGCAACATCTCACGCGTGGCATAAACACGGCCGAGCTGATTTTCATCAACCGTCCCTTGCAAAAGGGCATCTTGGGCAACATCGCGTATGGCAAATGGGGGGCCAAAAACAAACGCGATACTGGTTGCAATCCATATGTTGGGACTAAGTGCAAAGGCGAATGTTAGGAAGCCGACAGCGCAAGCGGTGTAGACGATAATTCGGCCGGGGTAACGTTTGAGCCAGTCGCTCATAGCCAGTGCTGCAAATGATCCTACAATCATGCCGGTGAAATACCCGGTTACCTGATATCCCCATTCAGCCGTGCCTCCGCCTAATGCATCGATGACGAAGACTAACATGAGCGCCCCTGTCCAAATGCCATGAGGCAAATGCTCGATCGTCTCCATGATCGTCAGCGGCCGGGCGATAGGGTGTCGCTTCAAATAGTTCCAACCTGTGATAAACGCTTGCCAAACTGATTCCTCTTTTTCTTCTGGATTGGCTTTAACCCGTCTCTTTACTGAAATGAAGAGCAGGGCAACAATCGACAGGGTAAAAAGGAGCACAATGCCCAACGCGATTTGCCCCAGCGGTACAACTTGAATTAGCCAGCCGCCGACCGTATAGGACACGGCTAGAACAATCTGGCTGGTTGCCAAAATATAGCTGTTGGCTGTAACCAATTCATCTTTTGAAACAAGTGAGGGAATGAGCGAGATGCGGGCAGGGCGATGAAACACATCGGCCGCTGATAGGCCGATGATGATTATGTAGATGCCTAGCACAGGTATATTCCCCTCACCTTGCAGTATTAGCGTTGCCGCAATAATTAGTAAAAGACGGGCAACATCCATGCTGAGCAGCACGTTTTTGCGTCTAAATCGATCAACTAAAACGCCTGCAACCGGCCCTAAAAGGAAAGCTGGCAGCATCCGTGCCGCCATCGTTCCGGCTGCTTGCAGGGTTGAATCGGTCTGCTCAAAGATAGTGACCAAAACGGTGATCGTAAATAGCTCCACGGCCAGCGTTGTGATGATGTTGACAAACCAAAGGAGTAAAAAGTGTCGATTTCGTAGCATTAAAAAACCTGAACTAAAGATTCTTGGGCTTAGTTAGCCTAAGTTGCTGGAGGATAGCAGGAAATCTTAATTTGCAAAGAATATTCTTTATTAAATGCGACTGCAAAGTGAGAAGTTAAATTGAGGCTCGGTTTTCGCGGTAGATAATAAATAGCCCGCTGCACACAATGAGGATGACACCGATTATCATGAACGAGGTAGGAATCTCACCCCAAAAAATATAGCCAAAGACGAGCCCATAGAAAATTGAGAAATATTCAAATGGGGCGAGAATAGCTACGTCGGTTTCTCGATAAGCGGTTGATAAAAGCACCATGCCGATCCCCCAGCAGAGAGCTAGGAAAAATATCAAAAGCAAGTCTAGAGGCAGCGGTACTGTCCAAGCTTTAACCAGAAATAGCATGCTGGCGTGGGTACTGTCAGAATCCCAGCCTGAAAAAATTGGAGCCAAAATGGCAGCTGCTCCTAAATAAACGAAGGTGGTGTAGACGGCGGTTGAAATTGCGGTGTCCTGCAGTTTTCGGGTTAAGATAATGCTGACTGCGTAGGTAAATGCGGCCGCTAGTGCCAGAATTGTCGCAGGATCAAATTCAGATCCTGCTGGGTTGATGACGATAATCACACCTACAAAGCCAACTAATACAGCCAGCCATCTGCGCCAGCCAACCGTCTCGCCTAAGATGGGGACAGACAAGGCTGTGATAAATAGAGGACCTGAGAAGAAAATGCCTAAAGTTAGGCTGTATGGAAGCGCTGCAATTGCCAAAAAGAAAAAGATATAGGCGGCAAACATCATCAAGCCGCGTAAAACTTGAAGCGTATAGTTTCCTGATTTTAGGTCAGAAAAACGCCCTCTTTTGTATAAAATGATAAAGACGATGGGGAGTGCAAAGACGCTGCGAATGAAGACGATCTGTAAGGCTGCATAGTTGCTGCTCATTGTTTTGATAATGACGTCAGCAATTGAAAAAATCAGAACCGCGATGAGCAAAAGCAATACACCACGGATGTTGCTTGACTGACCCTCTTGAAACTTTGAGGCTATATTCATGATTTTCGTGGAACGTGGTGCGTTAAGCGGTGTGCAAAACGCACCACGCATCACGAAATATTATTTAATAAACGGGGTTTCGTGGACTACGGCCAGTGTTTCACCTTGTTCTGTGTGGGCGATAAGTTGCGTACCAATATCGGTGTGGATTATTGGAACCATAGCAAATGCAATTGTTTTGCCGAGGCGAGGGGAGTAAGCCAGACTGGTAATCTTGCCAGCCGGGGAGCCATCTGCGGCCGTGAGCATAATCCATGATTTTGCACCCTTGATCGTGACGTCAGGCAACATCACGCCAACTAGCTTTTGGCTTGCACCTTCAGCTTTGATTCGTTGTAGCGCCGCTTTGCCGATAAACTCAGCTTCTTGGTCTACTGCGCAATATTTACCTAAGCCAACCTCATATGGATTGTTGTCAATCGTCATGTCGTTCCCTTGGGAAAACAGACCGTGCTCAATGCGCTCAATCGTCGATGGGGCACCTGGCTTGATATCGAACGGCTTGCCCGCTTCTTCTACCATCTCCCAAAGTTGGTTCCCTTTTGAACCATCACGCAGATAAAGCTCAAGCCCACCTTGCTTACTCCATCCAGAGCGTTGAACAACCAGTGGAATACCATTGAGATCAAATTCACGAAACCAGAAATACTTTAGGTCATAAATCCAGTCGCCTAGCAAGCTGGCACAAACCTTGTCCGCATTTGGCCCTTGAATCGCCAACGGGTAGACATCTGGTTCAGAGATGTTGACATCAAGCCCAAAGCCAAGCGCTAGCCCTTTGGCCCATAGTGCAACATCGGTGTCTGCAATCGAAAGCCAATAATGATCCTCTGCCAATTTAAGCAGAATAGGATCATTAATCATCCCTCCGTTGTGATCGACAATAGGGACATATTTGCCTTGCCCCACTTTGCATTTGCTGATGTTGCGCGGTGTCATGAGGGTGACAAGTTTAAACGCATCGGGACCGGTAATTTCGACCTGACGCTCGCAGGCTACGTCCCACATCGAGACGTTGTTGATCAGATTCCAATAATCTTCTTCTGGCGACGCATAATAGGTTGGCAGAAGTGTGTGGTTGTAAACGGTAAACGCTTTGACGCCAGCTTTGACTGTGCTGTCATGATATACGGTCGGTCTGGTCCGTTGGACGATACTAATTTCAAACATGATTGCAATTTCCTATGGGAATGGGAGGGGGAATTTCGGTGAATCTGAACTGTTTAAACTCGACTTAATCGATCTGTGATATTTTTTATTGTTTCGAGCACCGTTTTGAGTAAACACACAGCCGCAATATGGGGAAATCTACATTGCGGACAAGCTGTGAAATATGAATATGGTCCTGATATTGGCCGATGGTGTAGAGCAACTTGAATGCTCTTTCAATCGACTGAATCATATTTTGTTTACTTTGGGGATGGTATCCGCACAGAGTCCGGTGGGATATGGTTTAAAAATCCAACAAATCTAATAATTTCTGAGGTAAAACTTAGGAAACTCTGTACGTTTTGCATAGGTGTTGTTTTAGCTGATCTGACTTGCATTTAGCCGATACGATATACTTGGCAAATACCATTTACCTAACTGATTTGAGGCGGCAAGCCAAGGAATAACCATGACCACTGATTTGTACATTCGAAACGGCCGTATTGTGACCGAGAACGCGATTTTTGACGGAGGAATCACCATTAAGAATGGCAAGATTCAGCAACTTGTGCATGGTAATCCTGATTTAGATGCTGATGAAACAATTGATGCGATGGGGCATGTTGTCATGCCTGGCATGGTTGATCCACACGTGCATTTCAGTGAACCCCGGCCGGACGCGTACGAAGGATTCCATACCGGCACGATGGCGGCCGCGGCCGGTGGCATTACGACTGTGATCGAAATGCCTCTCAACGCCTCACCACCCACGATCAATGCGGAACATTTGGCACGCAAGCAGGCGGTTGTGCGTGAGAAAGCGGTGATCGATGTTGGATTATGGGGGGGCTTGGTCGAAAACAATCTGGCTGACTTGCCGGACCTAAAAGCAGGCGGGGTATTGGCTCTGAAGGCATTCATGAGTGATAGCGCGAGTGACTTCGCCCGGTCTGACGACGACATTATTTATGCGGGACTAGAATATTCGGCCGAGCATGGCATCCCGGTCGGCGTTCATTGTGAAAATGAGTACATCACCCGCAGCTTAAAAGAGAAACTGCAAAAGGACGGCCGGAAAGACCTCGCAGCTTGGCCAGAGTCCCGGCCGCCGTTTCAAGAGCTTGAAGCGATTGATCGAGCGATTCATTTAGCCAAAGCAAGCGGTGGGCAACTCCACATCGTTCATATATCGCAAGCTGAGGGGATTCGTAAAACGCTACAGGCCCGACTCGATGGGGTAAACGTGAGCAACGAAACCTGCCCTCAATATTTACTGCTCGACCACGAAGATTATTTGCGCATCGGACCCACAGCTAAATGCGCACCGGTTATTCGCTCACGTGAGATCGTCGATGAGCTGTGGGAGAGTGTCTTAGCGGGCCAAGTCGATGTGATCGCTTGTGATCATTCTCCATGTCTTATCGAACAAAAGGCGGGCGCGGCCGATGATGTGTGGCAAATCTGGGGAGGCATTAGCGGAGTCCAAACAATGTTGCAGGGGATTATCACCGAAGGGGTGCATAAACGAGGCTTGTCGCTCAGCTTGCTCGTCAAAATGATGTCATCGAATCCAGCTCGTATTTTTGGCCTGTATCCGCAAAAAGGGGCACTATTGCCTGGAAGCGATGCAGACATTACGATTGTTGATTTGGACAAAGAGTGGACGCTTATGACCGATCAACTGCTTTATCAAAACAAACACAGCGCGTTTGTTGGGTATGAATTTAAAGGTGAAGTG
>JBGCDP010000330.1:0-13868 GCA_045105475.1 Anaerolineae bacterium
AGCATAACGTGGCTCTAAAAGAGATTGAATACCAACGTGCAACAGCACATAGAAGAGGCTGAAAGAGAGCAGCCCCAGCGCACGGCCGAATTTAAAATCATGATTCTGTTCAATAACAAAGATCAGCCCTATAACCGCGAACAGGGTAAAGGTCCACCCCAAGACAAATACCAACAGCTTCGCCCAAGCCCATATCCGGGGCAAAAAAGCCGAGGCAGAGATTAGACCAAACCCACCATAAGCAGACGTTTGCTGAGACACAAGGTCGATGCCACCACCCGATAACATGTCCCAAATAAAAAGTAATACAAGACAGGCTGAAAAATGGATCAACCAACGGCCGGCCTCTTTTATAGGCAGCCGGTTTAAATGCCTATCATTTAGATGGTGCCACTCAAACAGCCAAATAAGCGGTAAAAACAAAATCGCCTGATACTTGACCAACAGGGCAATACCCAGCCATAGGCCAGAAGAGGTTTTAATCGATGGATGCGTTCGCGGCCAGACCGCACACCACAGAGCCATCGTCACAAAAAAGGTCAGCAATGGGTCTGTAAAAGCGGTCGCCGAGAACTGAATCGCAAGTGGAGAAAATGAGACGATCGCGGCCGCCAGAAGGGCACGGTTTTGATTACTGTTGGTCAGATAGAATCCGATCCGGCCGACGAGCGGTATAAGGAGGATGCTGGCAAAAAAGTTTGGCAAACGAGCCGCCCATTCGACCGGCCCCTGCAGTGGGTAGAATAGTGCCTGCAGGTAAAAAAGGAGAGGGGGCTTATCAACGGCCGTTGGAACATTTAGCAGCAAAGGGTCACGCCACACAGCAATATATCTAGCCCACATCGCAAACAAGGCTTCGTCAGCTGAAAACGTATTAACAAAAAGGCCACGGAAGCGCATGTAGACGCCCAGAAGTATGATAAGTAGCAGACCCCACTTCAGCTTATTTAAATTCGAAAAACTGCTCAGGGAGAGGTTATTCAACAAACTTATATTTGATCAAACACCAGATCGCAATCGGTCCATCTTTAAACGGCCGGATTTTTTTACCTTCATCATATTCTCGGCCATTATAAGAGATAGGAACCTCCCAAATGCGATACCCTCGCTTTAAAATTTTAGCGGTGACTTCAGCCTCAAAATCAAATCCTTTGGAACGTAGTGGGATACCCTGAATAACCTCGCGCTTGAACGCTTTGTAGCAGGTCTCGACATCGGTCAAGATGGTGTTGTACAAGATATTAGCGGTAAGCGTAATGAACTTATTCCCGATCATATTCAAGAAAAACATCGTTTTGGTTGGACCACCACGAAAGCGAGACCCATAAACAACCTCAGCCTTTCCTTCTTCAATTGGTTGCAGAATGGCCGCATAGTCGCGGGGATCGTATTCTAAATCTGCATCCTGGATAATAACGATATCGCCGGTTGCCTGATCAAACCCGGTCCGGAGCGCCCCGCCCTTTCCGGTGTTTTTCTCTTGCAATATCACCCGAATCGAAGGATCCATTTTTTCAATTTCAGGGTATAAGTCGCGGGTTCCATCTTCTGATCCGTCATCAACAATCAAAAGTTCGTAAGCTCGCTCAGTCGCTAAAACAGCCGTAACAACTTCTTTAAGGGTGTGTACTTCGTTGTAAACCGGCATAATCACAGACAGTTTCATTTTTTCTTCCATAGTTTTCCACGTAATCTCGCCAATTGCTTGGATCAAAATATAGCCGTTGGATTATAGACAGGATCGTTTTCCATGAAAAGCGGCCGTCGGTGACTCGTAGGATATTCACACAAATCTTAAACAGCAAAAAATGGGCATAGAACCGAGTCAATCTTTTTTAATCATGAGAAGCTGACTTACATTTCAACATTCTCTACAGGAGAAAAACCGTTGAAAATAAGGCAAATTTCATATCGGCCCAAAAGCAGATAAAATCAAATTATTCTGACAGGATCTCCTAACCAACATTCACAGATCATCCTGTCGCATCTAAATTGAGGAATAATGAGTATTAAATTTGGAACAGATGGATGGCGTGCAGTAATAAGCCAAGACTTTACTTTTGATAACTTGCGGCTTGTTGCGCAATCAATTGCAAATTTTATTTTAGAATCAGATGCACCTGATGCTGCTAACCCTGAAAAGATCGCTGTCGTCGGGTTTGACACCCGGTTTTTATCAGACCGGTACGCAGCCGAAGTTGCAATGGTATTTGCGGCCAACGGCATTAAAACATGGCTAGCACGAGCCGATGCACCCACGCCTGCCGTGAGTTACGCCATTGTGGAGAAAAAAGCAACAGCCGGCGTTATGATTACTGCCAGCCATAATCCGCCCCGTTACAATGGAGTCAAACTCAAAGCCGGTTTTGGTGGCAGTGCAACCAAAGCGCAGCACAAAATTGTAGAAGGTCACCTGCAACAAATTATTACAGAAGGGATTGAGCCAAAAATTATGAGCTACGACGAAGCGATCAACAGTGAACGGATCACACGCTTCGATCCAGCTTGGAACTACTATGGTCATCTCGGCACTCTGCTTAATCTCGATACCATCACCAAAGGCAAGCTAAACATCGTAGCCGATGGAATGTACGGTTCCGGCCGGGGCGTCATCAGAGAAATTCTGACCCGAACCCGCACCGAAGTCACCAACATTCGCCACCGCATGAACCCAGGGTTTGGCGGCATTCATCCCGAACCGATCGCCCGCAATCTGGCCCAACTCATGTCACGAATGAAAAGCGGCCACCACGACTTAGGGCTAGCCACAGACGGAGATGCTGATCGAATTGGCGCAGTTGACGCCAACGGTCAATTTGTAGATCCCCATCGCATTTTCGCCCTTGTCCTCAAATATTTAATCGAAGAAAGGGGCATGCGGGGCAAAGTTGTCCGTACTGTATCGACAACACGCATGATTGATCGCATCTGTGAAAAACACAATCTGCAATTAATCGAAGTGCCTGTAGGCTTTGGGCTTATTGCCGATTTAATGATGACAGATGACATCCTCATGGGTGGTGAAGAATCAGGTGGTATGAGCATCAAAGGGCACATTCCTGAAGGTGATGGAGTTTTGATGGGGCTTCTCTTGCTCGAGGTAGTTGCTGCTGCCAAACGGCCCCTTGATGAACTTATCGATGAGCTATTAGAAGAATACGGCCCGGCTCAATATGCTCGCACCGACATGAAACTATCTCGGCCGGTCAAAAAGGAGGTCATGGTAAAAATGCTGCTTGATGAGGCCCCAAGCCAAATCGCAGGTATCGAGATCGAGCGTATTGAAACGACGGATGGTGTGAAATATTATTTAGCCGATGGTAGCTGGCTCCTAATCCGGCCGTCAGGAACTGAACCTGTACTGCGTGTGTATGCAGAAGCGGCCGATAATGATCGTGTTGCAGCATTACTTGGCTATGGCGAGAAAATGGCTGAGAAAAGCTAACAAGAAATGCGAATCAATATTTGGGAGTTGGTGGTGAACTAAAATGAAACATCGGCTAATTTGGATTGTAAGCATACCGATCTTTACACTGGCGTTTGCCAGCGTTCTTGCTAAAACCATCGAACCAACGCAATCGGCTCAATCTGATTTAGCGATTATCAAAGTCGAGTGGGACAGCCGAGAAGAATTAAATTGGCTGAAAGCCGCTTACGATGTTTGGGAGGTCGTACCAGAGGATCAGGTTGTTTTCATTGCGGCTGATCCAAAGACTGCCACATCATTGCGAGATGACGGTTGGCAGGCAACAGTAGACGTAGCACAAACCAACTTCCATTTAAACCAGCCGTCTGATCAGCGGGCAGTCGACACCTATTTTGGCGGATATAAAACCAACTCTGAAATCTTGGCCGACATGCAAAGTCTAAATGCCGCCTACCCGGATCTGACAGAGATTTTTGATTATGGAGACAGCCTGTGCAAAATCGAATCAGGTTGCACAACACCAGATGGCGACAGCTTACCCGGCCATGATTTACTTGCCTTGCGCATCTCAAATGAAGCGATCAGTGGCACATCCCATATATCAGGAACAGAAGTTATTTCTGGCTCAAAGCCGATCTTCATGTTGCATGCTGGGATACATAGCCGTGAAATTGCAACGCCAGAAACCGCTTTGCGCTTTGCACGTTGGCTGCTTGAAAACCACACTCAAGATGCTCAAGTCCGAGCAATCGTCGATTGGCAAGAAAGTTGGATTATTCCCTTAGCTAATCCAGATGGGTACGATGTGGTGCTCTTAGGAACAGAATCAAAGTATGGTGGGGTTCCGCTATTACATCGCAAGAACGGCCGAGGTGCGGACGCAAACAACTGTGCTTGGCCTTCAAATTCAGGCAATCACTTTGGCGTTGACCTCAATAGAAATCACTCATTTGGCTGGGGCCCAATCGGCACATCACTCTCGCCGTGCTCACAAACCTATCGCGGAACAGGAGGAGCCTCAGAGCCGGAAACAGCTGCTTTTGAAACATTGGTCTCCAGCTTAATATCAGATCAACGCGGTCCCAACCGTACAGATGCGGCCCCTAACGATGCGGCTGGTTTGATGATTACAATGCACAGCTATGGTGAAGACGTTATTTGGCCATGGGGAGACGGTATCTTTCCTGATAATTTCGCTCCAAATCATGCTGATTTAAAAGCGATTGGAGACAGGTTGGCACAAACGGCCGGATATGAGTCATGGCAGGGGAATGATTATGGTGGAGTGTCAGGTGCCACTGAGGATCATGTATATGGAGAGCTAGGAATTCCATCCTTTAACTTTGAAATTGGCACCAAGTTTCTACAAAGTTACGAAGAAACTACAACAACCATTTGGTCTAGCAATCGGCCGGCATTGCTATATGCGGCCGGCATTGCCCAAGCCCCTTACCAAATGGTACACGGGCCAGAAATCTCAAACCTTACCTACACTGTCTCAAACGAGACGATCATCATTACTGGCACAGTCAGCGATGCGAAAAGCGGAGACAATTCTATTCTGACCGTATTCGCGGCCGCCACGTTGCCGGTTTCAGCTACAACAACAATGACAGCAACCGCCATTGACGGTATGTTTGACACAAGTTCTGAGCAATTTGTGCTTGGTCCAATCCCATTTACACATCCAACTGGCATACCTAAGAGTTGCTCTTTGGCGTTGTTTTTTCGTGGCAGCGACCAGCAAGGGTTTTTAGGGCCGGTTAACGGAATTATTGCCACACCCTCAAATTGCAGACCTGAACTTTACTTACCACTAACCCTAAATCATTAATAGCTCATGATCAAAATTCGCCTGATTAACGCCTCATTCACGTTTGCAAGGCGTTTTGTAAGAAAAATAATCGAGCATTCATCTACAAAGACAGTTAAATAAAAAGCTAAAACCAAAGTACTCTGGTTGGCAAAGACTGAGAAACCTATACTTTCCCAGTTACCTATGCCACTCTAAACACAACTTACACGCCTAACAAGCTAGGCTTAAACCAGAACCTTTGCCCGTCCGAAAGTATCACTAAACAGGAAAAATTTATGAATAACCCTACCCCCACCACGTGGATTCCTTTTGCTCCCCAGCTAGAAGAAACTCCACATAATTACAACCCCGAATTTACCACAATCAACCTAAGCCAAATTGCACTCACAGTATGCCAAGCATTTGAAAATGAAGCCCAAAATAAAAAGATTAAACTTCTACTTGAGGCCGATAAAAATATCGATTTATATATTCAGGGCAACCATGCAGATGTTGCCCTCATGCTTACGCAGATGATAAAAAATGCCTTGGCACAAACGCTTGAAGGGTATGTGCATATGCGCCTGATCCAGAATCGCAATGAGATTCTAGTCGAGGTAGATGACAGCGGAATTGGAATCCACCCGAATGAAAAGATTGCTATGGTCGAAGTAATGTATCGCGGCCGGCTCTGCCGCATCACTCATGTACAAGATCCCAAAACTTGTATGGTTCTGATGGCAAATCAGCTAACTAGCCATCAAGCGACTATCGAAATTTGCATAGATCCAGGCAAAGGAATGAAGCGCCGCCTCGCCTTGCCGATTCTTCAACAAACAGAAGAAGAAATTCAATTCGCAGGCAGTCATGAACTTAGTCTAACCGGATAGTTCGCTTTAAAGTGGGAGCCAACTAACTACCGGGAGCCATTGATCGTTTAACAGATTTTATGAAGTGACCGACGAGCAGCGGGGCATCCCCTGCTAATCGGTCACTTAAAAACTAAATAACGATATTCACCAATCGGCCGGGAATCACAATCACCTTCTTCGGTTCTTTGCCATCCAAACGATCAGCAACCTCAGCCAAGGCGGCCGCTTTTGCGTCATCCTGACTAATTCCAGCCGATGCGGTCAATTTACCCCGCACCTTCCCGTTAATCTGCACGATCAAGGTAATCTCGTCCTCTTTCGCTAACGCAGCATCGGCCGTTGGCCAAGACTGTTGGTGAATTGAGTAACCATTGCCACGTGCTTCCCACAGCTCTTCCGTAATAAAAGGCGAGACGGGCGCCAACATCAACAAGACAGAATCTACTGCTTCATTCCATGCTTCAACAGATACATTCGCTTTCTTTTGTACCTCTTTCAACGTGTTACGCATCGCCATTAACTGAGCCACAGAAGTGTTGAACGAAAAGACTTCCATCTCGCGCGTACATTTCTCAATCGCCTGGTGGGTTGCTCGGCGCAAGTTACGCGTCGCTTTCCCGTCTTCTTTCTTAGGCGCATAGTCGGCCGATCCGATATTCCACAAATCATGCAAAAAGCGCACAAATCCAGAAATGTTCTTGCTGTTCCACGGACCGCCTTTGTTCCAGTCAAACGCGAACATCAAATAGCCGCGCACCGTATCTGCACCGTATTGATCGACTAATTCGTCAGGGTTAACGACGTTGCCCTTTGATTTTGACATCCGGCCGATTTCCAAATGGTGTTGCAACTGATTAACCGTATTGGTCCCTTCAATCGCTGGGATTTCGACCACACCATCCGTTTTTAACTCAACAATCGTGACCGTCTGGCTGGTGCCAACCCGCAAGATGTTTTCGGTCCGTCCCATCAATTCGCCGATCACAGCGCCATCTGGCACGTTCTCGAACTTGTCGACCACTTCGACCCGATCAGCAATCAAACGGTCACCTTTCCAGGTTCCAACACAGACCAAGTTATGGCCAACACGTTCACCGCCTAAAATCTGCCCTTGGTTACGCAACTGCATCATCGGTTCATCGAACAATCCGTCAGGATTCCGGCCGTGTTTTTCTGCAATCGCCAATGCCTCATCTAAATGGCCCAAATCACGCATCGCTTTGTTGAAAAAGCGGGTGTACAACAAATGCATCGTTGCATGCTCAATACCACCCGTATACGTATCGACGGGCAACCAATAAGCCGCTTCTTCAGGGTCAAACGGAGCTGATTCAAACTTTGGACTCAAATAAGCAAACTGATACCAAGATGATCCCATGAAGGTATCCATCGTATCCGTCTCTCGTCGGGCAGGGTTTCCATCACTGTCTGTCGTATTCAAAAACGGCTCGAAGTAGGTCAACGGACTGCGGCCGGTAGGCTCGAAATCAACCCCTTCTGGCAATACAACGGGCAAGTCAGCGTAATCGACCAATTCCATCGACTCATCTTCTTTATAAACGATTGGGATCGGCGTGCCCCAGTACCGTTGGCGGGAAATCAACCAATCACGCATACGGTAGTTGACGTGTTCTTTTCCAAAGCCGCCCTCAGCCACAAAGTCGATGGCTGCATTCACAGATGGGTTTTTACGCCCCTTCTGAATTGTGACCTGAATCCCGTCTAAAATTCCGGAGTTAATCATCGACCCAGAGCCAACGTAGGCCTCATCCATTTCAGGCGCAGCAATCGACTCTTGATCTGTTGGTAAAATCACCGGAATGATTTCCAATTCAAACTTACGCGCAAATTCAAAGTCACGTTGATCATGAGCGGGCACGGCCATAATCGCGCCGGTGCCATAGCTCATCAACACGTAGTCAGCGATCCAGACAGGTACTTTCGCCCCATTTACGGGATTAATCGCATATCCGCCGGTAAACACGCCGGTCTTCTCTTTGCTCTCGCTCATCCGCTCGATTTCAGTCATCGCGGCCGTATCGTCACGATATTGCTGAATCGCAGCAGATTGGTCGGCGGACGCCAACTCATCTACCAAAGGATGCTCTGGCGACAACACCATGAACGTAGCACCCCACAACGTGTCCGGCCGTGTGGTGAAGATTTCGATCTCTTGTTGCTCAGCCGTGTCCGCTTTGAAGACGACCTTCGCCCCTTCAGAGCGGCCAATCCAGTTGGTCTGCATGATCTTGACCGGTTCAGGCCAATCCATACCTGTGTAATCCAACAATTCATCCGCATATTTAGTGATCCGGAAAAACCACTGGCTCATCATTTTCTGAACAACAGGTTGGCCTAAGCGTTCGTCTTTGCCATCAATGACCTGCTCATTTGCCAATACCGTCTGCAATGCGTCTGACCAGTTCACCAACGCCTCAGCTTTGTATGCCAATCCATTTTTATGGAATTCGCTAAAAAACCATTGATCCCATTTATAAAAATCTGGGTCACAACTGTACGCTTCGCGTTCCCAATCGAACATTGTGCCCATGCTGCGCAACTGCCCGCGCATCCGTTCCATATTGGCATATGTCCATTTCCATGGATGAATGTTGCGCTGCACGGCCGCATTTTCGGCCGGTAAGCCAAACGCATCAAACCCCATCGGGAACAGTACGTTGAACCCTTTCATCCGCATGTAACGCGCACGTGCATCACTTGGAGTCATGGCAACCCAGTGGCCAATATGCAAGTCTCCAGACGGATAGGGCAACATCGTCAAAGCATAATGCTTTGGCTTATCCCAATCGACTTTTGACCGATACAACTCAGTCTCTTCCCATTTTTTTCGCCATTTGGCTTCTATATCTTGTGGTTTATATTCACTCATTTGATTTTCGATTTCTGATTTTAGATTGACGAATTGACTTGCCAATCCAACTATTTTCGTTTTTGCTAGCCTTTCTGCTCTTGTCTCTTAGCGTTTGATTCTCGACTAAGAAGGTCAATCGCTTTTGGGGCAAAATCTTTAATATTATGCTGTGCAGCTTCGTGTTCGCCTTCTTCATAGAGCTCGAATTGGCAATTTGGTATAGCAGCTTGCAGCTTTTCACCCCAAGCGATTGGGATGGTCTTGTCGTTTTTAGCCCATGCCAGTAGCACAGGCGTTGTAAGTCGCTGGGTCAGTATAGATAGATCGCCACGGTACGCAGGAGCGGTTAAAACCAGCTTTTTAACTCTGGTAGGATGGGTCATCGCAAAGTCTAAACAGACGCCGCCACCCCAAGATTTTCCAACCAGAGCATGAGCAGTCTGAACGCCTAACGAGTCAAGCATCGCAACGACGGCCGATTTTCCTGCCGTTTTTCCCCATGCTGCCGATTTCCCCCAGCCCGGCATGTCAACTGAAATCACACGATAGCCAACCGCACCTAATGGGGCCAGCATCGATTTCCACGTGTGCCAACCATTCTTTTGGCTCCAGCCATGCACACAAATGACAACGGGGCCATTCTCAGGTCCGGCCGTCATTCCAAATATTTCACCGCGAGGCGTTTTAATGGCGATTTCGTTCATTTTTAATTGGTAGCTGTCAGATTTTAGACAACAAAAAACCCCTTCCGTTCAGAGACGAAAGGGGTTCCGCGGTACCACTCTGATTAATAGTGTAAATTAATGAGTAGCATTTTTTCTTTTGGTGGAGCTAAGGAGACTCGAACTCCTGACCTCTTCAATGCCATTGAAGCGCTCTCCCAACTGAGCTATAGCCCCAAAAGGGATCGGAATATTAGACAATTCCAAAATTAAATGCAAGATATTTACAGCATTCACTTAAACAATAACGGTTGCGGCCGGGAAAAGTTAGTAAGGCGAATTAATTCGCCCGTTCACCCATCCAGCTAACAGATGAGTTCAGAACGGTGCATGATGTGCTCTCAGCCGATGACACATCTTTCTGTTATGGCAAACGTGTTTACACGCTCGCCCAGCCGTGTTCCTACTGGTTCTGATCAAAGCTTTTTAAAAGTTTTGTTATTTAGTTGAAAAATATTTATGACAACTAGTGCCACAGACAGGCAGAAGGGTATCCAAGTCAGAGTGGTGTGTCAAGAGGAGGCCTTGATTTCTCTCCATCAAACCTCCCATGCAATTTAAAGGTTGCCTAGACGGTTCAATTTATTTAATCGAAGCAATCAAAACAATAATAGCCAAAATCACATCACGACCTTAAACAGCGTCTAATCTCCTGATTCTTTAAAGCAACTATGACAAAAGTCGGACCAAATGTCCGAATTTCATCGTCACCCAATCGTCATACTTTATCTATTAATTGATGCTCCAAACTGCCTTTAAATAATTGAGATATGCTCTAATCATTTCTAGGCCAACTTTCAACTCTATAAATAATCTTTCAATTCACTTATATCAAATTCAACAAAGTTCAGAATGAGGATAAGTTTAAACTGAATATTATGAATACCTTTCTAAAACAACCGATCGGCAAATTTATTATTTTGGTACTGTTGCTATGTGGCACCTTAGTCAGCATTGGTGGCTGGATTAGTACCGCTTACACGCAAAACGGCCAACCCGCAATCGCTTATCCACCCAACCAAGACTATGGCCAACAAGGAGAATTCATCATTAAGCTTGCCGTTGATGCCGGCCGATCTGCCATCATCAACACCATTGGCCCAGCCTTGTTGTTGCTCCCAGAAAGCCCAGGTAGCTCAGACGCCCATGTCACCCTGCAAAACTGGGACAGCTCATGGGACATGAGCAATCCGCTTGATCCGCAGTTTGTCCGCTATGTCAACTGCCCAAACGGAAATTGTCGCAACGGTCAAGGTATTCATGCCCACGCCACGCACACTAATTTCTGGAATGGAACCGCCTATCTTTGGACCAATAATTATTGGGAGCTGGGCAACTCCCATTGGTATGACACGACTACGGGGGATACAGCATCCCAAAGCCCACCCTCTCATATCACGGCCGGAAGGCTCTATGCCCCGTTCATCATTAGCGACTTATGGAGCTATGGTGCTCCATTTGACGAAACAGTCACCCTCTATTACACCGGTGCACAAGGGACAGATTGGCGCGGTCGGCCGATTGCGACTTGGGATCATCTAGGAACAACCGGCGTGACAGGGTTTTTCTCCTTCCACGGCAACCTCATGATCGTCTCTTCCGATCAAGTTTCAACCGGGATGGCGATCTACGACATGCAAGGGTGGCAAGCAGGCATCACGTCTGACACATTTACCCCCAATCTTTTATCTGTCTTTCAACCAACATTGACCGAGCCAGATGGGAACACAATCGGGCTAGGCGGTTACTGGGCCGAACCCTACGGAGCCAACAAAATGGTCTGGGCGGCCCGGCCCGGCAACGCCATCGGTCGGAATTACCCCGCGATGTACGTCGTTGACTTCACCGATCCAGCCAACCCGGAACTCACCTGCGAGCTTTACTTTAACCAAGACAACAACAATCCGGCCGATGGGGACAACATGACGATGCCGATGTACGTCAACTATCAAGACCAATACGCCTATGTTGACCATATGAAAGTAGACATCAATGAATGTGAACAGGTCTATCAAGCAGGCAAGGCTCTCGACTCTGAATTCATGATTAGCGGTGCCGACATGGACCAAGTCGCTTACAAATTTGGGACGACTCAAAATTATTGCGATGGCTCCCAATATTTCCGGCCATTGGGTCAAATCGGTGTCTTTGGCGGCTCAGACCGGTATGGATCAGAGTCGATCATCACCTTTGACGGACCACCCGTTGAAGAAGGGTCGTACAACACAGGCACCTATGTCGCTTACAACTACGACTCAAATCGATTTATGAGCGGTTCAACCCATTATCAGATCGGGGACACCTTTGGTGGCGGACGCCAAATTACCAACGTCGAAATTGATGACCGGATGAATACGCAAGGAATGTGTTTCTTTGTCACCAGCGACGAGCCAGATACCAATCCACCCTATGTTTCAGGCCACCGGCCGCTCGCGAATCAAAACAATGTCCCACTCGACACCTTTATTAGCGTCCATATTCCTGAAACGCTACGCACCGAAACAGCCGTAGATGCATTCCAGCTCATCCGCGAAGATACCGGTGCAGATGTACCGTTTCAGCACCGGCTGTCACATACCGGCACCTTTACCCTGTGGCCGGCCGAGAACCTTGCTCCTGACGTGACCTATCAGGTCATCGTCTCTGGCATCCAAGATTACATGGGGAACCCGATGACGACCTATGCGTTCAACTTCAGCACCGGCCAGGAGATCATTGATATCCCCACGCCAACCCCTGAACCGACAGCAACACCGTCTCCGAACAGCACCCCAACCCCTGAACCAATCGAAACCCCGATCCCAAGCTCAAATCATCAAATCAGGCTTCCCCTTATCTTGCGTGATGCAAGTGGCCCAACAACGCCCCAAATCAACCTGATGTTTGATCCCCCCCAACTTTCAACCGAACAAACTGGAAATCAGCTAACCGTTTCGTGGACCGGCTGTACACAAGCGACAACAGCTCGTCTGTTGATTGGGCAGGCGGATGAACGGCCGGAAGAAATAACGACGAGCAGCAACAGTGTCACCGTTTCGAATCTAAGCCAACCAGATTCATACCAGCTGCTGGTTGAATGCAGTGATGCGCTTGGCAATAGCGTCTATAGCGATCCGTACACCGTGGAGGTGCGCTAATGACTCAATCTAACCAGCACGAATTTACGCGCCGGATAAAAACGGCTTCCGGCAAGCTTTTTTTCTTGGGGCTCGTTTTATTCAGCGGGATGACTTTTGCCACGTCGTTTTCAAACAGTAGCGCCCAAGAATCTGAAAATGGCTGGGTTCATTGCGCCGATGAGGGGCAAACATGCTCAGCTCCTGGCGGCACCATCCCATCGGCCGTCGTCGTTCGTTTTGGAAACGGCGACGGGTACAGCTATGCCGAAAACATCAAGAGTGCAATCAGCTGTTCGCCAGCATCATTTGACCCTCTCCCGTCAACGGCCGCAAAAACATGTGAATACTGGTCAGGAGACAACCTTCCAAGCTTTGCACAGACACCCTACTTTCCTAACCAATCGAGCCAAATAAGCTGCCAAGATGAATCTGAACAAAACAATCTCTGGGTCGTGAACCCCGACAACCATTCAGTGAGCGTCATCGATACCGATTTAGAGCCAGGATCTCAGCATGTGATCCTGCAAAGCCAAAGAGAGCTGTATCTCAATTTCCGTACCCCCACCTCAGTTACCCAAATCGCTAACTATTACGCAGTGACGTTCCGAGATGATGACAAAGTGGTCTTCTATGATGGGACGACAACCACACCCGTATTTACGATTGATACCGGACACGGTTCCCAACCAGTTGCATCGTTTAGCGAGGAAAGCGAAGCAACCCTATTTGTCGCCCTGTTTGGCAGTAGCGCGCGCGCCACTGTTAACCTTTCAAGCCGTAGAATCAGCCACAGATGGCCCGTTGGCCCAATGCCCAGAGCGATGGCCCTTTATGGCGAGCGTTTGCTTGTTACCCGTTTTATCTCTGAACCATCCCACGGTGAGGTTTATGACATCGATGTGAGCGGTAATCCAGCCTTGGTCCGCACCATTGAGATCAACAAAGTGAGGGTCAATGATGGGTTGAGCCACGGTTCAGGTGTGCCTAATTTCTTGTCGAGCATCGTGATCAACCAAGATGGGACAGAAGCATATGTGACGGCCGTGAAATCGAACATTGAC
>JBGCDP010000331.1:0-6955 GCA_045105475.1 Anaerolineae bacterium
AGCGCCATTGATTCACATACGGTTGAAGAAACGTTACGGTTTGATATCGGGTATGATTCAGGCCCATCACCCGAGCTACTTGCAGAACTCAAAGCTCAAATTGAAGGGATGGGGCATCGGTTTGTTGCCGTTGGTTCATAAAATGAATACAACTTGAGAATAAAAATATTCGTAATGGGCTTAGTTATCGGTTTTTGAAAGACGGTGGAAGGGTGGTCCCTTCGTAAAACAGAGGTCGTCATTCCAAAATCTTTGGTAGGAAAAATCTCATGGAAGCTTTGCTTGGAATTGGTAGTGCATTTGGTTTATCAACCAGTGCTGGTTTAAACGCCTACATCCCGATGCTCATGGTGTCGATTTTGTGTTGCGTCGGTTGGCTTGACCTGAGTGCTCCGTTTGACGTCATGGAGAGCTGGTGGGTGATCGGCATTTTGACCGTTCTGCTGATTGTTGAACTATTTGTCGACAAAATTCCGGCCGTCGATTCAGTCAACGACATGGTTCAAACCCTCGTCCGACCGGCCGCTGGGGCCCTTATGTTTGCTTCTCAAGCCAACATTATCACCGATGTAAACCCGATTATCGCGATTGTGCTAGGCATTATGCTTGCTGGTGGCGTGCATGCAACCAAAGCCACAGTCCGGCCGGTGGTAACAACAGCCTCTGTCGGTACAGGGAACTGGGCGGTTAGTATTTTTGAAGATGTCATCGCATTCTTTGTTTCATTGATGGCGATCATCGTTCCGCTTTTAGCCGCTGTCTGTATGGTTGTGTTTTTCATTTTGGCGTTTCGGGTGTACCGGAAGCGGAAGAACAAGCTCAGTTTTAGTTAAAAAATGATCAGTGGTCAGTTCGCTTCGCTAGTCGGTAATCGGTCCGGAAGCGAAGCGACATCGACCCGCTGCTTACTGACCACCACTTACTTCTTCAAACACGAGCCGCCAGCCTGTCTGCCCAGCCCCTTCTTCACAGCTCCCTATAATCAGCCCACCTACTCGATTACTGCCTGAAACCAATTCAGCCGAATACGATATCCCGGCCGACATCGTAAAGTCCGCATAGCCTGCACCCACTTCACGTTTTAGCCCGGTCACAAATAGATCAGTCCCTGCATCCCAACTCACTAAAACCTTTTCTCCCGGCACACCCTCACCGTCAACGTCTTGCACAAACACCTCAATTTCGATAGGTTCCTCATCCACGATACATACCTCTTCTTGTGAAACGAGCTGATAAGCAAGCTGGCTATTCACGAGTTCATCAACCGAAATAGGGGTGCTGGTCGGTGGAACAATTGAAGTTGGCGTGGGAAGTAGCGTTGGCGTAGCCGTTGCAACATCGGCCGCTTCTGCCCCGGAAAATTCTCCAATCCGGGTCGGTGTGCTAATCGGAGCCAGTTCAGTCACAGGTTGAGCCGCGGTTGTAGGTGCAAATAGATCAAGAGCAGCCCCTTCGGCACCTAAACTCTGAGCCAAGCGAGCCATGTGGCGCACATCTTCGGCCGAACGCCCCTCACGTAAATAACTTTCAAGCTCAAGCACAACCATTTGCGGCAGATCATCCATCTGCAATATATCAAGCCTCGCTTTAGCCTGCTCCCAATCACCCGTTTGCGCCAATGCTTCGCTGGTCATATACAGGTAATCGCGTTGAAATTCATCCCGAAAAACGGCCGGAGATCCAACGGGCGGATTCAACGGAAAAACGGTCCAAGCCAGCCAGATGGCAAGTCCAATGCCACCAAGCAGTGCGATGATGAACATACTTGTCATTGAGAGGAACAGCTGCCGTTCACGATTGCGGCGTTCGCGGCGATTTGGAGATGGCGGTTGGTCTAGATTGGTCATTGGCTCACCTGCGTGGGTGTCGGCAACAATGTCGGTTCATCCAGCGATACGGGGGACACCACTTGATCAAACGCTGGGGAATCTATGCCCATTGCACGCGACAAATTGACCATGTGGACGGTTTCTGATCCGGCCGGGTCAATCAGAATTTGATCGATGGTTTCTTGCAAAAGCCAATCTGGCCAGTCAGCCCGGCCCAAACTGCCGATACGGGAAGAGGCTTGATCGATATTTTGCTCGGCCGCATAGGTTGATGCGATTAGACGTAGATAGTCGTCTTGAAATTCAGTTTCTAGGTCGGCCGGGGTGACATCGACGAGTTCAACAGGTAGCACGACCCAGCCTAGGTAAAAACCGATGATGAGGCCCAGAAGAAGACCTGAGCCGATCACAATGATTTTTCGTTGCATAGACCTAGTTTACCCAAATAAAAAAGCCTCTGCCGTTAATAGGAGGGGCTTTCTTAAATTTATAGACTTATGGTTTTTGGAAATACAGCTTCTAACTTGAAATCAACTATAAGGTATCGGGCCATGCCGTGTTCGGCCGATTTTCGTTGCAACGCTCCAATAACATCTGGGTTAACCCAGAGCGCTCACAATGTAGAATAAGCTCCTGTACCATTTCTGTCTTCGTTTCGCCTCGCAATTCCTCTGTATCGACACCGAGCTCATAGCAGAGCTGATTCAATTCTGATTGGTTAAAGCCATCTTTCATTAACTCCCGAAGCTGGATGCGATTTCGAAGTAAAACGACCGCTTCTTGCTCTTGAAGGGCTTGTTCTATAAAAGCGGCAACAGCGACTTTGCGGGTCGAAATAGTATGTCGGTCTTCTAAACCCATTTCAGCAAACGTTTGACTTTGCCCATCTGGTACAAAAATCGCATCCCAGCCAAATACACTTTCACCTTGTGGAACCTCAGCGATTTTCCCATTTAATTCGCCACGAAAAACTTGAACTTTGCCATCGGGTGCATGGTAGGCTAAATCAGTCACGACTCTGGCTGAACGATCTTCAAACGCCTGCAACATTTTACAAATCCCCTCGACACCAATTCCATTAATAAACAGGCTCGTTACATTTCCAGGCAATCCGCGCCACGATTTAATTTGTAGATTTGTTTGCTCAACTAAAAAGGGTAAATGTGGCAGCTGTGTACGTGCTGTTTCAACCTTGCGCCGAATTAAGATGGCTAGATCGTTTGTAACCGGATCTTCGATATTTAAGCGTGACCAATACAAGTCAGCATATTTGCCCAATAAAAATTCGTAATCGTTAAATTTGTTGTGTGAAGCGGTTACAAAATAGAGTCGGTCGATGCGTTGATTGCTCATGCGATTTCAATCTCCTAAAGAGGGTGGAATAATTTGAGTCTTTTAAGAGGGTAGCAGTTTAATCTTTGCTCGTCTAGAATCGAGGCTCTATGAAAGTACTAATCGATTTAAGCCATACGGTCGAAGAAGGAATGATTACCTATCGTGGGTTACCAGCCCCAATCATTTGTGATTTTCTCAGCCGGGAAGATTCAAAATCTTACTATTCAGAAAAGTAAGGCTCGTCTGATTTTGCATTTAAGGCGATTGCTGAATCGGATGTGGGTGTATGGAGCAAAACAGCCGATGGAGTTATCTGCTTACCTCGCTCAGGCTCGTTAGCTCATAGATGTAGATGATGCTTTTAATTTTGATCTTGTGTTAATTGCTTTTCGTTTTTTTACACCTTTCAAGCAGCGCGCCGACAAAGTCGGCGCACTTTAAGTCATATCATAAAAGACTCTTAATACCTAAGGTCATTCTTTTTCAAACCAAATCCGATGAAGGATTTCAAGTTAATATTCTACTCTTGAGGAACCCACTGATTAATAGCCGCAGTCGAGGCACTAAAGGCCGGTTGGTCTTCCCAATGAGCATTACCAGACCAAGCAAACCCACCACTCCAGGCGAACCCGCCAGACCATGCAAATCCATCGGTCATGGCGTGGCTGCCAGACCATGCAAATCCGCCAGACCACGCAAATCCACCTGACCACGCAAATCCATCACCCTCAAGGGTCGGTAGATAATAGTTACCGCTTGAGTCACGATTGGCCATCCCTTGATAATGCTCGACCCCGGCCAAATCGTTGGCCAGATTAAGCCCTTGGTTGGCACAACCGGTCAGACCGCTATTCACCGCATCAAAAGCATTCACCATACCTGCTCCCTGTTGAAAGACTGAGTAGGCAAGGGTGCCATTTGCCTCAACCGCAGGTTGGGCGGTACCCATCAAACGACACTTAACATCGTCTGGGGTTAGGTTGGGATCAGCCTCAAGCATGAGGGCGACGACGCCGCTAACCACAGCGGTCGCCTGTGACGTACCGGACATCATGAAGTAGTCGCTCATATTGTGGTAGAGCGGGTACTGCAATGCGATATGATCGTCGATATTCATGAGGCCGATGATATGGCCACCAGGGGCGACAACATCCGGTTTAACAAACCCTTCATGGGTGGGTCCGGCGGCCGAGAATGAGGCCAATTTGTCATCTTGTTCATTGTCCGAGGTGTAATTGTCCGTCATGGCACCCACGGTGATGATATACGGCACATTCCCCGGTACTCCAACTGTCATCGGGTCAGGGCCGGTGTTCCCAGCGGCCGCCACAACCACAAGCCCGGCCTGCCACGCCCGCATCACAGCTTGATTTAAGGGATCATCCCAATAGGCGCTCTGCGGTGGAGCTGAGAAGGAAAGATTGAGCACCCGAATATTCAAGGCATCCTTATTGGCTACCGCCCAATCAATGCCGCGAATAACATCCATATAGCTACCGGCACCGGAGCCATCGAACGCTTTAATCGCAACTAGATCGACATCGGGAGCGATACCGCCCAACTCTCCGTTCGGTTTGGTCGCCGTACTGGCGATGATACTGCTCAGGTGGGAAGCATGGCCGCTTTCATCATCATTGATCGGAGTAGTCCACATCTCGTTGGTAATAGCGTTATAGTGAGCTCGCAAACGCCCCTGACCGGCCGCATCATTGATCAAAGATGGATAGTCCCAAAAGCCGGTATCAAGCACAGCCACGGTAACCCCGCTACCGTTGATCCCCATGTCATGCACCTGTGGAGTATCGATGCGCTCACCAAAGTTAGCATCCACACCTACTTCATATTCAATTTGTACGTTATCGACAAAGATAAAATCATCTATAGCTAATCCACTTCCGATGAACTTGACAGTCAGATCCTTGTTTTTGTATGGGGTAAGATCAATTGTTGCTTGCATCGTACGTTTGTCGGAGCGGTCAATATTAATTATATCGAGCGTGATCCATTCAATTTGGCTGTATGATAACGTGTTGTTTGTGTCAGCAACTTGGACCAGAAGTTGCATCCCATCGCTCGTGCCAGTGACCAATCGTTTATAATCAAAAGTCAGCGTGGCTGAAGTTGCATGGCCGATATTTACCGCCCGTCTAGCATGAGCGCGGCTAAAATCAAACCCAGCTTTCCCAAACCGAATACAATAGGTATCGGAGCAGCGTGAACTATTTACAATGCCGCTATCGTGGCCAATAGACCAAGGGTCTAGCCATGTCGTTGACCCATCTTCACCAAATGATTCTTTTGCATTAAACTCATCCCGAATCGTTTGGTTTTGACGGAAATCAAGCGATTCATTTCCCATATCTGTTGTGTATTGAATATCTACATAGTCAACGTATAAAGGTGAGATCCTATCAATCTCAATCTCACTATTAATGCGAAACCGAATCATCGTACCTTCGCTGGCATAGGCTGAAATTGGCAAACTCATCCGATCAAGGCCATCAATAGAATGATCAAAGTTAACCAAAGTCGTCCAAGTTGATCCACCATCAGCTGAGATATCTACACCCGCCTCAACCAAATCAACATTTCGGGTATTAAAATCATACGAAAAGTTTAAAACTGCAGCATCAGCCATAGATAAATCAACACCCCGCTTAATGGTGCCATTGTCGTATATTTTTAGTCGTCCTCGATCGATGAACACGTCCCCGTTTTTAGGATTGTTATCTCCATCCTCGATCCAGTTGGTTGACCAGAGCATTGACCCATCGTTTCGATTGTATTTAGCGGTGTCAAAAGTATCCCGCACGGTATAGAGCGCCGTTGCTGTTTGGAGTTGAGTATCGGCATATACCCGCAACTCAGGATCGCTGTTTTCAAGCTCCGTGAGTTGAATGTCTGTTAGCCTAGCACCCACCGCATTGATAATCTCCAGTTGATGAGTCACAGTCCCATCAACCGAGGCAACCGATTCCAGTGCCGCGGCGGCATCGGTTGATTGCACAATATAGGCTTTTTTAGCATCAATATCAGCCGCATCGATACTAAAATCGGTCTGATTAGCCTCTTCCGCACCAGAATTTATTGGTGTAATACCAACCACACCAACACCGAATATGAGGGTCACACCGACCCACCACATTTTTTTTAATAAAGACGAGCTTTGCATAAGTTCCTGCCTTAAAAGATTATTTGATTGATCCAAAACGTTTCGGAAAACGCTGCATAAAAAAACGATTGTATTATCACAATCGTTTTTGCACGGCCGTTGTTATTGTCTAAACGAGGATATTGTTTAGACAATAAAGAAAGATTCTACTACAAGAATTGGGCTATTTTAAAGTGACGAATATAGGGAATCTGTCAGGGTGTACTGTCAGGCGTTAATGGAAAAAGCGAGGATAATAGATTCAGTAAACTTTGGTCATGGCTGTTAGTTTTGTATAAAAGCTCTGCTTCGGGAAACTATTTTAGAAACTGGCAAGCCTGCTAGACCAAATGTAGAAAACAATCTCAAGCTGCCCTCCATAAAATCGATACCTTATGAAAACGTTAATTCTGTGTAGACCTCATATAGCGGTTTCTGCTGCAGTTTAGATCGATAGATTTCAAAAAATTAACTGTGCCGCTTTTAGTTTAAGCGATACCATCTGAGACATCACAAGCGGTTTTTGATACATCGGCCGACAGTTAGCAACGTAAACTATCATCATGGAAAAAGCGGATAACAAAGATTCAGGAAATGGGGCTGCACAAACAGATATAAAAAGTGTGCCGAATGGCAAAGT
>JBGCDP010000332.1:0-5406 GCA_045105475.1 Anaerolineae bacterium
CCCGATTCCCGCAACATTCCCTCTGAATTCTTCGACAATATTGTATCGGTCACAAACCACATCCCACAACGGCCGACTGTTGATCTCAATCGGCGATCCAAGTGTTGTCGATTCCTTAAGCAGCTGGCGATCTACCAGTGGGCCAATCACCTTCAAAAGTCGTTTGGTCCACTTATTCGCTTCACTCACAAAAGCCAGGTAATCCTGAAAACTATGAACCTGATACTTCAAAATCGCCTGAGATTCAGACGTATCGATAAAATCCTCGTTGTACCACGTGGCATCAACTTTGGGATCAGCTCGTCTAAACGCATCTTTTGGAAACAGTCTAATTCCGCGAGCTTCGCTTAATCCAATCAAATAATCTTGGTAGACTAAACGGCAGCTATCCTCTGGCCCACCTAAATCAAAATAACGGCCGTTCACACCGCTTGCCCCAATCGCATTAACTACCCCTAACGCCGCATCCCTTGAATCCAGCACGTGCATGTGCCGATCAAGCGAAAGCAAGAATGCATACTTCATAAAGGCCGGATGACGACCCCAATTGCTATCCGTCGCTTGCACGGCCGGGAGTCGAATTGTTGTCCATTCTAATCCACTAGCGGCCACCAGCTGCTCCGCAATCACCTTTTGTTTTCCGTAATTGTCTGTCGGGTTAACCGGCGTATCCCCCGTGATCAAAGGCAATTTTTTATAAGGATTACGTGGCCCGTGCACCGTATAGCTAGAAATATTGATGAATTTCGGCCGACGCTTTAACTTTTGCGCCGCTTGTATTAAATAGCGCGTCCCATTCACATTGACATCATGAGCCAGTTCCGGCAGCACATACGCCATCGGGGCGATCACTGACGCCAGATGCAAAATCGCATCAGGCTTATGCTCAGCCATCGCTTTAAAAACCGAATCTTGATCGACTAAATTGCCCCACACCGTCGTAAAATGATGGCGACGCGCCAGCTCTCGAGCCTTCGTTTCATTGGTCCGGCTGCGCACATCAAAACAGACAATCTCATATCCCTGGTCTGATAAATGTTTAACCGCATTGGCTCCAACATTCCCAAAAGCTCCCGTTAAAAACACTTTTCCATTACCCATAATTCCTCCTGTTAACCCTCTACTTTTTCTTTTAATCCCTCGGCCGCCCATTTGTACCCTCGCATCAAATTATCTCGATGCCACCACATAATCAACGGTGCCAACAATCCGCCAAATGGCTCACGTGACTCATACCGCGTTCTCCCGTCTTCCAAGGGAGTTAGCGTTTGGGTTCGGTTCGCCTGAATCAAAAAGTTTTCAGACCCCCAGCACAGCTCATAGGCCGCCTTTTTTTTCATGATCAGGTTAGATTTTGTGAGTCGGCCACCCGCTTGTTCAGTCAAACGGACATGCAGCCTAACCGGCTCCCCAATGCGCCCTGATGTTTCAATCTTCGGGGTAAATTTGTTCCACTCACCATAAGCGTCAAAATCAGTTAAGACCTCCCAAACCTGTTCAATGGGGGCGTCAATATCGATGGCATACTTCAAAGTGGTCATATAACCGAAGGGTACCAGTTCGCTTGATTGATGCAAAAAATAAAAGCTGGAACTCACGAGCGAAACATCCCTTTACAATAAGATTTCTGTTTAAATCAGCAAAAGCCGTACTCAAAGCCCATTAAAAACACTGTCAAAAACTGTCAATATCGGGCTAAAGTCGTTATTGGAAGTTCTAATCACTTATAAATGGGGCCTATGACACGCAAATCATCCAGATTCCCCGGTTTCTATAAACTCTCATCGGCCGCACGCGTCGGCATGGTGGCAGATTGGGCCGGACTCACCCCAGAAGAACAAAACACCCTATTAAATGGCGGGCTATCAACCGAACAGGCCAGCCATATGATCGAAAACGGAATCGGCACTTTCGGCATTCCGCTAGGCGTTGCCGTTAACTTCGTCATTAACAACCAGCCACGCCTCATCCCGATGGCGGTTGAAGAGCCAAGCGTTTTGGCCGCTGTGTCAAACGCCGCCAAAATGATCAGCGCAGGTGGCGGGTTCCATACTGAATCAACAGAGCCGGTCATGATCGGCCAAATCCAGGTGCTCGACATTCCCGACCTGAGTGCTGCGGTTGAAGCAATTGAATCGAATAGACTCAAGCTCATGGAAATCGCAGACGCCACGAGTCAAAACATTGTGAAACGAGGGGGCGGTGCGCGTGACATCGTTGCTCGGCCGTTTGCAGACACCCCCGTCGGCCCGATGCTCGTCGTGCATCTGCACTATGACTGCCGTGACGCGATGGGTGCCAACGCGGTCAACACAGCCGTTGAAGCGATGGCGCCAACCATTGCAATGCTCACTGGCGGCCGGACCAATCTCCGCATCCTGTCAAACTTAACAGACCAACGGACTGCCACCGCCCGTTGTTTGATCCCGGCCGATGCGTTGGTCAAAGACGGTACCGGGAAGCAAGCGGCTCAGGCTATCGCCGAAGCCAACGCCTTTGCCGTGGTTGACCCGTATCGGGCTGCCACCCACAACAAAGGGATCATGAACGGCATCGACGCCGTTTGTTTAGCAACCGGCAACGACTGGCGCGCCATCGAAGCGGGGGCGCACGCCTATGCGGCCAACTCCAGCCGCAATAAAAGCGGCGGCTATTCATCTTTAACAGATTGGCACACCAGTGCCAACGGCGACTTAGAAGGTGAAATCACCTTACCATTGGCAGTAGGCATTGTCGGTGGAGCAACCAAGGTTCACCCGACGGCCAAAATCGCCATGAAAATTTTAGACGTGCAATCGTCAACCGAATTGGCCGAAATTATGGCCTGTGTAGGTTTGGCGCAAAATCTTGCAGCCATTCGCGCACTCGCCACTGTGGGCATTCAACAAGGCCACATGCGCATGCATGCGCGTCAGGTTGCGCTCGCGGCCGGAGCTTCTGGCAAACGAGTCAATGAAATCGCTGAGATTTTGGTACAAGAACAAAACATCCGGGTAAACCGGGCGGCTGAACTTTTAAACGCCACTTAAAAACATACCTGTAGGGGCGCGGATGACGACATGGTTCATCTATTGGCTTGGCAACAATTACTGTCGTCAACCCGCCTCGCACGAGAAATCAACTACCTCCAAAGAACGCAATTAATTGCATGATGCGGGGCGGGTTGGACGGAGTAAAGCAGTTCAAAATGAACCTTTTCTCACCCGTCCATCCACGCCCCTACAAGAGAGACACATGGATAACAACAATCCGATTATTATGAAACCAAACAGCCCTGTCGGCATTGTCGGCTATGGGGCATACGTTCCTCGTTTTCGCATACCGGCGGCCGAAATCAGCCGGGTATGGACCAACGGCAAAGGGGGCGTACCGATCAAAGAAAAGGCGGTCAACGGCTTAGACGAAGATGTCACTACGATGTCAATCGAAGCGGCCCGGAACGCCTTAGCACGAGCACAGATCAATCCGCAAGAGATTCGAGCGGTCTGGGTCGGCAGTGAAAGCCATCCATATGCTGTGAAACCAACCAGCACGATGGTAGCTGAAGCGATTGGGGCTGTCCCCAACACGCAAGCGGCCGACTGGGAGTTCGCTTGTAAAGCGGGCACCGAAGCGATGCAGGCTGGAATCGGCATGGTCGGTTCTGGCATGGGGAAATATGCCCTAGCCATCGGCATGGACACCGCCCAGGGTCGGCCGGGCGATGCGCTTGAATACACCGCTGCGGCCGGTGGCGCGGCGATTTTGCTCGGCGATGCGGCGGAAGCGGCCGTCCTCATCCACGGATCATTCAGCTACGTGACTGACACGCCAGACTTTTGGCGTCGGGCCAATGTTGAGTACCCGTCACACGGGGATCGTTTTACCGGCGAACCAGCTTATTTCAAGCATCTCATCGGCGCGGCCGAAATTTTGATGAAAGAAATCGGTCGCACCGCGGCCGACTATGATTGGGCCGTCTTTCATCAGCCCAATGCCAAATTCCCGATGCGGGCAGGCAAACAGCTTGGCTTTTCGGCCGAACAAATCGCTCCAGGGCTACTCAGCCCACGCATCGGCAACACCTATTCCGGCAGTTGCATGATCGGGTTAACCGGCATTTTAGATGTGGCGAAACCCGGCGACCGCATTCTCATGGTCAGCTACGGCTCAGGCTCAGGCTCTGACGCCTTTGATCTCGAAGTCACCGAAAAGATCGACGACATTCGGGACCGTGCCACAACAACCGAAGGGTATATCAGCCGCCGCAAAGAGATTGATTACGCAACCTATACGCGATTCCGCGACAAATTAAAAATGTAGAAGATGGATATTGGATGCTAGATATGAGATGTTAGTTTGCGCACATGCCCAACTAATACCCAATATCTAATATCCAACATCTGTCATATGAAATATGACTACAAGCATTATCGGTATCGGCCAAACACAGGTCGGTGAACATTGGGATGTAAATCTGCGCCATTTGGCATGGCAAGCAATTGAAGCTGCTTTAGACGATGCCCGCACGACAAACATCGATGCATTGTACGTGGGCAATATGCTGGCCGGGACTTCGTCTGGCCAAGAGCATTTAGGCGCACTCATTGCAGACTATTCTGGGCTGCGTGGGGTTGAAGCGGTCGTCATCGAGGCAGGCGAAGCATCAGGCGCGGCCGCCGTTCGCCAAGCAACCATGGCGGTCATGTCTGGTCAGATCCAGACCGCACTCGTCGTCGGCGTTGAGAAAGCGACCGATCAAACCGGCAAAGAAGGGTTGAAAAGCCAAACAACTAGCTTAGACGCTGAATATGAAACGATTCACGGCCTAACGCCGGCCGCAGTTGCTGGGCTAATGATGCGCCGTTACATGCACGAGTTTGGGGTTGAGGTGGCAGATTTTGCCGGGTTCAGCGTTAATGCCCATGCGAACGGCAAAGCCAATCCATTGGCCATGTACCGCAACCTGCTCAAAGCTGAAAAATTTGGGATGGCACCGCTCGTGGCTGATCCGGTCAATTTGTTTGATGCGGCGCCTATAGGCGATGGGGCAGCGGCCGTCATTATCACCGCTTCTGATCGTGCCAGAGGGATGGTTGAAAAACCGATCCAAATCGCAGGCTCAGCGATTGCGACTGACGCTTTTGCCTTGCATGACCGCAAAAACATTCTAAAGCTAGAAGCGGTAGAAAAAAGTACCAAACGGGCTTTGGCTCAAGCCGGTCTAAACATCAACGATGTTAATCTGTTTGAGATCCATGATGGATTCACGATTATGTCGGCCCTAGCACTTGAAGCGATGGGCTTGGCTGACTTTGGCGAAGGGTATAAGCTCGCCAATGAAGAAAACATCGGCCGCAATGGCAAAACGCCGATCAGTACGTTTGGTGGTTTAAAAGCACGCGGCAACCCGGCCGGAGCTACAGG
>JBGCDP010000333.1:0-18332 GCA_045105475.1 Anaerolineae bacterium
GGTAGTCCCTTGTTCTACATATACCCCTGCATCATCAAAATACCCCCATAAAATCGATTCATCATCAATAAAGCGGACAATATGAGTTCCAGCAATCGTTTCAATCGATGAAATATTAAATGCCACGCCACTGCCGCCAGCGCCTTGGCCCATTTCGAAGTTGACCTTCAGGATATATGTGTCGAACAGATTCGCATGAGCGATTAAACTATTAACTTCTTGATCACTGCTATGCACAATGCCTTCTTCTAAAATTTCCCATTCCCCCGCAATAGCCCGCCAATTAGAGAATGAAGTTGATGCGTCTAGCTCCGCTTTAAAATAGCTATTAATCGGCCGGGGATTTGCAAAGAAGTCTTCCGACTCAGCAGTTGAGTCAGCTGTGGCAGGCTCTGTTTGAGCCACCTCATCCTCATTACTAGCCACGACGGGTTCCGGTTCTGATTCAGAAACTGAAGCCTCGCTTTCCGACTCAGCAGTTGAGTCAGCCGTGACAGGCTCTACTTGAGCCACCTCATCCTCATTACTGGCCATGGCCGGTTCCGGTTCCGGTTCAGCTATCGAGTCATCAATAAAGTTTTCTTCAACAGAAACATTATCGAAGGCGAGACTTGAATTCCATGAGGTTAAAGCCACTCGGCCACCCAAATAAACGAGTGGAATATCACGGGCAACTATCTCTTCATTCACGAGTATGTTGTATACATTTCCATTGACCGAAACACCCACATTAACAATGCCGGTTAAAGGAGGCGGTTCTGCTGTTCCTTGGGGGCTAAAGCTTCGATTCTCATCAAAATACCCATAGACCATATAGTTTGTATCCCCATTGCTGCCAAAGCGAACAAGGTGACCTTCTCGAATTGAATCGCTATTCTGAAGATTAAACATTAATCCAGCTCCGTTTGACCCTTCAATGATTTCAAACTGAGTTGAAAAGTTGTACGGTTCTTCAGTTCCTAGGTTGATACCTGGAACAATAGCAAGCACATCAGCGACGGCCGCATTGAGTTGGACAAGCATTTCGTCACGAAGTTGCCAGTTGCCACCAACCTCAGTGAAGAAATGTTCTTCACCGTTTGAGAAGTCTTCAAAAAACGGTAGCGAAGATACAACTGGCTCGACTTCCACTCGCTCAGAGGCAACAACCACAGGTTCGCTTTGCTCAGGTGCAATAACGGTGGATCCGTCAAAAACTGAAACATTCAAGTTGTCAAAAGCAACACGGGATTTCCACGTTGTAATCCCCACCCCACCCCCTCGGTAAACTAGAGGGATATCAACAGCAAGAGTTTGATCATTCAAAATGATGCTATATGTGTTCTCTCCAACATTGACGGCCAATGTCCCCTGATTCGCTAAACCAGAAACCGATTGTGCTCCCTGCTGGTTGAAAACTCCTTGATCGTCAAAATAGCCAAAAATTAGGAAGTCGTTTGTCCCATTGTTCCCCAAGCGCAACATATGGCTATCTTGAATACCGGTTGAGCGCTGCATATTAAAAATCAACCCAGCTCCCTTCGGCCCTTCAAGAGTATTAAAGTCAGACTTGAATTCATATTGAGCCGTTTCTGATAAATAGATATCGTTTATGGCGGCAGCCACATCAACAAGCTGAATATCGTTTTGAACAAATGACCCTTCGTTAATGGCCCAGTCCCCAGTAAAGGTTTTATAGTTGAAGTCTCCATCACCAGCGAAGTCGTACCGATAAGAAGCACCCGGAACCAGCACTTCTCCAGGCCAAGATGCATTTGAATGGGTTCCGTCTATAATGACGGCCGGATTTTGATTTTGATTAACCGGCACCTCAGACACAACTTCGGCTACGACCGTCTCTGCTTTTGGCTCCTCAATTAAAGCCTCGACTGGGGCATCTAAAGCGGTCGATGGCGATGGTGCCCCCGGCTGCTTGACAACGACATTGTCAAAAGCAACTTTTGAATACCATGTAGTCAGACCTAAGCTTCCTCCTGCATATATCACCGGCACAGAATCTGTTATCACTTCCTCATTGAGCAAAATGACATAGCTATCCCCATCAACAACAACCCCCAACTTAAATTCATTTGGCAAGTTTTCAGGATTTGCAGACCCTTGAGTCACAAACTGCCGGTTGTCATCAAAATATCCATAGATAAGATAATCTTGGCCTTGGTCCGTACCCAATCTAACCATGTGACTACTAATGACAGTCGTGTGATCTTGCAGATTAAAAGCAAGCCCGCCCCCTTTTGGCCCATCAAGCACGTTAACCGTGGCAGAAAATTCATAAGCTTCGGCCGAATCAAGTTCTAAAGCCGGGATAACCGCCATGATATCAACTAAGCTAGAATCTTGTTGGACTAAGCTTGCATTTTCCAGGGTCCAATTTCCACCAATTTGTCGATATTCGACCCGAGATTCTTCAGAGAAGTCTTCAAAATATGGAAGAGTGATGCTACCCAGCGTGTCAGAGTAATAAACATAAAACATGCCGAAATAGCCGCAAAGTATCAGAAGGGCGGTACCGATAAGCACTGTTTTTAGTGAATAGGTTTCGCTTATAGTGTTTAACATGAAACAGATCTAGTTTTTTAGTGTATGTGGGTAGGTTGAATACAAAAGCTTTCCCGCCCAGAGAGGTTGAATGGTTGCAGTACTTAACTAAAAATAAAGCAGTCAAAGTCATCTAGAACAAATTTCATTGTAGGGACCCTAATTAGGGAAAAGCATAAGAAAAAGCTCCCAGTCATGCAGGTATCGAAAGTCGAACAGAGAACTACAGTCCTGTTTTGCACATGAAACAGGACTATAAAATTGTTTCAATCTAAATATTCACGGAGGCTTTACAAACTGGTCCTGAACATATTCTATTCAGGCTCACGCAATTGAATGCTCACTTCAACTGAGTCCCCATTCCCTTTACCCTTGCGTATTTTCTTCGGTACAGCAAGCAATGTTGTCCCAGATTTAGTATCTTTCCAAAGGCTGGTTTGCCAAGTGCGGCCGTCAACCGCTGCAGTCACAGGGGTGCGTCCCCAGCCATAGGTTTTGCTGGGAGCATATTCGGCCGGGACGGTGACGAAGGTCCAAGCTCCCTTGCCTTCGTCCTGAGAAAGTGTGCCTTCAAATGTGTGTGTTTCAAACATAAACCAAGCTTTTATTTACGGCTCAAGTACAAACTCGTGCCTTTCTAGATATTGAATATCACCCGTAAAATACAATTCAAATTCCGCCTCAGGCGTCGCCGACAATAGCAGATTAATAATAATTTTTCCAAGGCCAAAATCCCAAAGATCTGGACCTACAGAACCCGCAGAAGTTCCAATTTCCTGTTCATCTGCAATTGCAGTGGCCCAGACTGAAAGCAAAACATACTGGTCTAAATCATGTTCAGGAGCAAGTTGAATCTGAACTGTTTCTTCAGCCGAAAGCCATTTAAGCGTCTCTATTTTAACGAGAACGTTATTGATTAAAACAGTTTCATTTAACGTCAGTTCTGCACCATCTACAAGATCATCCCAATCGACTGATATAAATCGATCGGCCGGAAAATCACGAAAAAGATAGTTGGTGTCTAACTGCATTGAATCAAGCTTATCAAAATCAGAGATCGACGGGAATTTTAATATCTGAGTTCTGTTGGGCCCCTCAGTGCCTAATATAGATATTTCTAGAATATCAGCCGCTAACCCATTTTCCCCGGCAAGAGCGGTAGGGAAGCCAAACTGATAGATAGGCTCCGCTTGATTTTGATATGTGGGGAGATCTAATTCAGGCATAGAAACAACAAACTCAATTAAGGTTTCCTCATCGTTAAAAGTGATGGTACTGAATTCCATACCAACATCCTTAACTGAAACAATACCTTCAATTTCGCTGGATATATTGTCACGCTGAACAACTAAAATTGTATCAAGGAAAAGGTGATCAGACTGATCAATCTGTAATCGTGCACCGGAATCTACATCATAATGACCCATAATCAATGAATACTCACCGGCCGGAAGATCATCAGGAATGAATAACTCATGTTGCCCAACTACAATCGCCCAAATTGCCCAAGTGCTGGTTGGTTTCAGGTTGGTCACAGGCTCACTATCAAGCTGAGCCACTACTTCTCCTTCACTATTCAAAAGATGTACAAACAAGTTGTACTCTCGACTCATTGGTTTGACCGTCTGCCATTCAAAATTTAACTCGATCATGTCACCGGGTCGAACAATTCGGCGATCCCAATCTGCCCAATATAGTTTCAAGCCACTCTTTACAGCAGAGCCTGACAACGTAAATTCTTCAGCAACGGCCCGACGCGTCTTCTGCGTATTTTCACCTCTTTCAAGAAATGAAGGGAATAAGGGGACATCTTCCCAGCGAATGCTCCGCATAATCGCTTCAAATTGAGTCTGATAGATGTCTAAGTTTGTATCCTCAATCAAAAGCCAAGATGCAAAATAAGGTTGTTGGCTGCCTCCGTTTGGGTTTTCGAGTACAGCGCCTAAAATGGTCATACCATCGGCTTGTCCCAAATCATATTTTCCAAAGAGCATGTCTGGTCGATATGGAGGAGACCACCGCTCTCCCACCAAGCCAGGTTCTTCAAAGTCGACAATCAGGTTATCTAATGCCTCTGATAATGTGTCTCCAGCAACAACATTTTGATCATAGTCAATGAGGAAGCGTAATGCATTTGAAGGTTCTAACTCTTCAAAAGTAAGCGTGTCATCGTTTAGGTCACTTAGGTTGAGTTGCTCGGGATGGGCAATCGTAAATCCTTCTTGAGAATGTTTCCACTGCTTCCACCCAGTATAGTCAACCGGCTTGCTTGAAAATACGATCTCATTTAATAGGTTGAACAATTCAACTTTGTCATTTTCGTCTTCAAAGCGGCCGAAAATTGTCACCCGTACAAACCGGCCGCCGATTTGCAATGAACCACTCAAAGTATGAATCACAATGCCAGTTGATGGGTCGCTCAGCTCATCTTCGGTCACAAGAACCCATCGCCCAGCGATTTCATACAACTTACCAATGCCAGGACCCGCTTTATGAAACTGCTCTAACTGCTCAGTTGGTGACCCGGCCCACTTAAAGCCAGGATTATCGACGAGCACAAAGCCAAATGTTTCTTCAGGCTTCAAAGATGGCGGGAAATCTTGAGTCAGATCATAAATTTCATTTCCCATCGCCAATACGATGCCATCACCGTTTAATTGCTCGACAACAAGTTCGCTTTTTGCCCACACATCGGGAATATCAAATGCGACACCTAGCTCCCAACCATCATATTGCACGTTTGAACTGGTAGGCGTCTCTAGAAGAGTTTCAGATAGATTGTCGACCGTAGGTGCGCCAGAACCATCAGAAAGCTGCGGTTGGTCTAACGAAAAAACAAAAGCCCCAACAATTAAGATAGCCACCATAGCAACAACGGCCGACCCTATCAGGTTGAGCGATCGGTTCTGAACAGGTGCAATCGATGATCTATCAATTTTTGTATCTAGCTGGCGGACAATCTCCGCTTTCTCTTTCAGCGTTAGCATCGGCTTTGGATAACCAACTGTGTCTACATTTTTTAGCAGAGTAAGCATTTGAGCAAAATCTGCGCAGCTTTCACAATCCTCAAGATGGTATTTTATCCCGAGAGATTCTTCGGCCGACAATGAAGCAGTCGCATGTGACAAAGACATCTGCACTTCTGCATGAGTTAGTGAATTCTTTTCTTGAGTTGTATCCATTATTTTGAACCTCCAGCAGCCGACAATATCCGGTGCAACTGCTTATGCGCGTGGTAAAGGCGTGATCTCACAGTGCCGTGTGGAATGCCTAATATCTCGCCAATATCAGCATCCTGCAGTCCGAAATCATAGCGAAGCAAAATGGGCAAACGATGCTTCTCAGAAAGCTGATTGACGGCCGACCAAACCGCCTGCTCTTGCTCGGATCGAATCAATAGAAGCTCTGGATTTGGCTGATTTTCAATATGCTTTTCAGCTTTAAACCGCAAAGTTAATAGGTTATGTAAGCGCTGTTTCGTTCGTTTACGCCGCAAGTAATCTCTGGCCAGATTGACGGTTATCTTAAACAACCATCCTTTTAAATTACTGCCTGGCCGGTATCGGTCTTTTTTACGTACCGCTCGAATCACAGCCTGCTGAGCAACATCCTCAGCTTCGGCCGTATCATGCAAAATATTTAAAGCCAAACGGCGCAGATCAGCATAAAAATGGACTACCAGATAGTCAGTCATTTCTTGCTCGGTTACCAAGCCATCGGACAGCTTACTTTCTATGTTTCGAGTGAGGGTTAAATTGTCCATCTAGCTTAATAACGGATGTCGGCTCGATTATGTTCAAAATTGGATGATGTTTAAACTCTAAGGCCCCTTATTTTAACTTAACAATTTTTGACAGGTCGCATTAGATTGATCAGCCCCAAGCGCATTCAATAAAAAAAATCATACCATTTACTCTTAAACTATCTCCTATTTTTAGGCCTCTGATGGGAAAACTTGCAAGGGCCATTTATATCTCGTTGTTCAAGTCAATTGCCTGCTTTCAAACAGATCAGTCAATCCTACATCTAGATTTACTCATTCCAGATATCTCCTTGCGGGTGTTAAAGCTAGGCAGCGCAGGGACCTCAAAAGTAACCACCACAGCCATGCAGGCGGCAAGCTCCCTCTCAAACTAAAAATCTCTTCAGCTATCTATCTTCAAAAATCGATAACCCCAGCAAATTTAAACTGAGTCGGAAATCACCCCATCCCGCAAATAAATCACACGGTCTGCGTACTCATCGACGACAAGATCATGCGTAGCGATCAAAATAGACGTATTATTTTCTTTGGCGATCCCTTGAAACAACGACAGGATTTCTTCACCCGTTTTAACATCAAGCTCACCTGTAGGCTCGTCAGCAAAAATGATCGATGGCTTGGCCGCAATTGCGCGCGCAATCGACACCCGCTGCTGCTGCCCGCCCGACATCTCATACGGCCGATGATCGATCCAATTGGCTAGCCCAACTTGCGTCAGCACTTCAACCGTTCGCTTCGTCCGTTCACTGCGTGACCACCCGGCCAAACGCAACATCAGATCGATATTTTCGGCCGCAGAATAGATCGGCATCAGAGCATGGGACTGAAAAATAAAGCCGATATGGTTTCGCCGGAGTAGAACCCGGCCTTGTTCACCCAGCTTTGTAACCTCCTGCCCATTAACCCACACCTGCCCGCTCGTCGGCCGGTCAAGCCCGCTCAGGCAGTTAAGTAAGGTCGTTTTACCAGATCCAGACCGGCCGCGGACAGCCACTACCGATCCAGATTCAATTTCAAGATCAATGTTATTTAAAGCGGTGATCTGACGCGAACCCAACTGATAAGTTCGCGTCAATTTCTCCGCTCGAATTTGAGCCGTTCGCTCGGAAACACATTGCTTAGAAGCCGTCATAGTCAGGGTCAGCTACCTTCATACACTCTTGGAACTCTTCAAAATCGGTAGACTCAAGCAGGTCATTCTCAATGATACATTGCCGGTAAGCATCCGCTTTGTCTTGAGCAACCTGCAACGCTTCTTCAACCGTTGACTCTTCGCTTAGAATCTCAGTAAAAGCGACATCGAGGAACTGGAACGCATTTCCCATCCAGCCGCTAAACAACGCAAATTGAGACTGTCCGCCAGACTTTGTGCTATTCAATGTATCGATCAGCACCTTTGCATTTTCCGCACCAACGCGAGCTGTAAATTCGGCCGATTCCGCCGTATCGATACGGGCCGGAGCACCATACTCCGAAATCGATTCTTGACTGGTTAGGTATTTAATCCATTCCCAGCATGGTTGGCGCGCTGTTGAATCCGCAGAGATGTAATATCCATTTGAGAAGTTAACACCGCCAGAGCCGTTCGCCCCCTGCGGATAAGGAACTAGACCAAAATTAGATCGATCTGGGCCCTGATCTTCCCCGTCAATAGTAATCACTTGGAACGACCCATCTTCATATGGCCAAATCCCAGCCCGGTTGCCATCGATCAGATCCTGGCGAAGCTGAAATTGATCTTGCGAGAAGTTATTCCGATCAAACTCGAATCGAGCTTTTACACCATATTCAGTCGAAAGATTGGTATACCAGCGTACGGCCGACACAAAATCTGGATCGTTGAAATTTGCTTGGGGTGGATCAACCGACATGTTGTACATAGTTGACCCTTGCAGATCGATAAAGGTAAACAAATTGCTCGTTTCAAATAGATCTGGCACAAAACCATACACCTTTTCATCATCTGGTGCGTCAGTCGTCAATGCCACGGCCGCATTCAGAAAATCATCAAGGGTCCAACCCGCCTGCGGATAATCAAGTCCAGCTTCATCGAACAGCATTTTGTTAAAGCTTAGGAGCTGAATTTGTACAGTGGAAGGCAGTCCCATGATCTGCCCTTCTTCCCGAAATTGATCTAACCCGGCCGGGAAGAAATTGTCTTCCGAAATCTCGCTGTCTGCATCTAGAAACGGCTGGATGCTCAGCACAGACTGCAAATCTTCTGGCGTAGTAACCGGCCCCCACCATTGAAAGCAGTCCGCATCGCCGACTTGGCTCCGCAATGTAAAATCATCTGTATAAAAATTGGGTTCTTCAATTTTTATCACAACGCCCGGTGTCTCCTCGCTATATTGTTTGGCCAACTGCCGGAAAGCACTCGGATCTCCACCCGCTACCACAAAACTTACAACCGTATCATTTTCATCAATTTGGCTACTTGGCGGCGCCGCTACAGCGAAATCTGGGATCGGTGTTGGATCAGCACCCACTTGCTCAAGAACAGCCTCATCATATTTCTTCTGAGCTTCAGCTAGAATTTGTACCACGTCTGGGTTCTCTTCATTTGTGAGCTTTGCCATCTCTTGAAAATATTCTTCACCTCCAAACTGAGGATAAATGACTGAAAAGCTGTGCTCGGCCGCATATTTAAGCGCTTCCGCTAGCTCAGGGTCCATATCATCAAAGACACCGCTAGATTCAGCAACAGATTTACGTGATGGCAAACCGGTTGGCGGGCCAAAGCTAAATCCATCATTATTTGAGGGCCCTTGATTTAAAACGAAGCTTACCCATTTCCAAGCCGCTTCTGTTTTTGCGGTACCGGCGCTAATCGCCAACGGCGCACCGGCAAAGCCAGACAGAGGTGTGCTATTGTCATTCGTGGCCGAAACAGGAAATGGCACAACACCGATGTTTTTGCCCTGCTCTGAACGCCAAGCAAATGCATCTGACTGCTCTAGATACATCGCAACTTTGTCATCTTCTATTAGCTGATACGGGTCAACAAAATCTCCGCTCTCATATTCTTCTTGGCTGGTTGGCTGCTTTGGATTCGGAATAATGCCATAGTCGTTATACAGTGATAAGTACCATTCGATCCCGGCTATAATTTCAGGATCATCAAAATTCAAAGAAGGGGGAACGGAACTGTTGTTAAACATCGGGCCAGCTTTGGCTGAAACCAACGTTTCCATCCCACCATAAATCGGTGCAAATCCGTATTGTGTTGTTTCAGAGCCGCTTTTAATCGTTAGTTCCTGTGCTTTAGCCAAGAACTCATCCCACGTCCAACCGATTTCAGGATATTCAACACCGGCCGCATCAAACATATCTTTGTCATAAAAAATAAGCTGAAACGACATGCTTGTCGGAATCGCGTAGACGCTGCCGTCCAGAGAAAACAGATCAAGCGCCCCGCTATAAAAATCATCAATGTCGATCGACTCATCCTGATCCATCAAAGGACCAAGATCGAGCAACAAGCCATCAAGCCCATTCGGTGCAAAATAAGTCGAAATGACATCCGCCTGCTGCGCAATTTGCAATAAAACGCCTGAAGGATCTTCATAATCTCTTTCCTGATTCCCAAAGATTTCGTCTGTCGTAATAAACTCGATTTTTATATCAGGATTATCTTCTTCAAAAAGCTCAACCTGATTTTCATACAACCCCCTCTGCCAGCCATCGACCGCAAAGGTTAAGATCGTGGCATCATTGGAGTTTGCGCTTTCCACTTGAGCAATCGCACTGTCGTTCTCGGCAACTTCAGCCGCTTCTGGCTCACTACTGGTACAAGCTGCCAATGCAAAAAACAAAAACAGGGCAACAAATAAACGACTTAATTTTCTGTTTCTACTATTCATGTGTATTCCTTTAATCCTTACGCCAAGCAGACAAATATCGCCATGGCGCATCTCCTTCTTTATTTTGACTACACGCAGTTAAAAATTAAAATAGCTGCTACCCAGCTATCAACACCTATTAGCTTGAATCAATCGGCCGAATATTGAGCGACCCATCGTCAGCCACCTTAATTACAACCCGACCGCTGGCACCGATTTGATCACGCAGTTCCGGCGGAATTTGCAACCGGCCGACTCCATCAACTACCACCAATTCTTCAAATTGATCACCATGATCGCTATTGTTAATCTCATTCTCAATTAGCGTAGCTTCATCCTGAGCTAAACCACTGTCTTGGCCCGCACGCCTGCGCCCCTGTGCATTGCGGCGCACCGTTTCACTACTCATACGGCCGTCACGAATCGTAATCACCCGGTCTACCATCTTGGCAATTTGAGGGTCATGCGTCACGATAATCGTCGTGAGGCCCAGCTCTTCATTAAGCTTCTGAAATAGATCCATGATTTCATCGGCCGTCGCTGAATCAAGTTCACCCGTCGGCTCATCACCCAAAAGCAATTGCGGCCGATTAGCCAACGCAACACCGATCGCAACGCGCTGCTGCTGCCCGCCAGAAAGTTGGGCCAGTTTGTGTTTACGGTGCTCCCACAACCCTACCGCATTCAGCAGTTCAGCCGTCCATTCCCGCTTTTCTCTAAAAGATGCACCCGCGATCGTCATCGGTAGCTGAATATTGTCCCAAGCCGTCAAATACGGCACCAAGTTCCGGGCCGACTGTTGCCAGATAAAGCCAACTTCATGACGCCGATACGTCTCTAAATCACGAGTGCTCATTTTGAGCAGATCCCGGCCGTTCACAATCATCTTTCCGGCCGATGGGCGGTCAAGCCCCCCAACAACGTTTAAAAACGTACTCTTGCCCGACCCAGAGGTGCCGACAATACCAACCATCTCTCCCTGTTCAATCGACAGGTCAAGCCCTTGCAAAGCCAGCACTTCAAGGTCCGCAACTTTATAAATTTTGACAAGATTTTCGCACTGAATAAACATAATTTTTAGCACCTTAGCTTGGTTACTAAACCACAACGCTTTTGCATACACGCTGCAATCTCATTCAAGTTTGAGAGGCTATTCACCTATCAAAACATCCCCTTCTTCAACCCCTTCTAGAATTTCAACACGCTCATCACTCTCGATACCGATGCGCACATCAACTCGACGTTGCCCATCTCCTTCTTTTACAACGACAAACCGACGCCCCTGAAAGCGGCGAATCGCATTAGGTGATAGCCACAGCACATCATTTTTAGCTTCAAGCCGCACTTCAATATCAGCCAATTCACCCAGCTTCAGCACAGCATCAGGATGTTTTTCAGCATCAAGCGTAAAACGGACTACCTTCTCGTTATTGCTGGCGTCATTGCCACCATCTCCGCCGGATCCTCCCCCGTATGGGTACGGCAGCGTGCGCACAAAGCCGGAAAGCGTTTCACCCGGCCGATTACGAATCTCAATCGTGACAGGCTGATCGATACTTAGTTTTTCTAAGTCAGAAGCTCCCAGATTGGCAGTCAGTTCAAGCGCGTCAAGCTGTGCGATAACAGCGACCGCTTTAAACGCCTCGGCGTTGCTACCCCGTTTAATATTGATCGACAAAATTCGGCCGCTAAACGGTGCGATCAATTTCGCATCGGTCAGCTTCCCTTGTGCTTCTTCGAGATTCGCTTGAGCGGTCAAAATAGCATTTTCAAATGAGGGTGAAATACCTTGTAGGAGCTTTTCATATTCGATACGCGTCAACTCGGCGTCTAACGCCTTAATCTGGGCATCAACCCCGGCCGCACCTTGAGCCCGGACCAAATCGTTGTAACCGGCTTCAGCCAGCAAAAGCTGCTGTTCAGCCTGTTCCAAACCCCGCGCTAACGAGTCAATCGTATTCTGGTCTAAATTTGGATTGGCCAACGCCTCTTGATACGCTTGAGCCGCGCCACCCACACTTTCTTGCGCCGTTTGAAGTTCTATTTGCTTCGCCGTCAGTGGGGATGACCCTTTTTCGAGCGCAGCCTTCTGTTCGTTAAGCTCTTCCTTTTGCAGATTAATTTCAGCTTGAATCAACTTTTCCGTATGCTCAAGCCGCGCTTTTTGCAAATCAAATTCGGCCGTTTGCAGAGCGATTTCAGCGTCGGTGACCGCTTTTTCCAAATCAGAAATATCAAGCTCAGCGATCACATCACCGGCTTGAACATCATCCCCTTGCGCAATAAAAACCGTTTTGACCGTTCCAGCACGCCCAAAGGCTAACTCTTCTTCAATGATGGGTGACACCCGGCCGGTAAATGCCAGAGCGTTGATCACCTCGCCACGCTGAACGATATAGGTCGGTTTCTCCGGAATAATCGGCGTCGGTAACGGGGTCGGTGTGGGCAGCTCAGCCCCCGTTTGGCCCAAACTCTGCCCGGCCGAGCCGCAAGCTGAAACCAGGCTAAGAACAAAAACAGAACTGAAAATAAAAATCGCTATCTTTTTCATAAATATCTTGCGAAACGCGCTGACCCAACAGCTATACCGTTTCACCTAATTTCACCGCTTCAAACAGCTTCATACGTAACAAAAGTATGATCAGCACGCTAACAGCGCAGACAAACATCCCGGTAAAAATAATATAAATTGTGCCGATTTGGCCCCATGCAATCTGCACTTCAAAGGGAGGCACACCGGTCGCTTTGTCATTCCCAATCTGAAAATAAGGGATAAAAATGTTGCTGGCCCAAATACCCAATCCGGTCCCAATCGCCATACCGGTCGAAATAATTGCAGCCTGTTCCAAGGTCAAATAGGTCACCATCTGGCGAACCGACAGCCCGATGGCCCGCAACATGCCCAGCTCGATTAGCCGCTGTCGAAACGAAACGATGGCGAACACCAAGAAGCCCAAAACGGTTAATAACGCAGCGGCTCCAAAGCCAACCGACAACAGGCCAAACAGCCCTTGCCGCTCCGGCCGTAGTGCTTCTTCATTGATTTTGTCTGTGGCAGAGTCGGCCGAAACGACTAACAGACCCAGATCACGCACCCCTTGTACAACGGCCGTGGTTGAAACCCCATCCTCTAACTTAAGCCAGACATCATATGGGAATTGCCCTCCCAAGTTTTCATGCAAATAGTCAAGATGAGCGACAAAAAATGGGCCGTCTTGCGGATAAAGTGTTGGAAACAAATCGAGCGGAGCTGCGATCACAAAATCGATATTGGCAAATTCACCGGCCGCTTCAACGTTTAACCGCAGCGGGTCCCCAGCCACCAGTCCATTTCGATCCATGAATTCACGATTGACCAAAATATAGTTCCGGCCGACCGCAAGACGGTTCATCACCCCACCCAATGATTCGTTTGAAGCAAAGTCTCGTCGGAAATAAGCGACTTGCGCAAAATCCAATCGATCAATGCCCAATATTCGGGCTGGCTGTTGGCGGCCGCTGAGCGAGGCGGTTGCTTCATAATCCCCAACCCGCACCGCATGGCTAACCCCTTCGACGGTTAAATGCTCTTCAACCGGCAAAAAGAGCCACTTCGCCTCTTCTTCTTTTGTCTGTTCTTCTTCAGGCGTAGGCGTCGGCTGCTGTGGCTGGCCCGGCTGTTGCGGTCGCTCCGGTCGTTCAGTATTTTCACCCAGCTCGCCTAAATTCAAGTCAGCCCCCACCTGGTAATAAATTTGATCCGTTAAATGGTTATCGAGCGTGAGCGCCATCGATGCGCTAAAAATTGCGAGGCTGAGCGTCAGCGTTAGGAGCAAGAGCGAGCCGGTGTACTGTTCGGCCGCGCGACCCAAACGGCGCAGCGTAATCAACAAGACTGTGCTGGGTTGAAACACCGCTAAGCGTGCCATTTGATTGATTATCCAAGGCAAAAAGCGAATAGCGATGAGCCCCAGCGCAAAGCAAAACAAAACCGGAACCAAGAATAAGAGTGGGTTTGAAAACGGATCGGTGCCATCGCTCAAAGTTTGAATACGCCCCTGCTGCTCAAGTTGATACCAGCCATAGAGCGGAAGAGCCAACAACAAAAAGTCGAGGAAAAAACGTTGCCATACCGGCCGATTTTGAGCCAGATCGCGTGCCTGCAAATTGCGTAAGCTAATGATTGTGTGGCGTGATGAGCGTAAGGCTGGAATCAGCAGTGCTGGCAGACCAAGTGCGGCCGTAATCACAGCAAACCGAATCGCGGTTGGTGATAACACGATCCCAAGGTCATTTTGGCTAAACCCATCAACCAGCCAACTTGTGTCTAAAAACGCCGTGGTTTTGCCCATGATCTGCGCCAAAATACGGCCGAGTGCCAGCCCAGCTGCAAGCCCTAAGCTACAAACAAACAACCCCTGAATCAGATAAACGCTTAAAATCTGACCGCGCGTTTGCCCCCGACTGTGCAAAATGGCAATTTCAGTTTGACCCCGCCGCACCACAAGTCCAGCAATAAGTGCCACAAAATACAGTACGAGTCCGATAATCGGTAGGCTGAAAATGAGCAGATTAAGGTTTAGCAGTCCAGCTGAGCCATCATAACTTTCAAGCGATTCAACTGGAGAGATTTCTAAAGCTGTCCCGTTCAGAAATGCATTGGTCCGGGTATCAACGGTCCGAACATCTTCTAGCAGGTTAGAGACGGAGCCTGGCCGTACGCGGCGGCCGTCTAAAATTAAATACCAGAGGGCGATTGAAATTGGTTCTGGAAACTTAGGAGCAACGTTGTCCCAAAACTGACCTTCAGTTGTGAGCACCATCTCGTTAAAGCTATCGGGTGAGTAAAACCAAAACCCATCGGCTGGGTCAACGGGTGACCAGATTGCGGCGATTATCACAGGTATCTGGGCACCATCCCGGCCGGAGCCGAACAAAATAAACTTTTCGCCGATTTGAGCTCCTAATCGTTCTGCGGTTGCTTGGCTAAGCAGCACCGGAATCTCAGCACCGCTTGTTTCGGAAGATGGAAACTCACCTTCGACAAGCCGAACACGATCTTCCAAGTTAGAAATAAACCCGATGTTTGACCACATCAACGCCGTGTTTTCATCGAATCCACCCCCGTCACCCGCAAACAAACGCAGTTTGTCGCTACTCACATGGCGCACAACCTCATCGGCCGGTAAGCCGATTTCGTCAGCCGCTTGTTCGCTCAGATAGCTGTCAGCCTGACCATAAGCTTCAGCCGTGATGTTGCCATTCCATGCGCCAACATAGCGCCACATAAACGCGAACGGCGGCCGGAACGATCCGCTCTCAGTCAGTTCACCCTGGAGTAATCGGTTTTGGGTCGCGTCTGTAAACAGCGGCACGGCCGAAACAATACCAACTGCAAAGGTAATACCCAGCCAGAGGCACATCATCAGCAATCGATGATTCCACAGCCGCTTTACCGCAAGTAGTGACAATGAGAGCGCGTTATAGAAAAAAGTCATCATACGCTTAACTTATCGATCGGTAGCGGGTAGCGCTGTCACGGGCGCATTTAAGTCGATAAACAGAACACCGACCCAACCGCTACTCCCATCTGGCAATAGAATTTCGACCCAATTATTAAATTGGTTTCGGCCAACTGGCTCCACCTCTGTTCCGGCCGCTAATGATGTGAGCCGCTCAGCCAAATAGCTTGGCTCAGCACGGATGACGTTTAGCCGGCTATTGATCGTTCCGCTCAGCTCAGCATCAGCCGACTCTTGATCGATTTCAACCGCTGTTGTCGGGTTGTCTACAACATCAAAGTCGGTGATTAAGACACCCTCCGGCAAAGTCACATACAGAGCAGATACCCAGCCCAAGCGTTGATCGGGCAGTTCAACCTGCAGCCAATGACTAAATCGATTCCGCCCAATGATGGGTAAATCGTCTCCTCTTTTGACACTACCCTGCACGTCGGCCAAAATACTTGCTTCCGTCCTCACATTTAGAGTTGCAACCTGAACTTTGGCACCAATCTGTGGTACCTCCTCGCTCAAAGCTTGGCTTGAGCCAGAACCAGCTGCCCCAGTCCGAACTGTTCCACCGCCAATCGGCACTAACCCTTGATCCGCTGGCAAAGGGCCGTCTAACCGCTCCCAATTGAGTTTGGCAACCGCTTTATGCTCAGCGTTGTAATACTCCATTTTGACCGGAACACGGCCGCCGGGCAGAGTCACATCGGCCGAATAGGTCAATGTAGGCTGCTTGTTCCATTTATCGATTGCGATTGCGTTATTTACCCATAGCCGAACCCCATCATCGCTTGTCGTTGTAAAGCGGTACTCTCCGGCCGGTAAATCGAGCGTACCGGTCCAGCGCACCGAAAAAGCTTCGCGATAAATATATTGCGGGATGGGTGTATCGGTTCCCCAATCAAAATCGATAGCGGCATCCACACGTACAGCGGCCGGACGTGAGGCTAAGGCGGTGTTGTTATAGTACGCTGCTTGCCAGTAGCCGCTCGGGCCAGCACCACCAGTTGAGCCAGAGACCTCTCCAATCTTTTCCCATGTGAGTCGAGCTTGTGCCAGGCCGATCTCATCGTAATATTCCATCTTGACTTCGATTGGACCCCCCGGATGATTGAGATCAGTTGTGTGGGGTGAAAACACTTGATTCCGCCACTGATCGATCGCCAACCGGCCGTTTAAGATGAGGCGTACCCCGTCGTCCGTCTCAGTTTTAAATCGATAGGTCCCAGCCGGTAGATTCAGCGTACGTGTCCACCGAACTGAAAAGCCATCGGCGTTCATCGCTTCAACAGCGGGCGTATCTAGCCCCCAATTAAAGTCAATCGTTTCATCATTACGGACAAGTGCAGGGATGCCTGCCACAATGCGATTATTAAAATATTCGCCTCGCCAAGCGGTAATTTGCGGCTCGTACAACCGGCCGGTTACGGCTGTGTCTGAGCTAAAAACTTTGTCCCATGTCACAGTCAGCAAAGCGCCGTGCTGGTTGTCGTAATATTCAACACGGATTTTAGCTTCAGTCGCACTTGCCTGATCGTGGTAGCCAATATGGGTCGTCGGCACCTGATTAATCCACTCGTCAATGATCAAAACATCGTTGACCCAGACGCGCACACCGTCATCGGCCGCGGCTGCAAATCGATAACGGCCGGGCTGAAGTACGACTGACCGTTCATAGCGGGCCGAGAAAAAGTCTTTTTCTACTTGGGGCCATGGGGGTGAGTTCCCCCAGTTTCGCTTGAGTTCCGGGTTATGATTTTGGTCTGTTTCGAGTTGTTGTAGGACGGGTGCACCATCTAAATTGATATTGTTCCAATAAGTTGCTTGCCAGCCATCAACGGCCGATGCAGCGGTTGTATTTACACCGAAGAGCAAAAAGGAAAATAAGGCGCAAACCCAAAAAGTACGGTTCATAAAGCGAATATTCATAAAGTTTAAACAGAATGCTTAGTGAAATGAAAAGGCCAATGAGAAGACAAGTTGAAAGCAGCAGGTATAAAAGCTAATTTACTTCTAGCTCAATTATAACGGACAAAGAGAGATACCCTCTACCTATTACTTCGAATCCCTATCTGATGCTTAATGCTTTCTAAAACATTGAAAGCAGCCAGAAATGGGCCAAAACTTGCTGGCTTTTAAAAATTATCTAACACATTTGTCTGCGGTACTTGTTGATTCCTATACGTTTCCCATTCTGGTTATGTTTAAATTTCGAACAGGTTATAGCAGAAATATGTCACAAATGTGTCACAGCTCGAGTCGCTTATTGAAGATGGATTAAATAGAAAGATATAGAGAGAAAACAGATAGGCAGCTGTAGGCTCCCTTAACTGATGAATTGAGCTAAATAGCTTAAGCCCGATCTGGGAAGTTGGTAAAAACCCCATCTACCCCGATAGAACGCATCCGTTCAATATCTTCTTTTTCATTAACGGTATAGACCAAAACAGTCAGCCCGTGGCCGTGGGCTTCGTCTACCATTTCTTTGGTTACGATACGTAGTGAAGGATTAATACTAACCGCTTCTAATTCGTTTAGGACAAAATCATAATCAACTCCATCCTGCCAATAAAGTGGCGCTCGCTTATACAACGAATTGGGCGCCTTCGCCTCAACCAGCTCGGTATGGTTGAATGAAGAGAGCAAAAAAGTTTCGCCCGTCCAGTTTGACTCATTCGCCAAAAGCTCATCGAGGAATTT
>JBGCDP010000334.1:0-36924 GCA_045105475.1 Anaerolineae bacterium
TAATTCAAACGGCAAACTGAACTTGCTCGCCTAAAACCTACCTTAATCTATAATCCCTTTTTCAAAATCACAAAAAAAGAGAGGTTTTACCATGAGCGCTCGTGACATTATTCTGAATCACATTAACGGGGCCGATGAGCAAATGAGCTACATCGCCAAAGAGATCTGGGACCACCCAGAGATTGCTCTTACCGAGAGTTTTGCATCAAACATACTCGCAAAAGAACTTGAAGAAGAAGGCTTTTCTATTGAATGGGGAGCCGGTGGCATGCCAACCGCTTTCATCGCCACCTGGGGATCAGGCTCCCCCATCATCGGCTACTTGGGCGAATATGATGCACTGCCCGGCCTGTCACAAGACTTATCTTCTGCCAAAGCGCCTCTTATCGACGGCGGCCATGGACACGGCTGCGGCCATAATCTATTCGGGACCGCCTGCATGGGATCAGTCGTCGGCTTGAAAAAAGCGATGGAAGCGGAGAATATTCCCGGCACCGTGCGCTTTTACGGCTGCCCGGCCGAAGAGACGCTCACCGGCAAAACCTTCATGGCCCGTGACGGCGTTTTTGATGACTTGGATGCAGCGATTAGTTGGCACCCAAGCAGCACCAATCTCGTTTGGAGCGGATCATCTCTCGCCATGAACTCGTTCAAAGTAAACTTCCACGGCGTTGCTTCACATGCTGGAGTAGACCCTGAAAACGGCCGTTCAGCCCTCGACGGAGTCATGCTAATGGATGTAGGCGTCAATTACCTCCGTGAACACACGATTCAAGAATCACGCATTCACAGCGTTGTCACCAGCGGTGGCCAGGCGCCAAACGTCGTCCCGGCTTATGCTCAAGTTTGGTATTTCGTGCGTGCCCCCCATCGCCATCAGGTTGAAGAAATCTACGGCCGGATGCTCGACATCGCCAAAGGCGCAGCCCTCATGAGCGGCACAACCTACGACATCGAATTTATTACTGGCTGTTACGACCTTATGCCGAATGACACGATGTCTCAACTTTTACACGATTGCATGGTTGAATCAAACAATATGGAATTTACCCCGCAAGAACAAGCATATGCGAAAGAGTTGCAGTCAACCTTTGCCCCTGGCATGCTCGACGCTGACTTTGCTCGCATGAAACGGTCAGCCAAGTTCCCCCTCGACAATGACCGCATCAATGAGCCACTTTGGAACGATGTGATTCAGCACACAGAAAATCCACCGACGATGGGCGGTTCGACCGAAGTTGGAGATGTCAGCTGGATCACCCCAACGGGGCAAGTTACCACGACTTGTTGGCCATTGGGCACTCCAGGTCATAGCTGGCAAATTGTCGCCTCAGTGGGGTCAAGCATCGGCATGAAAGGGATGATGCTCGCCTCTAAAGGGATGGCTCTTGCAGGGTTAGATCTCATGACAAAACCGGACTTGCTAGCTAAGGTCAAAGCGGAGTTTGCAGAAAAGAAAAACGGCCGGCCGTATGTGACCCCCATTCCAGAAGGAACGACCGCACTTTAATTAAATAAAGGAATTTCATATGTCTAATCTATTCGACCTAACAGGCAAAGTTGCCCTCATTACCGGAGCCAGCCGTGGCATTGGTGAAGCGATCGCTCACGCCTATGCGGAAGCGGGTGCCAACGTTGTTTTAGCCAGCCGCAAGCAAGAAGGGCTTGACCCGGTAGCAGCCGCAATTAATGCAAAAGATGGCGGCCGGGCGATTGCTGTCGCCGCCCACACCGGTTCTGGTGAAGCGATTCAAACCGTTGTCGACGCAGCTACCAAAGAATTTGGCGGTGTCGATATCGTTGTCAATAATGCAGCAACCAATCCCCACTTTGGCCCGTTCATGACGGCTGATGACAGCCACTGGGAAAAGATCATGGACGTCAATGTCTCTGGCTATTTCCGCGTCGTCAAAGCCTGCCTCCCTAGCATGAAGGCGCGTGGTGGTGGCAAAGTTATCAATATCGCTTCTATCGCTGGCACCGAACCCCAACCGATGATGGGGGTGTATTGTGTCAGCAAAGCGGCCGTCATCATGATGACACAGGTAATGGCGGCCGAGCTGGCTCAAGACAATGTGCAAGTCAACGCCATTGCTCCGGGCTTTATCAAAACAAAGTTCAGTTCTGCCATCTGGCAAAACGAGGCGATTAACGAGCAGGTAACCGCACAAATTCCGCAGCATCGCATCGCGGAGCCGGTTGAGTTGACCGGCATGGCGCTGTACTTAGCGGCCGAGGCTTCGAGCTTTACCACCGGAGCCATCATGCTCATCGATGGCGGTCAAAAAATCAGCATCGGCTTGTAATTTTCGTAGCCGGGAAATAAAAAAAGACTGGATCGATCAAACTAATCGATCCAGTCTTTTTATTTTCAAACTAACGAGCCACTATCTACTCGTCATCATCCTCATCTTTTAGGACAGAGCTCAAAACCCAGCTAACTAAGCTGATAATAATGGCGCCAAAGAAAGCTGCACCAAAGCCGCTTACAGCTAAAGATCCTGAAAAGAACGCGGTCAACATCAGCATCAGCGCATTCACAACTAAAGTGAACAGCCCTAATGTGATCAAAATAAAGGGTAAACTGAATAACTTTACAATCGGTTTAATAATCGCATTGATCACACCGAAAATCAGAGCCACGATGGCGATGCCAACCCAACCCCCTTCTAACGTCACACCATCTACAAAATAAGCGGCCGCGTACAGGGCCACAGCATTAATTACTAATCTAATGAGTAAGTTCATTATTTATTTCCTCGTCTTGGTAAATTCGATAATACCGGTCTGGTCATCACTCCAAACCGATCGGTTCGAGCAACAGCCCCAACTGAGCTGCCGCTTGGCAAAGCTCACCCCAACTACCTGGCATCACGACAACGGCCGTGTCACTCAGGCTTTCAGCTAAAAACGGCCGGGTTTCAGGGCGATTGCGTAACGTATCCATAATTTTCGGATCATTGACCCGTAAAATTACGGTCTGTTCAACCATCCCTTCCGTGCCATTTTCCGACCAGCGTTGAATAGCTCGTTTAAGTCCGGCCGGCACTTGCCCGTCGGCCGAAGCCTGCTGTAAGAACTGCAGAACACGACCTGAATCAATGCCAACGTCTTTCGCCCGCTGCAATGAACCTGGTGTCACCCTGTACGAGAAAATTTTCGGTTCAGTCGCATCCTCAAGGTCAGGCTGCGGCTGAAGCTGCGCAAATCGCCCAGCCTGAAAGCGTTTGTACCGATCAACAGATGCTGGCAGCTGGAGCAACCCATTCCCAGACAGAACCAGCGATTCTGATTGTTCGCTCTCGGCCGTTTCACCCTCATTTATCCAAGCGGAAGCCCGCTCTGTCAGACGGAACTTTTCATGCCCAACTTCGCTCATTCCTAACCAATTCAACGGATTTTCAAGTAAGTAACGGAGCAAACGACCTTCTACCAAATCCCAACTTTCAAAGCCTGAAACATATTCTCCCGTTGCCAAGTCACGTATATACCACAGATCATAATTACCGTTCGGCCGCTGAAAGTCAGGGGTCTCTTTTTTGATCCGTTGAGCAACAGCCGTATAGGCGTACCACTGTTGGTCGAGCGTGACCCCGTCTAACAAAATCTTGCGTGCCGCAGCTGGGTCATTCGACCAATTGCTCCCCTCACAACGCAAGGTCGGCACATGGCGCAGTTCATTCCACGCACAATCTAACCAGCCAGTGGCCAGCTGCTGCAGCTGAGCCTCTCGTCCTTTTTGCAACCAGCTTACGGCAGCTTTTGTCGGCCGATATCCTCCCTCGATCCGTTTGAAATAAGCCAAACTAATCCCAATCGCCAACAGCATGTTCAATCGATTTTCGTTTTGATTGAGCAAATAGGGTTTGATCTGATTAAATTGCCCGTCTTGCAAGCGATCAGTCTGAGCCAATGTCAGCAATGTCACAAAATCATCCACCGCATCAGTATCGGCCGGTATCCAACTGTCAGGCTCTTTTTCAGAGGCAGCTTTTTTATTTAAACGTGAATTTTGCTTCGGTTTTTTATCCGGTTTCACAGCTGCTTCAACAACCGTCTTTTCTGCAGACGGCTTCTCTTTAGCCCATGCAGGTTCAGGTTCCATCGGCCGTTCTTCAATCGACTGACGTGGAACCCCTGACTCTTCTTCTGCTCCAGACTTAGATGATCCGTCATCATACTCAGGAGCAGCTTCAGCATCTAAATCGACGTAAGCTTCCGCTTCTTCTTCAGGATCAAGTTCAACCTTCTTTTTAGGTGGTTTTATCTTAATCGGTTTCTTCTTGGCCGGTGGCTTTGCTTTTTTCTTTGGTGCTTCCTTTTTTGGCTCTTCTTTAGGTGAATCAGGCTTAATAAGTGTGGGGTCAAAATTACTTCCATCCGCCAACAATTCTTCTGGGATAGAACGGCCAATCCCCTTTAAGCTCGTCTTTTTCTTTTTCAACGCAGTCGGTGGAGGCACGTCTTCGTAATCGTTGTCTTCTGGCCCTTCTACTTGCTCAATTGGGTCTTCTTCCCCACTATCAGCAACACCCGCCTCCCCAGCTTCAAGCTCTTGGTCCAACGTTGCCAAGTCAAACATCTTGAAAAATTCGTCTGGCAAATAAATATACTCAACTGAGGGGTCGTCTCGATCTATTCCAGCATAGATCAGCCCACGATACCACAGCTCTTCAGCCGGAGATTCCGGCGCCATCCAAGGCTCTTCCCGCTCAAGCGCCCCGGGCCCCATTTGGCGCACCTCGCCAAACTCACGCGAAAATGTAGCCTTCGCCATACGGCCGTTTGCTCGCACCAATGCTTTTGCCGCATCCGATTCGCTGGCTGACAAATACAGCAATTCTTGCGGAATATCAAGGTTTGGCATTTCGGTTGCCAACGTAGAAACACACTTGTTTTTGGTTTGCCCTGTGAGATCAATCTCCCACCATTCACCAATAATGCGTAAAACGATTAGTTCATGATCTTGAAGGGCTTTTTTTAATGGTCGCATCTATTCAATCAGAAAAGAGATAAGAGCAATTTGTCTGCTCAGCCTCTTTCCTCGCTTTTCTTGATTAATTCAATTCATCTTCCACAGTTCACCATTAGCATGCAAACGCAAATAATGGAGCCAATGATTTGCACTAATCTCCCCAAAATCATTGTGCAGCACGCGCTCCCCCCCTTTTTCGGCCGCATCAATGCGCTCGGCCAATTCTAAAGTTTCGATTCGCGTCTGGCTGAAAACGTCTTGCAATTCATTCCAGCTTAGCCCAAATCGGGGTCGATAGTCATCATGCTCATCCAAAACAAAAGCACCATCACCTAAGGCAACTCGCAAGCGCTGTTGCCCCCATTTTTCTATACCGATCAGGTGATTGAGTACGTTGTAATTGTGTTTTGTAGGCATTTTTTCCATAAGCTGCTGCAAATTTCGCTTTCCAGACGCTTCAAGTTCGGCCGCCAAATCTGCAGTTGGCACCCCTTTGCCTAGCCAATCAAATACAATCGGTCCGGCGGTTTGAGTCACTTGCTTAGAGTGCTTCAAAAGCTCTCGTGCCGATAGCCCTAGCCCAATCCCAAGGCCAAAAAGAAAAAACTTTGTTGATCGTTTCATAATTTCCGATGCTCTTCCGTCTGATAAACGCCTGATTGCCGAAGCAACAGCGACGGATACGCGACTAATAATCGTAGAGGAGAATTATACCGTTTTTGATACCTTATGACGCATGAACAAATTTTATCAAAGCGATACCAATTTGAACTCATACATTTTCTCCAAGTACAAGCAACTTGAGAAACATTTCAAGCGCACATAGGTCGTTTCAATCATCGGTCAGGCTAGATATTATTTCGCCAAATCAGATCAACATTCAAGCAAATTGGAACTATTTCAACAAAACTTTCGTTTTATCTTTCACAACACTTTTCTAACCTAGCTGTCTTTAATTTACGGCTCGCAACAAGGAGGCACCATGTTACTCAACTATATGATTTTCTGGTCTGTGGTTATGATGATTTTGGTGGGGTTTGTACGGCTCCGCTCCCTGCACCAATTTGCGATTATGGGCGCGCTATCCGCAGGAATCATTCTAATATCGTGGGTATTAGCCATGCAGCTTGCCAGTGGAACAGGACTAGACCTAATACTGTTCAGCCCATTAAGCCATCCAGATCTATATATCGCCCAAGGACCTGCTGGCTGGATGATTTTGATGGTGCTCCCATGCGGCTGGTTGGCACCAATTATCGGCGCAAATGCAGCCGAACGCTGGGCGACAACAAGCTAAAATAAAGAAGAGGTTAGGTAAATAAATTTACCTAACCCCTTCTTTATTTTTTGTTTTATGGATAACTTATTAACTTATAAAGTAATTTCAAGAATATCGGCCGCAAAATCTCGCATCCGGTTGACTTCCATTTTGCTAAGCTTCATCGCCATACTCAAGTAAGGCTGATTCACAGGCTGCACAATAAACGCCCGCATATCTTCTGGCATATTGCGGATTTGCTTCATCAATTTTTGCAGCTCTTCATGATTAAACAGTGGCCCTTCAGAATCTTTATCTTGTAATTCCCACATTGAAAGAGAAAGCGCATTCGCGATTTTCTCAGCTTCGAATACAGAGATTGGGACTGAGCCATCCTCCATACCTGAGAGTTGAGACTCTTCAAATTCGGCCGCTTTTGCAACTTCAGCCACAGATTTTCCAGCTGACTCACGTAGCGTTTTAACCTGCTCAGCAAGACTTGAACGTCTCTGTGCTATAAGGTCCCCGTAATCATCTACAGGAAAACCACCTAGTGTTTGATCTCCCCAAAAACGCTCAAACGGAACATTCAAATACATAGAAAGGGATTCCAGAAATGGCATATCTGGGTTTTCAATTCCACTCTCAATTTTCTCAAACAGTTCAGTTGAGACGCCTAATACTTGGCTACTTTCTTCAATAGATCGCCCTGCGTGTATTCTGGCATCCCGAACCAATACTCCAAGGATTTTAGCTCTTATCTGATCAACGTTATTCATTAAGTCGTTTAAAGATATTGGCACGAATACCGATATCCCTCTATTTGATTAGTTTTTGTAAAAATGGTTCCCGAAAATATATTCAGAAAATAGTAGCATAACGTCAGGTTACTCACAAACATTCCAGACAGATAAAACGTTAAAATTGCTTAGGACAAACTTCCTAGCAAGAAAAACTTATCGGTTAATTCATATCTTTATACAAAGAATATTCAAAGATTAACTAAAAAAGTACATAAACAAGGCGATCAACCGACAATCTTCAAAATCACAAAACCTGCAGAATTCGACGAATACTAGCTTATTCAACATAATTGGTTACATATCAACTTTAAATTCACGTATTCTTTCTACACCTAATCCGACTTTATACGTCACTTGAAAGGCAAATAGAAATCCAATCGTGATACAATCAAATTGAAAAGAATTGTGCCTTCTGGCTTTTTCTAATTCTAGAACACATACACCAAATATTCTCTCACCTAACTTCACTCATCTTTTAGCAAACAGTCAATTCCGCTGACACACCTCATGGATGATTGTAAGTTATTCATGTTTCACATTTTCTTAAATCTCATATGAAGATGTCCAATCGGTCGCTAATCATCACTTTTTTAATTATCTTAGCCTTACTTCTAATGGCTTTGATTGGTCTACTTATCTACAATATTTGGCAACTTCGCCAGGCCCCGCCATCTTCAGCCACAGTGTACTTGGTCGACAGCTCTATTCGAATGGCTGAACCTTTGGGTGAAGGGTCTACTTCAAGGCTAGAAGCAGCTCAACAGTTTGTCAGCCAATCGGCCGTCCGCCTACCAGACACTGAAGTGGTGAGCGTGCATGTTTTTGGTTCAGGGGCGAGCGCAATTGGATGTGAAGACACGCTACGTTTGGTTCAATTAGATCAAGAAAATCAAACTGAAATCGTAGAAAAAATAACGGAGATTAGCCCAATTTCTTCAGATGCAGCTTTAGTCAAAGCTGCCATTGAAGCTCTGGAAGAACTTGTTGATTCAGGCTTTCAAGGGGTTGTACAACTCATCATCATTACGGGTGGTGATGGAACTTGCAATGATGATTTGGAACAAATTGTCCGGACCGCAAATTTTTACGGCCTAGAACTAGAGACCATCATTGTCCCGGTTAATTCCAATCGTGAACCTATTGTCGTCAATATCCCCGGCATTCTCAATGCAAAAGAAATTATCATTGACAGCGCAGAATCAATTGCTGAAGGTGTTAATCTAATTAATGCTAGCGCAACCCAAGTTGTGTTGGTCCCTCCTACATTGACACCCACTTTCGAAACGCCAACACCACCTATTTTGGGGTCTGGAACAATCACAGCCACCCAAACTCCGATCCTCCCTACCATTTCACCGATTCCCACGTCGGCAACCACACCAACTTTTACGCCAACCGCCACAGAAGATGCCCCAGTGTCATCCCCAACAATACCACCTCTAAATGCTTCACCCACTCCTGATGGCACAGTTACAGCAACCAATATACCCTCTTTAACACCTACAAATACGAATACCCCAGTTCCTACGGTTGCCCCATCCTCAACGCCTGTACCCAACCCCCCAACGGCAACAAACGCTCCACCGGCCAACACAGCAACCCTTGCTCCACCTAATCCAACAACCGTTCCCGCTAGTCCCACAAGCACAATCGCACCCCCTCCAGAGCCAGATAGCCGCATCTCAATTTTCGATGTCATCGTGAATGAGTCGGCCGGAAATGCTTTCGTTATTTTGCGCAGGGCTGATGTGAATAGTAAAGCTGTCCTTGTGAATTACGACACGTCCAATGGCACGGCGCTGGCAGGCCTTGATTACACAGCGACGAGTGGGCAAGTCACTTGGCAAGCCAACGACGGTGGAGACCAAACCATCATCATCCCTATCGTTAATGATCAGCTGCTAGAAACTAGTGAGTCTTTCAACGTGATCCTTTCAAATGTGGTAAATGCGGTTATCGAAGACGGAACGGCAATTGTTACAATCCAAGACAATGAATCAGGCGATATTTTAATTAACCCATCTTCAATTAGTGTGAGTGAAAGCGCCGGGAGTACAAGCTCCGCAATTACATTAAATGGAGCGCCTCAATCCCCTGTATCAATTAATCTTACAAGCACGGACACCGACCTATGTATCCCTGTTGGCTCAGTTACTCTGGATTCGAGCAATTGGGACAGTGGTGTGCCTGTAGGCATTACGATTGTAGACAATCCAAGTACAAATGATTCTGGCTTCACAAACTGTATTATTCAAACTTCGGCATCAAGCTCAACAGATCCAAGTTTTAACAATGTAAATCCGGTCGATATCAATGTCCAAATTATTGATAATGACGCTATCTATGTTGACCATACCTGTTCAGATACAGATGGCAATGAAATTTGTGATGATGGTATTCGCTTCCGGACAATTCAATCGGCCATCGATAATGGCAGCTTGGCAGGCAGCTCGACTCTAAACATCATTGTAACAACGGGACCTCACACAGAATCTGGTATTAATGTCTCACGTAATATTACACTATCAGGCCCGGCCGGTATCGTCTTACGTGCAGCAGAGAATACGGCAGCCTCAACTGATCGGATCATGTCAATTAATTTGGGAGTCAGCGCTACTATAAACAGCATGACGTTGGAAAATGGTAATTCAGGCACAGGCAGCGGCGGAGCTATTATCAATCGGGGATCGTTAACACTGAATAATGTTATATTCCAAAACAATCGCACCGACACAACAGGATCTGGAGGAGCTGTTGCAACTTTAGGGTCATTGTCTATTTCAAATAGCGAATTTACTACAAATACAGGCGGTAGCTGTGGTGGTGCCGTTCACATTGAAACTAGTGGAACAGCCTCGATATTAGCAACTGATTTTACGGGGAACCAAGCTGCTTTAGGTGGAGCAGTTTGTGCGAATGGGCAGCTAAATCTTAACGGCGGAAATTTATCTGGGAATATCGCATCCAACAATGGCGGTGCAGTCTTGATTAATTCAGCCGCTGAGTCGGTCATTGAAAATGCGGTTCTATCAAACAATCGCGGCGTAAATGGCGGGGCGGTGTTTATAACAGATATCAGCTCATTGAGATCTGGCGGTTCAACCTATAGCTTTAATCAATCAACGACAGGCTCAGGTGGCGCCATTCATGCGGCCGGTGGATTAACGACATTCAACGTTACAGTATCTGGGAACCAATCAGGAAGTGGTGGAGCCGGTATTCATCGCGCAAGTGGTATCGTCACCCTATTTAATACAACAGTCGCGTTTAATTCCTCGCTAGGTGGAAATCCATCTGGTCTATTTGGCAATATGACCTTGATTAACACGCTGGTAGACTCTAATTCTGGTGGGGATTGCTCAGGCACATTTGACGCATTCTTTAGTTTATTTGGAAATATTCCGGCAGCGTGTACGTTCACGGCCGGAAGTAACAGCAATCAGCTTAATCAATCAGCTGGCTTAAGTAACCTAGGCAATAACGGTGGTGATACCGAAACGCATCTTCCTGCAAATCCAGGCCCAGCGATTAATAATGGCCCTCCAGCAGGCAACCAAAATTGTCCTGCAGGTGGTTTTGATCAACGTGGAACAGGTAGGCCGCAAGGGCCAAGCTGTGATATAGGATCCGTCGAACAATAATAAGTTTGGCTCATTCAAAAAACAGTAGGCCGTAAGTTTCTTAATCTACTTATTTGCGCCGTGAGTCACTAGGGTCTCTCAATTTCAACGTTATCAAAGCGAACCACGTGAACCCCATCGCCTGCTAAATTTGCTGTAAAGACACCAAATACGCCTGACACAGGATTCTCATCTCGACTAGATAGAATTCGAAATTCATCGATAAAAAATTCGATTTCATTTTCGAGGCAGCGCAGTTCAAGTTTATGTGTTCCGATATCAGTAATTTTTAACTCTTGCGGAATTTCTACAGTATCAAGAAATATCTGTTCACCATTTTGAATTTTAATCGTTGAAACGGTTTGAACCTCATCAATTTTTTCAATAAAAAAGCCCGTGAAGTCGAAAGCTCCAGTCGCAGTAACACGACGACATATCAGACCAATCTGATAACTATCGGAACGGTCTGATGGGAGCAGTTCGATACGAAACAATCCATCGACAGCATTTGATTGCTGCGGAGAGGCCCACAGCAGCGTCTCTTGACCTTCGGGTTGTATTTGCAAGGCGCCATCTACAAATGCGGTACCAGTCTCTAGATCTCCGGGCAAAGTATCGACATCAAACCTGTCTACATAGATTGTTTTTTCATTACCAGCGATTGGTGTAACTGGCGTTGCTATTGACAATTCCGTCTCTGGTGTACTGACCACAACCGTGGGGGTCGAAAGTCCTGGTATTCCACCTGGATTAACAAACATAAACCAAAGAAGGGCAGTTGCCATGAAAGTAATCAGCAGTACAAGAAGGGCTAACAAAATAACCTGCCACTGAGTTGAGCTTTTTGGACTTTGGATTTCTGCCTGCTTTTGGCGATCTGGGCGATCTCCTTCAGCCGGCTTGTCTAAGTTAGGGCGTGGGTGAGCTGCTACGGTTGGCCAAGTCGAAGGTTTTGGCGAGCGGGAAGGGCGTACTGGTGCATTTGGATTACGTTTTGCATATTGCAAAAGTTCTTTAAATTGCCCGGCCGATTGCGGTCTATTTCTAGGCTTTTTTGACATGCCCCACTGAACTAGCTCAGCCACCGCTTTAGAAATTTCAGGATTAATATCTCTAGCATTAGGTACAGGCTCATTAATTTGCTTGACCATTACAGCGACAGGGGTCTCGCCCTTGTACGGCTTTTCACCTGTAAGTAGCTCAAATAAAGTAACAGCCAATGAATAGATGTCTGCTCGGCCGTCAATATCCTCACCACGCGCTTGTTCAGGTGAAATATAAGCTGCACTCCCCAATCCACGCTGCTCTCCATCAGACGGAAATACCGCCAAACCAAAATCAGACAAATAGACGAAGCCATTTTGATCTAGCAGCATGTTTGATGGTTTAACATCACGGTGCAAAATCCCCCTTGCATGTGAAAAATCTAGAGCCTCGGCCATATTGGTGACCGCCTCAACAACCTTTTCTGCGTCAGGTTTACGATTAGACTTCACCCAATCGGCCAAACTACCACCCTCAAGCAACCGCATGACTAAATAAGGCTGTTCCCCGGAGGTCCCAAAATCATAAACAGGCAAAATATGTGGATGCTCTAACGACGCAATAATTTCAGCTTCACGGCCGAACTGCGTTAGCCAATTCTGTTTGCCAGAAGAAATAAGCTTAAGCGCAACCTCCCGCCCAGTATCAAGCTGAATCGCTCGATACACAGTGCTCATCCCACCCCGACCAGCAATTTCCAATATCCGATAGCCGGAAATAGAAGGGAATTGAGACATTTAACTCACATTAGCACACAAAAGAAAGCACATTCTAGAGATACCTTGCCTTCTTTTAGTGTCTATGGGGCAATTTTAAAACTAAAAGAGTTTATAAAAAATCGCCTAGCTGTTTCCTTAGCCTGTTCAGACTATTCAATAGAAGTAACATCGATCCGATGAATAGAATTAGTTGCTTCAGATGCAACCCACAAATAAGCGCATCCTATGCCACAGGGTTCAACCGCCATAGTCAATGGCGCGTCAATCACTGTTACCTCTCCGATAAGCGTTCCGCTTAAACCATTATGAACGACAATCTGGTCTGCATCTTTAGCTGCAACCCAAATTCGACTATCATACACTGCTATATCAACTGGAAACTCTCCAGTTGTATATGAACCTAATAAAGCTCCGGTCACACTATCAATTTGAATTAGCGTATTATCCCGATTAAATGATGCCCAAATTTGCTGATTCGCAGGATCACCAGTAAGTGAAATGAGCTGATTGCTTTTAATAGGTGAAAGACGTAAATCGAAATCAAAATCACGCATGATAAGGTTAAATCTTCGAATGCGTGCTTCTCCTTCAAGAGCAACCCAAATATAATCTTCTGTCTGATAAAGTGCGCTGGGGGTAATTCCGGCTACAAATGATTCAAGAATCTGTCCATTTTCATCTAGCTCGATTAAGTCCTGCCCAGAAGAAATCCAAATAGAATCTCCGTAAACAACAGCATCGGCTGGAATATGTGGAAAATCGATCAATCGCATTGAACTATCGTCTAAAGAAATTGCTGTTAAGCCTTGTGCAATTTGGCGGCCGACTAAAAGTTCGTTATTTCCCAATGCCAAAAATGTCGGGCGACTTCCTACATTCACTTTATCTAAAAGTGACCCACACGTCGTTGCGCCAGTCTCACAATCAGCTTGAAGCTTATTGACTTCACCAGCATCGTTATCAATGACCCATACGCTACCCTGACCGTCAAATTCAAGGTCAAGTGGAGATGCGATCTCAGCGTTTATAACGGGTACATCCAATTGGCGAACAGGGTTATTTAAATAACTGAACAGTTGGTAGCCGCCAATGGCTAGGCCAATCACTAAAAACGCAGCAAGTATTGAATATAAAATGAGTTGTTCTGGACGCTCAACCCACCTCCGAACTCGAATCGTTTCTCCAATTGTTCCAACGCTCCCATTGTGGCCGACGTCTATCCGCTTTTCCGTTAAATCATCAACTTTGGGTCCCTCGGCCGTTTTAGCCTCTGGTTCAATATTGACAAGGCCGTTACCACTGGTGGGCATCCAATTTAATCGCTTACCATCAAGAGCTTCATGTAAATCGGCCGCAAATTCCTTTCCAGATTGATAGCGCTCGTCAGATGTTTTAGCCAAAACCTGCTTAAATATCGTATCAAGTGTTTCAGGCAACTCTGGCTGTAAAGTATGAATCGAGGGAATAGGGTTAGATATCTGCATCAATACCGTTTCCATCGGATTTGACCCAGAAAAGGGAGCTTGCCCTGACAGAAGCTGAAAGACAATGATTCCCAGCGAATAAATATCTGTACGGCCGTCAAGCTTCTGCCCGCGGACCTGCTCAGGCGACATATATTCAGGAGTCCCAGAGATTCCCTCATCTGTTCGTGTCAGGTCGTGAGATCCAGACACCGTCTTAGCAAGCCCAAAGTCGGCTAGGTAAGCATTATTACGCTCATCCAAGAAAATGTTAGATGGCTTAATATCTCGATGAATAATCCCTTGCTCATGAGCATAATCAAGCGCTGTAACCATTTGGTCAACAACAGCTAGAATACGCTGCAAATTTAACCGTCCGTCTTGAAAATGCTCCCGTAATGTCCCTCCGCTCATATGGCGCATGACAATGTACGGCACCCCGTATATATCCCCAAATCCATATACTGGAACAATATGTGGATGCTCCAACCGCGAAATCATGTAGACCTCTCGTTCAAAACGAGCCACAGTATCAGCATTCTCACTATCAACTGGAGGCAAAAACTTGATTGCAACATGCCGATTCATCGATTCTTGGAATGCAAGAAACACCTGGCCCATTCCGCCAGCTGCAATTTGCTCACCTAAAATATACTGATCGATTTTCTGCCCCGGAAAAAACCGGTTTCCCTGCATGTCGTTCAAATTGATTCCTTAGTCTGTTAAGCGAATTATGCTCATTATGCCATATCAGGTAAAGGAAATTACTCTGGACTTTCTCACTAAGATCAAGACCTCAAAGAATCACTAAGGAGAAAGATATGATTGTCTGTTGACAAAATGTGAAGTGATTTTTGCAGCTTTTTACAGTCAAAAGTACTGTAATTCGCCCTATAGCTTAGAAACACTTTGCTTGGTCTCTAGACGCCTTTCAGCTAATAGATGATAACTTGAAGTCACTCATATTTCATCCACAGCTTAAGATAATGAGTCTAACTAAGAATACGTTGTCTTGAGGTGACAATTCTGCCCCCCAAACTTGCTCCTTATACCAAACACAATAAACAACTGAATGTTATGCTAGTAAAACTAGCCCGACAACTAGTGAGACGTGAATTTCTAGTTTCTGTTACATGGAAACTAGAAATTCGCAGTATCTAAACCTGTTTTTTAGTTAAAATCGGTGTTTTTCAGCCTAAACTTCGGCGGAAGCCAGCTTAATACACAGAGCAACTACTTCCATCGCCTTTTGAACTTCCCCAACCGGCGGCCGGGTAGGAGCCAAGCGTATATTGCGGTTATTCGGGTCAACACCACCTGGATAAGTAGCCCCGGCCGGCGTTAACGCCACACCTAACTCTTTCGCTAATTCAACCACCCGGCTAGCCACAGGCTTGGTCGTATTCAGGCTAATGAAATAGCCACCTTTTGGAACCGTCCAAGTCGCAAGCCCAGTACCACCTAAGTGTTCGGTCAAAACATTTTGAACTGCATCAAACTTTGGTTTAAGGATAGCAGCGTGCTGACGCATTAAGCCTTCAATGCCACCGTCAATCGTTTGCAAGAAACGCACATGCCGATATTGTTCGATTTTATTTGGTCCAATAGTCGTTAAGCTAAAAAGTTTTGAGAAATAAGCGATATTCTCAACACTAGAAGCCATAAAGCCGATGCCAGCACTTGCCAACGTTACTTTCGAAGTAGAACCAAACAAGATGACTCGATTCGGATTGCCAGCTTCTTCAGCCGCACGTAAAAAGTTTAACGGCTCATCGCGATCATCGTCCTGAAGATGATGCACAGCGTAGGCATTATCAGCCAAGATCGTAAAATCAGCTGCTGCAGTTGGCATACTGACTAAACGCTGCACGATCTCATCTGATACAGATTCCCCAGTAGGGTTGCTGTAAACAGGGACAAAGTAGATACCTTTGATTGAAGCATCTTCAGCCACAAGCTTTTCAACCGCTTCGATATCTGGCCCGTTACTCGTCATGGCAACAGGTACTAGCTCAAACCCTAAGCCCAAAGCCAATTTAAAATGACGATCATAGCCGGGCACAGTTACGATTAATTTCGGCTTATCTTGAATCCACGGCCGTGGGCTTCCATTCACACCTTTTAGCAAAGCCCATGTCAGCACCTGTGTCATAATCATTAGGCTGGCATTGTTCCCAACGATTGTCTCTTCCGACTTGACACCCAGCATCGCGCCAAACATCTCACGCGCTTCCGGCAATCCAGCAACACCACCTGGATAATTGCGGATCTCAATCCCAGATGGGGTCATTGTATCTTCCCCAGTTACCATAGTGAGCATATCGTTTGACAAGTCAAAATTCGCATCGGCCGGTTGACCTCGGGTCATCGCCAACTGTAGATTAAGGGCTTTGTACGCTTTAAACTGCTCTTTTAATTCCTGAATATCGCTCATGTTTTATCTCTCTTTCTTATTCAAAGATTTTTAGGAGTGGGGAATAAATCAAGAGCAAAATTATAGCTGAACCGTCAAACTTAACTCGAAAAATCGCCAGAACCTTTACAGGCATCTACTGATTTAAAGGTCGTGAAGAAGCCTAGAAACAAGAATTCTTAATTTAGGGGTTACAAAAGCAGCCCGTCCGTTCATAAAAAAAGCTTTGAAATTAGAGCGTCCGACAGGAAAATAACTCAATCTATGTTAAGCTCCACAAAGTTTTCGACCTATGATCTATATTCCTGAAATTCCCCTCATCGATTTTGAAGCTCAAAAGGCTGCCCAAAATCATTTAAAACAATCAAACGGCCGGCAAGGTAGCTTGGGCTATCTCGAAGCCCTTGCCGTACGATTAGCTACGATCCGTGGAAGCAAAGGGGTTACCTTTGATCACAAACATATCGTTTTGATTGGTGCCGACCAAAATCACTTGGCTGCAAATCCGGCCGCCACTTCCGCGATAATGGAAGCGATTGTTGCGGAGATAAGCCCCATCAATGCTTTAACCAGCCAGCACCATGCGACGTTGACGCTGGCTGACATCGGAATGTCCCAGCCATTTCAGCACCCATCGGTCCAAAGCCTGCGCATCGCGAAATGCGGCAACATGGCGGCCGGGCCAGCCCTTGTCATCACAGAAGTCAACGATGCTTTTATGGTTGGGATGAACATCGGCTCAATGGAAATTTCCGTGGGAATGAATCTAATGGCAGCCGGGGCGATAACCAGCCCAGGGGGAGCACTGTCAGCAATTGCAGTTGCGGCCGTGCTGGGACAGGCAGACGTTGAGTCACTGATGCCTGAAACCGATCCATTTGGCTCACCTCTGACCGTTCCCGCTCAAATCGAACTGATTAAACATGCCATTGACATTAACAAACCGGAACGCATCGACGTCATTGATGTCATACGCTGTGTAGGTTCGGCCGAAATTGCGGCATTGGCAGGGCTCATGCTGGTTGCAGCCGCCGGACGTGTGCCGATTTTAATCGATGGGCTAATCTCAGCCGCCGCCGCGTATACCGCGGCCAGCTTGAATCCCGCTATCCGCTTTTCCCTTATCGCTGGAACAGCGCCAGTTCATCTGGCCCACACCTTTATTTTACAAAAACTAGGACTACGCCCTCTCGTGAATCTTGACATCAGTAGCGAGTCGGCCGTAGGTGCCGCTATGGCTTTCCCAATTATTGACACCGCAGCAGCTTTGCTAACCAATAAGATAAGCGTAGAGGATAATGTGTAAAGGGGTACTGCCTTTTTACACATTGCTTTCTACTTTCAACCCAATTATGTCTGAAGAAAATACATCAGCTTGGAAAAAAGCCTTAAAAATGCCTGCGAAAGGTTTTCGGACCCTTGGCCGAGGTTTCAGTCGCGGCCGTGTGCGTTTGTTCAACTTCACGCGCAGAAAAGCCAAAATCGGCTATATACGAATTCCGCTAAGCGGCTCGTTTCCTGAGCGTGAACCTGCCCCGCCAGGATTTGTACAGAGTTTTATCCCAAACCCACTGGCCTCTGGCCCGACCGAAGTTTCGATGCAGGCACACAACGCTCGCATCGCCCGCATTATTGATGCAGACAATGTGAAAGGAGTGATTTTTGCACTTGATGGATTGGCTGTAAGCCTGCCCCGCTTGCAAAGCTTACGGCAAGGGTTTGAAAGATTAAAAGCAGCCGACAAAGAAATTGTCGTGACGATGAAGCAAGTCTCGATCGGAAAGTTATTTTTGGCGAGTGCGGCCGACAAAATTATCGTGCCACCCACCGGTGAATTCGGCGTCATCGGTCTATACCGCCAAACTTTGTTTTTAAAAGATACATTTGCTGAATTAGGGATTGAGTTTGAAAATTTCCAAATTTCCCCCTACAAATCGGCGGCCGACAACTTGAGCAAATCGGAAGCATCACCTGAATATCAAGAGCAAGTCAATTGGCTTATGGATGAACAGTACGACTTACTAACGGCCGGAATCGCCCAAGGGCGCGGCATGACACAGGTCCAAGTACAGGCGATTATCGACGAGGGGCCACATACCATGCCTGAAGCCCACCAGCTGGGCTTGGTTGATTATGTGGCATACGATGATGAAGTTGAGGGGCTACTTTTTGAACCGCAAGCCAAAGAAGAAAAAGAGAAAGATAAAACAATCCGCATAACAAAATGGGATGGTGCCGCTAAAAAAATGTGGCAAAAATGGCGGCCGGTCCATCATGAGAAAGTCATCGCAGTAGTATCGTTAGAAGGGTCGATCATGATGGGTGAAAGCCAAAATCCTCCAGTGGAACTGCCGATTCCAATTGTGGGCGGCAAAACGGCCGGAGACGTCACGGTGGTGCGCCATTTACGTATGGCTGAGCAAATCGACAATCTAGGAGCGCTCATCTTCTATGTTAACTCAGGTGGTGGCAGTGCTCTCTCATCTGATCTAATGGCGCGTGAAGTTGAACGCATTAGCAAAAAAACACCCGTCATCATCTATCAGGGCGATGTCGCTGCATCAGGCGGGTATTATGTTTCAGCCCCTGGTCAACACATCATGAATCAACCCGGCACCATCACAGGGTCTATCGGAGTAGTCGCAGCAATACCAATGATGAAGGGTCTGCTAGCCAAGCTTAAAATTAACTATCACGAATTTAAACGGGGTGATTCAGCTGACTTAATGAACGTGATTGAAATGACCGACAAACGGCACGATAAAATCATGGGACAGATTCTGGACATTTACAAGACGTTTAAATGGCTGGTGTCTACCAATCGGGACATCGCATACGATGAGCTTGACCCAATCTGTCTAGGTCGTGTTTGGACCGGCCGTCAAGCATTGGAGCATAAACTTGTCGATAGTCACGGTGATTTTATCGATGCGCTGGCAAAAGCTAGGGAATTGGCTGATCTACCAACGGATCCAGATATTTTGGTACCAGTGGTCAATGTCTATGATCAAAAGAAGGCGTATGAGTTTGCGAAGCCGTTTCCAAATCCGGCCGAATCGATCAATGCTGTGCTTAATTTACCAGACTATTTGCGCAAACGTTTTAGCGGTCATCAACTATTGATGCCATTTGAAATCAAATCTGATTTATAAGGACAGAAACTTATGAATGACAATATTTACTCAAAAAAACGGACGGTTACACCGTTTAAATTTGACGAAGAAGTCGTCCGCGTTTTCCCAGACATGATCGGCCGGTCTGTACCTGGATACGATCTAACTCTGCCACTCATCGGCATCATAGCGGAACGTTATGCTCAACCAAACAGCAACATTTATGATTTAGGTTGCTCATTGGGTGCAGCCAGCATCATTGTGCGCCACCATCTTGACCAGACCCGGCACGATGGGTGTCGCATTATCGGCATCGACAACTCAGAAGCGATGGTTAATCAATGTCGCGAAAATGTAGCGCAAGACACGGCCGCGATGCCAACCAAGCTGGCCGAGATGGATGTACGGCTTGGTGACATTCGCACAGCAGATATACAAAATGCAAGCATGGTTGTGCTGAACTTCACACTTCAATTTATCGACCCGGCCGACCGTGATGCACTTATTCAACGCATTTATGCAGGGTTAAATCCGGGTGGCGTTTTGGTTGTGTCAGAAAAGGTCGTTTTTGATTCCCCCGAAAAAACTAACCGATACATCGACCTGCACCATGACTTCAAAATGGCCAACGGCTATAGCGAGTTAGAAGTTGCCCAAAAACGGACCTCGATCATGAATGTCCTCATCCCCGAAACTATTCCAGCACATCAAAAGCGGATGCTAGATGCAGGCTTTAGTTCGGCCGAGCTTTGGTTCCAAGCACTTAATTTTTGTTCTCTTCTAGCCATCAAGTAAATGTTTGATTACGCAGGGTTTTTAGAAACGCTCAAAAACACACAATTGTCGAACTGGGGAGCTGAGCTTGCACATGTGCTACCCCACTCGCTAGACGCTACTGCACATGGCAAGATGGAAAGCTGGCAGGCCGCAGTCAATGCGTTACCCCAAATCAACCCATCTGAAAACGACCTAGCAAACAGTGTCACCATCGGCCGTGAATCTGACCTTTCACCTGAACAGCACCAACAGCTTTTAACCCATCTCAAAGTTTTACATCCATGGCGCAAAGGGCCATTTCATATCTTCGGGCATCACATCGATACTGAGTGGCATTCCGATTGGAAATGGGACCGAGTCAAAGATGCGGTTCAGCCGCTGAGCGGCCGACGGGTGCTTGATGTCGGCTGTGGCAACGGCTATTTCGGCTGGCGCATGGTTGGGGCCGGAGCTGAGCAGGTTATCGGTATCGATCCTTCCCTCATTTTTGTGATGCAGTTCTTTGCCATGCGAAAGTATTTGGCTGAGCATAATAATTGGGTTTTACCTTTAGGCATTGAAGCGCTCCCGGCCGAACTGCGCGCCTTTGACACCACATTCTCAATGGGTGTTCTATACCACCGTAAATCACCTATCGATCACATTTTTCAACTACGTGACACATTGCGCTCAGGCGGTGAATTGGTGCTAGAAACCCTCGTTATTGATGGAAAACTAGGTGAAGTGCTCGTCCCAGAAGGTCGCTATGCGCAAATGCGCAACGTCTGGTTTTTACCGTCAACGCTGACTTTAGAGTCATGGTTACGCAAATGTCAGTTTAAAAACATAAGGCTAGTTGATGTAAGCCCCACGACGACACAAGAGCAACGCTCGACTGATTGGATGACGTTTTATTCTCTTGAGAACTATCTTGACTCGGCCGACAAATCTAAGACGATTGAAGGGCATCCAGCCCCGGTTCGGGCCGTTTTTGTAGCAGACACCCCGTAAAACGAAGCTATAAAACAGATCTAATTAATTCAGCCATATCTCGTGCACGCACAGCAGCAGTGCCGACATGCGCCTCCGCCTGCATCAAGTCTTGCAAAGTTCCTGCATCGATATAATTTTGCAGATTAAGATCACCTACAACAAGGTCAACCAGCGGATTCGGCCGACCTTCACGCACAGCCTGCCACGCTTGCAAACTCAACTCACGCAGCCACTCATGCCCATCCTGACGACTGGCGCCTTTGGCAACCAAGGCCATTAGCACTTTTTCAGTTGCGGCAAAAGGGCCGTAGGTTTCTAAATTACGGCCGATCTGCGTTTCATCAATCACCATATCGCGAAAGATGCGTGTCGCCCGGCGAATAATCTCATCGGTTGCTAAAAACCCTTCCGGCATAAAAATGCGTCGATTAGCAGAATCATCAAGGCTGCGTTCTAAAATCGCTTGGCTGCCATTATCCCAAGCAACGGCCGGAAGCGTGGCGATGTAACGGGCCAGCGAGCAGACATTCTCCGTATTAATTGGGTTCCGCTTAAACGGCATCGCACTAGACCCGACCTGATTTTTACCAAACGGTTCCGCCCATTCGCCAAACGGCGGCGATTGCAATATCCGGAAGTCCATCGCCCATTTATGCAGTGACCCAGCGATCCCGGCTAAAACATTCATGATTCGCACGTCTTGCTGACGTGTATATGTCTGTGTTGAGATTGGAAACGCCTCGATGCCCAACTGGTCCATGGCGACAAACTCCATTTGCTGAGGGGTCATACCCGATCCGTGCAAAATTTCTTCGTAGCTCGCTTGAGTGCCAACCGCTCCCTTGAATCCTTTACCACGCACCCGCTGGATCATCCGCTGCAAATCTTCAAAATCGGCCAAAAGATCCTGACCATACACGGCGAAACGGTGCCCAAGCGTAGAGGGCTCAGCCGGTTGAATGTGTGTATGAGCCATCACGACAAGATCGGCCGTTGTTTCGATTTTCTCCGCAACAACCGTTAAGAGCTCTCGCATATGAGCCTCAAGCTGTACTAAAGATTCTTGAATTCGAATCCCATAGACATTGTCATTAATATCTGCACTGGTCGCTCCCCAGTGAATAATGCCGCCCCCAACAGGGCATTGTTCACCAAATGCCCGAATCTCTGCCATCACATCATGGCGAGTCTCTTTCTCAATTTCTAAAGCACGAGGAATGTCAATATTTTCAACCTGAGATTGTAGGTCTTCGACTTGGTCGGCTGTGACGAGCCCCGCCTGCTGCTGCGCTGAAGCCAAAGCGATCCAAACTCGACGCATTTGAATACGCTTATTTTGCTCAGACCAAATTTGGCGCATCTGCTGACTGCCATAGCGCCAAGTAAAAGGGGAAATATAGGTATCGTGCGAAAATGTCATATGGGAATTGTAGCGTAAAACACAAAAGCACTACCTTCGGCCGCAAGTGCAACTGAGGGTAATGCTTTTGAAATTAAAATATTAAACAGAAACCGAGTCTTGGTATCTGCCTGTTTGTTCAACCAAATAAGAATTAAGAGGCTAGATTAGAACTCGCCACGACGACGACGACGACGTTTTCTTGAATTCCACTCTTCTTGAATGGCGCGAGTATCACTTATCAATGCTTGCCGCTCTTCAGCAAGTCGTCGCAGAATTGAATCATTTTTCTGCTGTTGAGTGTTATCGAGTACTACTGCTTTTTTTCTGGCCATTTCACACCTCATCCTTTTTATTTGATTTTTTTCAGGTTCCGCTCCTAAGAAAATTTACTTAGAAACGTGACAGATTCGTCAATTTTTAGGGCGTCTGCCCAAATGCTAACTTGAAAATCAACGGTTTGATTTTCATATGACCCGATTAAATTATCTAGCAAAAAAATGCAGAACATTTAATGGGAAAATAAGGGGTTAATCAGTGAACTGATCGTTAAATACGATTATATCGAAAATTTTACAATAATCAAAAACTGGTCGAAGTAAAAAACTGCATCCAGCAGGTAAAAATTTACAAATTGAACCCGCAACCGTTTTTGACAGATGCGGATTCAATTTTCAGATTAACGGGGAGCTTGGTAGTTTGGTGCTTCTTTCGTAATCGTCACTGAATGGGGATGACTTTCACGTAGCCCAGCATTGGTAATACGTACAAATTCAGCCTTCTCACGTAGCTCTTTTAGATTCTGTGCCCCAACGTATCCCATTCCAGCTCGCAAGCCTCCCATCAATTGGAAGATGGCATCGTCTAAGCGGCCTTTATAAGGGACTTGCCCTTCAATTCCTTCTGGCACTAGCTTGTGGCGATTGGCCGCATTGCTTGCGTGGCTCTGTCCAGACCCATAGCGATCAGCGCTATGGCCAACCATAGCACCGGCACTCCCCATGCCGCGATACATTTTGTAACGGCGACCTTCGTATAAAATAATGTCTCCAGGGCTTTCTTCAAGACCTGCCAGCATCGATCCTAGCATGACCGCATCGGCCCCAGCCGCCAATGCCTTCACAAGGTCGCCACTGTACTTAATGCCACCATCTGCAATCGATGGGATGCCATGCTTACGCGCTTCGGCCGCACATTCAGCAACGGCCGTGATTTGTGGCACACCTACACCTGAAATAATGCGGGTTGTACAAATAGAGCCAGCTCCAACACCGATCTTAATCGCATCAGCACCAGCTTCGATTAAAGCTCGCGTTCCAGCCGCAGTAGCGACATTCCCAACTAGCAAAGAGATTTGAGGGTAACGACGTTTCACTTCGGCGGTTGTTTCAAGCACCTTCCCACTGTGGCCATGAGCCGTATCAATCGAAATAATATCAACGCCACTTGCCACCAGCTCTTCTAAACGAGCCAACCCTTGTTCGCCCACACCAATAGCGGCCGCAGATAGCAGTCGGCCGCTATCGTCTGTAACCGCTTTTGGATAGTCGAGCTTTTTGATGATGTCTTTCACTGTAATCAGACCCTTGATAATTCCGTCACCATCGGTCAACAGCAACTTCTCAATTCGATGCTGATGCAGAATCGCCTGAGCTTCTTGTAACGACGTACCTACTGGAGCAGTAATTAGCCTTTCTTTAGGTGTCATATATTCAGTGACGGGTTGAGGGCCAGGCTCAACAAAACGGGTGTCTCGATTGGTCAATAAACCAACGAGTGATCCATCTTGCTCAGTAATAGGGACACCTGAAATTTTATAACGTGCCATCAAAGCTTCAGCATCAGCCAAAGTCGCAGTCGGAGGCAAGGTAATCGGATTAACGATCATTCCAGCTTCTGAACGCTTCACTTTGTCGACTTCTTCTGCTTGGGCAAGCGGGGTTAAGTTCCGATGAATCACGGCCAATCCCCCCATGCGTGACATTCCGATCCCCATTGGTGCTTCAGACACCGTATCCATCGATGCAGCTAAAACCGGGATGTTTAAACGCATCCCGTTGGTAAAGTCTGTACTTAAGTCGACGGTTGCGGGCAAGACATGAGATTCTCCTGGCTGGAGCAAAACGTCGTCAAAAGTTAAGGCTACTCTTTGAAATTTTTGTGATATATGGTCCATTTTTATCTCTCTTGAAAATATAAAGGGGGTATTTGTTATAAAAAACAGGACCTTCTTTGAACACCTTTAACCACTTGGGAAAAAGACGATATTCAAAAAAGGTCCTGTAAAAGGTCTGGGAATCGGGTTTGATTAGATCTAATTTATTTTGACTGATGCCATGCTAAATTGCAAAAGTGGTTAAAAAAAAGACTCGGCCGAAGCCGAGTCTTTAAAATCTTGATTTTTAATCTCGGCGGCGAGACGGTTTGTATACACGGGTGCTTTTTGACCCTAAAGCAGATGATGCTTCTCGGCCGGGGATTTTGTCGCTTACGAGCAACATCACATAAATTCCGGCCATTGCCACGCCGATAGCCACGAGCATTGACCATGTCAAAGGGCTGTTACCGATATTGGGTTGGTCTGGGCGAAACAGTTCGATCCACGCACGATTACCACCCCACCAAAGCATAAAGAAGCCAAAGCCTAATCCGGGAACAATATTTTCGCGATTGCGTCGGAAGTACACCATCATGATGGCAAAGCCGATGAGCAGAGCGATTGATTCATAGAAAAAGGTTGGATGAAAACGGGTTCCAGCTGGGAGTGATGCATATTCTGCAATCGGCCGGCTGATTAAAAGCCCCCATGAGTCTGAGCCAGTAGGTGGACCATAAAGTTCTTGGTTTACAAAGTTTCCCCAACGGCCGATCCCCTGAGCGAGTAAAATTGTTAAACCAGCCACGTCTGCATAGTCCCAAACCGACAGGCGCTGTCTTCTGGCCCACCAGAAAGTAACCAGCACGGCGCCAACAAAGCCCCACATGATGTTTACACCGCCTGCGCGGAAATTAAACACTTCTAGCAATCCATCATATTGGGTGCCGTTAGCCAAGGAGTCTTGGGTCACATAGCCGAGTCGGGCAAAAATATAGCCTGAAATCACCGCGATCAGCAGACCGTTGTAAAAATCATCGGCCGAGTGTCCACGACGTTCAATTTCACGGCCAGCGATAAATGCGCCAAGACCGATCCCAACTGCAATTAAGACCCCGTAGGTATAAATCGCAAACTGCTGCCACACCAATACCCCATCTACCCAAGTTGGATAAGGGATATTAAAAAGGATGACAGGGAGTAAATTCTGTAACTGATCAAAAAACATTTCTTCTTCCTAATAATGCGCGATGCACACTATGCTTCCAGTCTTCTTTCGTATAAGAGAGTAGTGAGTTTAATCGATATAGCCGAGTCCCCGCAAATGTTCGAGCATTTGTGGGTCTTGCTCTAATTCAAGAGGGACACCCGCTAGCAGGTTATCCCTCTGGTTTTCGAGTGTACCGATCATTCGATTCAATTTTTGATTGAGGTCTTTTGTAAGGGGCTGATTTTCGGGAAGGATGGATTTGAGCTCAAGTTGGTCATTTTTCAGATCAAACAATTCGTTTGGCTCATCTGAAATTTGAATCAACTTTTGCCCATTTTCATTGATTGCCCGGCGCATGTCATTACAGCGAAATTGGTCGGCCAAGCCAGGATTACGGTCTTCCATTGCCTTAACAAAATTAAGTGGTGGATAAACTTCTGAAAAAGCGGTTTGCTGCTCAACATCGCGCCCTTCGACAACCTCAGTTAGCGAAAGTGCCTTGAGCTCTGCTTCAGACGTGGTGCTGATGCTTGATCCATCAACCCCGGCCGCGCTAAGCATCGTATGAAACACCCGTCGACTGCTAACAGGGCCAGCAATACGCTTCCCTTCTTGTTTAAACATCGCAGGCCAGTGCATGATGAGGGGTACATGGAGCAGTTCTTCATACGCGTTAAACGCATGACCAAAATAGCCATGCTCACCCAGACCGTCTCCATGATCACCCACGATAATCGTCAGTGTGTTTTCAGCATTTTTCCGTTTCCCCAAAGCATCAAACAGGTTCTTTAGAAATTCGTCCTGATAGTGTGTCTCAACATCATACCAACCGTTTAGAACTTGGCTTTCTAAGTCGGTCAAACCATCTGGCAGCGGCCGGGACCAACGATAAGCTTCGCTATTCCACTCTTGCATGACCCGACGGGCTTCCCGGTTTTTAGCTAGTTCAGGATGGATGCGCTCAACATATTCGATTGGCGGATAAAAGGGGAGATGGGTTTCCATCAGATTAAGAAACGCAAAAAATGGAGCGTCTCTCTCGCCATCGTTGCGCCGCACAAACTCAGCGACATCTAAAACGGCATTTTTGTTTTGCCCTTTAAAACTAAACCACTTTGACCACAGCGGGGTAAAAAGGGGGCTAAGCGAAATTGAAAAAGCGCGCTCTGATCGGCCGAACCATTGTTGAATGGGCATTCCAATGTAACGGCGCATAAAACCGGAAATAGAATCTCCTATCTGGCCAAAGAGTGATTTTTTGTGAAATTCCGGCCGATTGGGGAATGAACCCGCATAGTTGTAAAACTCTTGAAAACCTCGTTTGAGATCATTATCAAGCACGCCGACTAGTGGATTGTTACAAAAACCAGCTGTTTTATACCCATTGGCCGCCAAAATTTCGGCCGCATGCGGTGTATCGCTGGCCAAGCGCAAGTTTGATTGGGTTAGTTGATGGGCGGTCGGATAAAGGCCGGTGAACATAGATGCATGGCTAGGGATTGTCCACTGAGCGGCCGAAACACCATTTTCAAAAACAACACTCTGCTCTGAAAACCGTTTAAGATTCGGGGTGAGATTACTCTCTGGGTTATAACAACTGAGCCGATCGACACGTTGGGTATCGAGCACAATCATCAAAATATCAGGTTTTTTCATGCTAAACCGAAGAAGGGGAAATCGATAAAAGCACATAGCGCAAAGCTATGATGCACCCTTTTTTCGGCCGATTATTTTAGGTTGGGGGAAGGGGTAATGCAACTCAGCAGACAGCACTCTTAGCATATCAGCATGCATATTGAATGATTAGGCCAACAGCTGATATGCCTTAAAATCTAAACACCAAATCGATAGCCAACGCCGCGAACGGTATTAATCCAACGGGGATTGGTAGGGTCTTCTTCAATTTTCTTTCGCAGATAATGAATGTAGGGCTTGATATTTTCTGGCGTATCTCTGTATCCTTCGCCCCAAGCTTGAGCCAAAAGATCGGTTGTAGGGATTACCCTGCCAGCACTCGATGCGAGGACAGTCAAAAGCGAGAATTCTCGGGGGGTAAAATCAACTTCTTGACCACGAATGGTGACGATATGTGCCGGCCGGTCAATTGTGATTTCATCATTGCCAAAAATATAGGTTTCGTCATCTGTGGCAGGGCTTCTTCTTAGATTGGCTTCAATGCGTGCCAACAAGACTTTCATATCAAAAGGTTTTACTACATAGTCGTCAGCACCCAAGCTTAAGCCACGCACGACGTCTTCCGGCCGATCTAGAGCAGTGATGAATATCACCGGTATATTGAGACGCTCGCGTAAACGACGACACAGTTCCCACCCACCCATAATAGGCACCATCACATCGAGCAACACTAAGTCATGAATGCCTTGCTGAGCAGCTTTTAACCCTCGTTCGGCCGTGAAGTAAAAATCAATCTGATACCCAGCTTTTCTTAAAACCAAAACAATCTGTTCATTAATATGGACATCATCTTCAATGAGTAAAATAGATCGTTTCATAGATATCTCCTGTGGATAATCAGTACGCCTAATCGACGTTATACAGGTTAAGTTTAAAGTATCAGGTTAGCATCTATAAAAAATGGAAACAATGAATCAATAGGGCCATAGCGCAAGAACCAGTCATATTTCATTGTTTATCCAATAAAACAAACTGAACTAGCACGATTGTGGACCCTAAACAAGACGAAACGTGGGCGTGTTGGTGACAACCAAAATTATTTCTTGTTTTTTCTGTTATGTATACTATGAACGTGCTAAACTTTCGTACTAAACACTTTCCAGACAAATCTGGTGTATTGTCGCTAAAGGATATTTAGAAAGCTTGGCTCATTGTGGTTTTGCATCCAATGACAAGATAAGCAACTTTGCAACCTGTGTAACTAAAATCCACTTCATACTCTGACAACATTTTCAAATTCGTGTTCTTCTTTCGTGCTCTTCTATGGAGCATGGTTTACACAGAAATAATGTTCATTCGACATTTGTCACTGACAGGCTTCCGTAATTACAGTCGCCTTGAGCTTGATCTTCTCCCAGGAACGACAATTCTGCACGGAGAAAATGCTCAAGGGAAGACCAACCTCCTTGAGGCCGTTTATTATTTAGCAACAACCCGCTCACCCTACGCTGATTCAGATCAACAAATCATTAATTGGGACATCAATGTGCCTGAAGAGCCGATTGTGGTTGCTCGCCTAGTCGCAACAATCCAATATGAATCAACAAGCCCCTCAACCGGCCAAAACAGTAGCACAGCAAACGAGAAAACGATTGAGCTAAGGCTAATAAGAGAAAACAGAAATGGATCAAGCAGCTTTCGCCGTGAGGCAGTGATTGATCGACGAAAAGTAAGACTAATGGATCTGTTAGGGCAACTAAAGGTTGTTCTGTTTTTACCCAGCGATCTTGAGCTAATCACGGGCAGCCCATCAGCCCGCCGTCGATATATGGACATCACATTGTGCCAAACAGATGCGATTTATTGTCGTTCTCTATCCGGATATAACAAGCTTTTAGAACAGCGTAATGCCGCCTTAAAAAATTTAGCCGAAACAGGCCGTGGGAAAGATGTTGTCAATATTCTATCTGAGCGCTTAGCCACAGTAGCTTCCGGCATTTTTGCTCGCCGTGCAAAGTTTATGCATCGTCTAGCAGAAGAAGTTAGCCGTACTCATTATGAAGAGTTAACAAATGGGATCGAAACAGCAAAACTTAGCTATTTACCTCGCTTAACAGTTCAAGGGGCAGGCAAAGGGAGTAAAGACAATTCGGCCGAGCTACTTAAAATGGCCGCTTGGATTTTGGAAAATGCAGGTGACGGAAATCTTATTGCGAAACGGTATCTAGAGCTTTTACAATTGACGTTCGATAGGGATTTAGCCTCTGGCGTTACGACTATTGGCCCACACCGAGATGACTGGCGCATTTGGGTTAACGGGCGCCATTTAGGACAATTCGGCTCTCGGGGGCAGCAAAGAACCGCTATGCTGGCGCTAAAGATAGCTGAGATTCGTCGAATGGTTGATGAAACAAATGAGACACCAGTTCTTTTGTTAGATGAAGTAGCATCTGAACTTGATGAACATAGAAGGAATCTGTTATTAACGCAGGTCACACGGTCTGGGCAAGCGTTATTAACCACAACAAGTCTTGACTTTTTACCAGACAAATTTCATAGTCAATGTACAACGGTCCATGTAGTTAACGGACATATTTCACCTGTTCCAGCTTCAACAGTAGGATAGAAAATAAGGAACAGCTTTTATTTTAACTTAACCAATGAACCATTTTACGACTATATCCCAATCACCTAATGATGAATCAGAGTATATTGGCTCAACAATTCTCATTATTGATGACAATGCAGACAATCGCCTGCTATTAGCTTCGCAGCTTGGGATGCATGGATACAACATTTTAGAAGCTGAAACGCCTATCCGAGGGTTAGAAATTGCTCTAAAAAAACAGCCTGATCTTATTTTGCTTGATGTCATGATGCCTATCATGAATGGCTTTGAAGTGTGTGAAAAGTTAAAAGAAAATCCAGATACTCAGCTTATTCCAGTCATCATGGTAACGGCCTTAAGAGATTTAGAATATCGTATTCAAGGAATTGATGTAGGAGCAGATGAATTTCTATCCCGGCCGCATAATAAAGAAGAGCTGCTTGTTCGAGCACGCTCACTCATCCGACTTAGACAAACACAGAAAAACCTAAAGCAAGAACGAAATAGATTAGGGCTGCTCCATGAAGTTACCCGAGCGATTAACGATACGGGGCTAGACCTCACCCAAACGCTTAATGAAGTGATGTCCGGCACAAAGGATGTCTTTGAAGCGACACGGGGAAATCTATTTCTACTTTCACCAGACGGCTGGCTAACCACACGCATTGTCATTCATGAAAATTCGAAGATTGAGCATAGCATCAATGTCAATTGGCAGGTTTTCCATCAAGGATTAGCAGGCCGCGTCATCGAAGAGCAAAAAAGCGTCATCATTAATGACACAACGGCCGATCCCCGCTGGCTCAAGCTACCAGATGACATAGGTGATATCGGCTCAGCGGTTGCGACACCGTTAATTAATGGGACCGCCATTGAGGGTGTACTCGTCTTAATGCATCGTAAGCAAGGGCATTTTAAAGACGAAGATCTTAATCTGCTCGAGACTGTAGCTGGACAGGTCGCCGTCGCTATTCGAAACGCCACTCTTTTTCGAGAGATGGATGAACAGCGCAAACGCATGGCCGCCATCTTGTCACAATCTTCCGAAGCGATTATTTTGCTGTCTGAAGACAAAACGATCGAGCTTATCAATGATGCAGCTTTGAGTGCCTTTGGCTCTGACCTTTCAGACTATACAAATCAGAGTATTAAAGAAGTCGCTCCACTACGGATGCTTCATCCTTTATTTGAAGATCAAGAGAACAGGTCCCACCAGACTTTAGAAGTTCAAGTCCCACCAGACCAATATTTCCTAGCAAGCCTGACACCTGTTTCAAACGTAGGATATATCTTGTTTATGCAAGATATTACGCTGCGTAAACGCGAAGAAAATCTAAAATTAGAAACGGCTCGAATCGAAAATGAACGTGTCATGGCAACTTTCTCACGCTACATGAGCCCACGCTTGGTGAATCAAGTCCTTGATAATCCAGAGATGATGGCCCAGCGGAAGAGCCAAGATGCGGTTGTTCTATTCGCTGATTTACGCGGTTCGATCAAAATGATTGTTTCATTGACGCCTGATGAATCGATTGATATTTTGAACGATTTCTTCTCTCAAATGACTGCCATTGTTTATAAGATGGACGGCACGATTTTTGATCTGGCTGGTGATGAACTGATGATCGGGTTCAATGCCCCATTTGAACAGGCTGATGGGACTCACAAAGCGATTGAAACAGCCATTCAGATGCAGCAGCTATTCAACAATATGCAAAAGCGCTGGGTAGATACGTATGGGGTGCTGCTAGGCTTGGGTATTGGCATCGACCGGGGCTTTGTCGTCATGGGGAATGTTGGGGCTGAAAGTCGTTTAAACTTTGCTTTAGTCGGGGAAGCGGTTCACACAGCCCATCGCTTAGTCGATATTGCGGCCGATGGTGAAATCGTTATCTCAGAATCAGTCTATCAAACGGGGAATCTGCTTACCTCAAGTGGCATTCCACAAGGGCATGAATCACTTTTCTTTGAGCCACAGGGTGAAAAACAGCTAAAGGGGAAACCGGAGTCAGAGCCTGTCTACACAGCGATCATTAAGCGGCCCAAACCATAAATACTGTTTGGTTTAAGGCTTTACGTTCCTTGATTACTTCTTAACTAAAGGCTTTTTTAGCGGCCTACCCGGCCGACGCGGATACTCTTTAGGTGTTTGGCCAACTTTAGGGTAGGTCACCAAATAATGAAGTCGATCATGTTCAGGCAAACTGACCTCTGTAAATTCGGGTTTACCACCACCTAGCTTCTCCCGAGCATACTCCCCATCTCCACTTTCATTTGGTGCATTGTCCCCTTTAAAACAAATAGCCCGGCCGCCTACCTTTGTAAGTGGCAGAAGATATTCAAGCAAAACTGGCATGAACGCCACGCTTCGGGCCAAAGCGATATCATATTGTTCTCGATGTTCAACCATTTGCCCTAATGTTTCGGCACGTTCCGCAAGAACAGAAACCTGATTTAGCCCCAGCTCTGCAACGACAGCCTCTAAAAAATGAGTTTTACGGGTGACACTATCAGTCAGTGTAAGTGAAATTTGTGGATAGATTATTTTGAGTGGCAGCCCTGGAAAACCGGCTCCTGTTCCTACATCAATAATAGAAAAGGGCTCTTGATCGATCTTTGGGATCAATCCTCCACTTAACGAGTCGAGAAAATGGCGCATTTGAATGCCAGCTGAATCACGCACGGCCGTGAGGTTCATGCGACTGTTCCATTCAAGCAAGAGCCGTTCGTAAATGGCAAACTGCTCAAGCTGCTCGGCCGTGAGGGTTATATTGAAACGGGGGGAGTAATCAAACCAATTTGACATGTGTGAAGTATAACCTAGCCAAACCAGCTTAAAAAAAAGATGCAGAAATCTTGCAATGAGAATAACAAAAAAAGAAACTTTTCTTTTCCCTTGAGATCATTTTATTTTGTTTTCGGATGAAGCATAAAGTAAAGAGGGATCGCAAGGGCAAACAATCCCAGTGCAACCACTTGTGCAGGTAGAACAACCCAGCCCAAAGTAATGGGATGATTGATGAAGAGAAGCATCAATGCACAGCTAACCGCTCCTAGAACTGAAATGAATGGCAACCGCCCAAAATTAACCGGTGTACGCCAGCTGCGGGGCAAATCGGGCCGACGATAACGAAGTACGATGTTACTCAGGTTAACAAAAAAGAAGTTGATCCATGTTAAATTAGCAAAATTAGCTAGGTTTAAGCCACTCTGGAGCCAGAAAGAGGGGGGACACCATCTTTGATCAATAAGTCAATTGGGGTGAAATACATACTCTGAATCATTGATTGAATCTCAACCCCAACTTTATTCTGTGAAGGCCAAAAGCTAATAGTGACGAAAATCACGGGTATTCAATTTCAATGTCATGGGTCTGCATAGATAAGAGGGTAAAAGGATAGATACGAACTCAAAAAAACTATTTCCTAGGTTTTTTGGATTTATAGAAAGTGCCTACTGCCCTCAATTTTGACAGTGCAGCCGACGGCAAGCAGGCAACAAAAAAGCCAATTATCGAAATTGGCTTTTATTTAATCCCTTTTATCTAATCCAATGTAGGCTCAGTCTGCTTTTCTATTCGATTGTCCGACAGTTATTGCATTATCTCTTCTCATATTTCACTGCCTCCTAGCATTGCTATTGCTGATATTTTAGGTGTGTTATCTCACTGTTTACTTTTACGCCTGCCCTTGCTTTAAGGTAGCTATTAAATCAAGAGTTTTTTTGTTTGTTCCGTTCTCTTGATTCACTAACATCATATGAGTTTTCTTTACCGCACGATAGTAACAAATGTCATATCTTGACTATTTTCTGTCCTCACAAAGTGGAAGGTATAAAAAGTTTAAATGGACATTGTCTTTGATCCTAGAAACCCCGTAATCAACAAGGTTTATAAGATCAAAAATGTCTATTTATTTGCTAAGAGAGCTTTACTTATATCTCCCGTAATCAAATTTTAGACACCAGAATCAGTGACAGCATCGTTTTAAATCAGTGTGTTTTGCCACTTTTCGAATCCGGCCTAAGCGGCTAAATTGCAAATTTCTGCCAGCTCGATTTTACTCACCGCTGTGAGTAAGGAGGATGAACATGATTTCTGCACACTGGCAAAAACAACACGCCCATTTTGGGAAAATTATTTGGGGTGTCTCATTAGCAATCTCTATCCTAGTTATTACGCTCATGCTGTTGCTTGACTTCAGCATTGAAGTGGTCGGTATATTTTTCATTCTGATTTTCGCTCTTTTAAGAATCTCGCTCGCATATATTTTCAAGGATCGTTATGGGAATACGATGGTTCGTGTCTTGAAATATGACTATGAAGAACTTGAACGGCCGTTTCGAATGATATTTAAGGATAAAAATATTCGTTTTTACCGAAACACTGAAGATGATGCCTATAGTTATGATTTTCCAGGTCACAGTCTGACTATGACTGTTCAACCTCATTGGGTCCAGTTGGAACAGGGTGCAAAACCTCATGCAAAAGTGACCCTGCATGAACTGAGTGCAAAAAACGAAAAGTTTGCCGATATGCTAAGCAAAGCAATCGATGAAATAGCAAATCAGCCATCTAACAAAAAAGTTTAAGCGATAGAAATCAAAGCCTAATCTTGTCGGAATGAGTGACATTATTAGCATAAATCAGTGTGCTTTGTCACTTAAAGAGTTCATTTCATTCAGCTACATTATGGCTATCAATTAAAGGAGATAGTCATGAAAGATTTACTCATTCTCGGTGGTGGCACCGCCGGTACAATGGTCGCCAACAAGCTCCTAAAAGCTTTACCTAAAAATGATTGGAACATCACAGTTGTCGATCAAGACATTATCCATTATTACCAGCCAGGATTTCTGTTTATCCCATTTGGCACCTATGGGCCGAATGATGTCAAAAAAGATCGCAGAAATTTTTTGCCTGATGGGGTCAACCTCGTTCTGGGTGAGATCGATAAGATTGATCCAGAGATGGAAGAAGTCATCTTAGATGATGGGCAAACCTTGCCGTATGACCATCTGATTATTGCGACCGGCACAACACCCCGGCCGGAGGAAACCCCGGGATTAGAAAGTGCCGAATGGGGACATTCGATCCATGAGTTCTACACGTACAAAGGCTCTTGTGCTTTAGCCGAAACACTCAAAAATTGGCCCGGTGGGCGATTGGTGATCAACATCATGGAAACCCCTATTAAATGCCCCGTCGCCCCAATGGAATTTGCCTTCTTGGCCGATGCTTTTTTTACAGAAAAAGGGATTCGGAATCGGGTCGATATCGTTTATGCAACGCCACTTTCTGGCGCATTTACGAAACCGGTTGCCAGCGAACGACTAAAAGGGCTATTGGACGAAAGAAAAATTCGTCTTGTTTCTGATTTTTATGTCGAATCTGTTGATGCAAGAAAAAGGGAGATCTATTCATACGATGAAGAAGTCTTGCCCTATGATCTCTTGGTCACTGTTCCGGTCAACATGGGGGCGGACTTTATCGCACGCTCTAATTTGGGTGATGAGCTGAATCATGTCCCGGTCAATAAACATACGTTTCAATCTAAAGCATATGACAACATTTTTGCGTTAGGTGATGCGGCCGCACTACCCACTTCAAAAGCAGGGTCTGTGGCTCACTTTGCGGTCGATGTCTTCACTGAAAACTTCTTAGCCTTGATCAATGGGAAAGAGATGGAAGAAGAGTTTGATGGCCATGCCAACTGCTTTATCGAAACAGGGTTTGGCAAAGGGATTTTGCTCGACTTCAACTATGATGTCGAACCACTACCTGGGAAGTTCCCAATACCGGCTGTTGGTCCATTTACCCTCTTACGGGAATCAAAATTTAACCATTGGGGCAAGATGGCATTCCGCTGGATCTATTGGAATTCATTATTACCAGGGCGTTTACCGTTACCGGCCGATATGTCGCTGGTTGGTAAAGAAACTTCATATTTAGAAGACAACAAAACAGAAAAGGTAATCGAAGGAGAAATCTTATGACCGTAGAAAGAGAAATTGCAGAAAGAACTGTCCATTTTGATGATGAAGGATTTATGACCGACCCACACGAATGGGTGAAGCCAATCGCTTTAGAGCTAGCCAAAGTTGTTGGCATTGAAGAACTGAATGAACGTCATTGGAAAGTGCTCGAATTTAGTCGAGACAGCTATGAGGAACATGGTGAATCACCCACCTTGCGTCGCATTAAAGTAAACAGCGGTGTGCCGGTGAAAGAACTTTACAAGCTGTTTCCAAAGAAGCCGGCAAAAAAGATCGCTTTTATCGCCGGATTGCCGAAGCCAACCGGCTGCGTTTAGCTGAACAAAATCTAAAGGATTTAAGGAGAAAACCGATGTTTGACGATAAGGAAACCGACCGAAAATTATGCATTATTTGCTCAAAAGGATCACTTGACATGGCATACCCTGGATTGGTGTTAGCAAATGCCGCCCTTTCCGAAGGGGTAGAGGTCATGATGTTCTTCACATTTTGGGGATTAGACATGATTAACACCCGCAAAATGAACCATCTGAAGTTCATGCCCGTAGCTAATTCGAGTATGCCTATCCCAACAGCCATCGGTGGTTTACCCGGCGTGGCTGGGGTCGCAACGGCAATGATGAATCGGGAAATGGAAAAGCTAGAAATTCCGAAAGTAGATGAATTTTTGGAGATGATTTCAGATGCTGGTGGTGAACTATACGCCTGTAAGATGACGGTTGATATGTTTGAAGACATGCACTTGATGTCGGCCGATGATCTCTATCCCGAAATCGATGGGATTGTCAGTGCTTCCGACTTCATCGTGATGACCGAAGGGGCACAA
>JBGCDP010000335.1:0-27992 GCA_045105475.1 Anaerolineae bacterium
AATTAATCATTTGAAAAGTCAAAAATATGAGTAGCCAAACAAAAAAATCGATAAAAAAAGTTACCGTCAAAACTTGGGCATTGCGCAAAAAGAAAAATGTTCCGATCACAATGATGACCGCTTACGATTACCCATCTGCCAAGTATGTAGATGAAGCAGGCATCGATGCAATTTTAGTCGGTGATTCAGTCAACATGGTTGTTCTCGGTCAGGATTCAACCGTATCATTGACAATGGATGAAATAGTTCATCATTGCAAAGCGGTTTCTGTAGGCTCAAATAGATCATTCTTAATTGGCGACATGCCATTTATGAGCTACCAAGCAGATGCAGTAGAAGCGATAAAAAACGCGGGGCGCTTACTAAAAGAAGGAGGGATGGATGCGGTTAAAGTCGAAGGTGGTGCTCAGTTAGCCCCAACCGTAAAACGAATCGTTGAGGCGGGCATTCCAGTCATGGGGCATATTGGACTAACACCACAATCAATCTCTCAGTTAGGTGGTTATCGAATTCAAGGGAAAAAATCAGATGGTGCAATCAAGCTTCTACAAGATGCCGTGGCTTTGCAGGAAGCGGGCTGTTTTTCGATTGTTCTTGAAAGTGTACCTACTCTTGTAGGAACAGAAATCAGTCGTAGGCTAACTATTCCTACAATTGGAATCGGAGCAGGCTCTGGTTGTGATGGTCAAGTCTTGGTTTTCCATGATGTTTTAGGGCTATATGACGATTTTACGCCACGCTTTGTCAAAAAATATGCGAAGCTAAAGCCTATGATCCTCGAAGCGTTAAGCAGTTATCGCGAAGAAGTTATTTCAAGATCCTTTCCAGCGGAAGAACATACTTACCAGATGAGTGATGAAGAATCAGAAAACTTCATGCAAGAATTAGAGGATCAAAACTAGGAAAACCCTCTTATTCTGAGCAAAACAGTTAAGAGAACGTAAACAATCGTTGAGTAAAGTGTGGCATTATTCTTTAAATGGATATAATCCTGAAAATATTCCACTTCGCTAAAATTAGCGCAAAATGCTAAGCGATGGAAAAGCAACTGGAATCTGAACCACTGAACGGATTAAATAACAATAGTTAATTTATTATTTAATCTGAGATCAGTTTCATAATCGGTTCATCAAAAATGTTTTGGGCCGGGAGTATGCAACCTTAAATCTACACATCTGTAGCATTTAGCCTCTAGTAAATTTACTAAGAGCATTTAGTTTATTATTGCTCTATAGAAAAGTTAAATAGATTGCTCATGCAATACGGGTTGAGATTTAGGGAGTTTATTCAGAAACCAGTGCATTTATCAACATCATTTTATTAGAGCTTTCGGAAAAAGCTGGCCTGTCAGATGTACAGTTCGCATTTAAGTATGTTTACCTTTTTGTATACATATTAATTTTAGGGAACTCAAGGCCAAATTAGACAATTTAAATCAATCATATGAATGGAATAACAGAAAAACCAGATGACGTAGCGGTATTTTTCGATTTTGAAAATATCGTTTACGCTCTTAGAAACAACTACAACATTAATGCGAATTTTGAAGACTTGATGGACAAGTGTAAAGAATTCGGCCGCGTTGTGGTTGCACACGCCTTTGCAGATTGGAACCGACATAGCGGAAGCATGACGACTGCATTAATTTCAAACGGGATGGATCCTGTTTATGTACCGACCTTTTTCATGGATGAAGGTGGGAAACAAACGCCACGCAAAAATGCAGTCGACATGTATATGGCGATTGATGCCATGGATGTACTGCATAATCGTAAAAGTGTAGACACCTTTATTTTACTCACAGGCGACAGTGACTTTGTCCCCCTAGTGAATGCAATTCGCCGAGAAGGTAATCGTGTCATCGCTATTGGTGTAGATGGAACAACCTCATCCCATTTGGCTCAGTCTGTTGATGAATATATTCTTTACAGTCAGTTCTCAAATCTACAAACCAAATCTTATAAGAAAAAACCAAAAGACCCGTTTGATGGTTTGGTACAAGCTGTTAAGAAATTGCAGCAGCAGAAGAAAGTCGCATTGCTACCAAATGTCAAAATGATGATGGCTGAATTGATGGGTGGTTTTGATGAGAAGAAACATTCTGACTCAGCTGGCCGTCGGTATCAAAAATTCAAGGAGTTTGTCCAAGACGCTGAACAACGTAACATGGTTCAGTTGGTAACAACTGGAACTGTTAATGAAATTTATCTTCCAGACCAAACCCCTAGCAAAGAACGCTATGGCAATTCAGGGTCAGGACGCGATCGTAATGATCGTCGTTCACGTGATCGCAATGATCGAGATCAACGACATGAACAGGAAGATGTAGAGGTTGAGTACACGGAAAGCGAAGACAACGAGCAAAGCGGTTTGACCTTGGCTGTGGCTTTCAATATCTTGATCGAAGCGATTAACAAAGCTAAAGATTCAGGCAAATCGATGCGACCACCATCCATCAAAGGGATTATGCGCGACATCTATCCCGATTTTGATGAGAAGAAAATCTCTTCAATGGATCGCGAACCGTTTACACGTTTTGGCGAGTTCACTTCGTTAGCGGCCGAGCAAGGATTGATCACGATAACGGGCAAAGGTCCTCGTCAAGAGATCAGCCTTAATGAATCAGAATCAGAGTCAAAAGAAGATAAAGATGCTGATAACACTGTGGATGCTGATGCAGCAGAAAGTGAAAATACAGAGGTTGAAGCAGCACCAGTTGAAGCAGTTACCTTAAGTGGTGACGTTCCAGAAGATATTGCGGCACGCGTTCTAATCATTGAAACGCTAACAACCTATCCAAACTACCCTGCTTCATTTTTGCAGGTGGAATCTTATTGTCGCCAATTACGGAACAAGAAAAAGATCGAGCTATCATCAACTCGAGTTCGTAATCTGATGACAGAAGTCACACGCAGCTTACAGCTCTTGAAACGAGTATCTAAGCCAGGCAAATCTCCATCACAATACAAGCTTGAGAAAAACGACAAGAAGATCGCTGAATTCTTAGGCGTACCGATTGATTCAATTGCGGCAGTCATGCAGGGTGAGTATTCAATTGCTGACTCAGATGAAGGTCCTGCAGCCGAAGTTGAGACGGTTGAAAAAGCTGAAGCAGTGGAAGAAGTGGTTGCAGAAGAAGTCGCGGCCGTCGAAGAAAGCACAGACTCATCGGCTGATGATCAACAGGCTGAAGCAGAAGCACCTGAACAAGAAGAAGTTGCAGCTGAAGTTGTTGAAGAAGCTGAACCTGAAGTGGAAACACCGGCAGTAGAAGCTTTAACATTAACTGGGGCTTTCCGCCTGCTTGTATCAGCAATTACGCAAAACACAGCTGAAGAAAAATCACTAAAGCTCCGCTCTATCAAAACCACGATGGTGTCTTTAAATGACACTTTTGACGAGAAAAACTTCAAAAATGACCGCGATAAACCATTTAAGTCATTTATCGAGTTCGCTCGCGCAGCTGCTAGAGACGGCATCGTAGAATTGTCAGGCAAAGGGCCAAAAACTGAAATTGCGATTGTAGAATAAAGCGAATTTCAGAGGGTAGATGTGAGATGTGAGAAGATAGATAAATCTATCTAATATCCAACATCTGGCATCTATCCTCTTTTTTCTATGACAGAACGTATCGTATTTGAAGAAAACGACGAACGCGTTAAAGTAATTATTCCTATTGAACGACAGCCCCTTTACTGGGGTCTTTATTCGTCTATGTTGTTCGTTTGGGTTGCGGGCTCTATTTGGGGCGTTGTGACGATCCTTAATTTTTTTAGGCAAGGAAATTTCGGTTTTTCAGGTGTCTATTTAGTCGCATATTTATTCATTCTTTTTTTAGTAGCGATATTTTGGTTCTACTTAGGCAGAAAAGTTTGGACACAGTGGCAATATTTTAGTGCTACTCGTGAAATTTTATTTTTTTACCCCGAACGTCTTATCGTGCGTCGGCCGGTATCACTGCTTGGTATCACAGATGCCTATGCGCGTGAACATGTTTCCCGATTCAGTCTAGATTCAAAACTAAACTGTCCCGCATTTGATTATGGCAATTTTCGAATTCCGGTGGGAATGACGCTGCCGGTTGACGAAGGCAAAGCCTTAATCTCAGAAATTAACAGTCGTTTTTACGCAAATATTCCTGAAGATGACGAAGAAGATGATTATTAATTAAGATTCAGCTTTAAGCATCAGCTAACGGGAGCTACTTCATTTACCGCTTAGTCAAAGCACAAGCCTTTTCAGTTTTGTGCTTTAGGATTCACAACACATAAAACTGCACAAAACAAAATCAATAACCGAAAAAGCGATTCTCGTTGGAACCGATATATTTGGAGAAATGGCGTTGCTATCGCCTGAGGACAGCCTTGAAGAGCTGGCTCGTTTGGCAGAAACGGCCGGGCTAAAAGTTGTTGGAGCCGCTCTACAACGTTTAGACAAACCCAATACAGCCAGCTACATTGGCAGCGGAAAAGTTGAAGAAGTCAAAGCTATGGTCATCGAACTCGAAGCGACCGTTATCGTCTTTGATGATGAACTCCAACCACGGCAACAGCGATCGCTTGAAAAAGAATTTGAAGAAGATGAAATCAAGGTCCTCGACCGCACCGCTCTCATCCTAGATATATTTGCCCAACATGCTCAAACAAGAGAAGGAAAGCTGCAGGTTGAGTTAGCCCAGCTTGAGTATCGTATTCCACGTTTAACCCGCATGTGGACCCATTTGGCTCGACAAGCAGGAACCGGTGGTGGAGGTGGCGGCAGCGTGGGGCTTCGTGGACCTGGTGAAACCCAGCTTGAAATGGACAGACGCATGATCAATAAGCGTTTGGCCCACATCAAATCTGAACTCGATGCCGTAATGGCGCATCGATCTCGGCACCGGAGCAAGCGACAGCAAACGGCTCTACAAACGATTGCGATTGTAGGGTATACAAATGCAGGCAAATCTACATTGCTTAATCGCTTATCAAAAGCGAGCGTCCTTTCGGCCGACATGTTATTTGCAACCTTGGATCCAACAACGCGTCGAGTAAGAATGCCCGGCGGCCGCGATGTCTTATTTACCGACACAGTAGGGTTTATCCAAAAGCTGCCAACTGGCATCGTGGCAGCTTTTAGAGCCACACTTGAAGAAATTGTTGAAGCTGACATTTTGCTACATGTGGTTGATGCCACTCATCCTAATGTCGGCGCTCAAATTGAATCAGTGCTAGATACGTTGGCTGAGCTTGAAGTTGACCATTACCCAATGGTTTATGCTTTCAACAAGGTTGATGCAATGCCAGAAGGCGTATCCCTTGATGATTTGCCTGAAGTTGATTCTTGGAAGGTCCACGTATCTGCCCAAACGGGTGAAGGAATCAAAGAACTACGAGAGGCGGTATTTGAAGCTGTTAAATCAACATACGCGTCGATCGAGATTAAGCTACCTTATGATCGTGGTGACTTAGTGAGTCTTTTTCACGAGCGCGGCATTGTAGATATCGAAGCATATGAGGATACTCATGTCGCCATGTCTGGCCGAATTCCACCCCGTTTACTGTCTTACTTCAATAAATTTACGCTTGACGGGGAATACTGGGAAGAAATTTAGGGCGTAAAGATTGGGAATATCTTATGAACGAGCTCTTAGACAAAATCAATGAATATCTTTCTGCACGACGCGGTTTACTGCCAATGGTTGGCATTGTACTAATTGCCCTTAATTTTCTCCTTCAAATTTTCCCTGGAAATGCCTATTGGATTGTTTCAAGTAATTTCTTATTACACATTGGGCTGATTACGGCGATTAGCGGAATCCTACTGATTAGGCCATTGCAATGACACACATTAAGAAGATGTCCAAACAGCCTCAAGTGGCTGAGCTATTAAAGCATTTTGCAGTCAATGTTGAGCGTGGACTTGAGCTCTCAATTGAAATTCAGCAGATTGCAGCACCGACATTTGCGGAAAAGGTGCGGGCGGCTCATGTTGAAACACTTTTTAACAAGCTAAATTTAGCCGACGTTGAAATGGATGAGATTGACAACGTGTACGGCCGATTAAAGGGAACCGGCTCTGATCGGCCGCCAGTCGTTATTTCAGCGCATACAGACACTGTGTTTCCGGCCGATACCGATCTAACCATAAAGCGAGCGGGCAATAGAATTCATGGGCCGGGGATTGCAGATAATTCGGCCGGTGTTGCCGCACTTATTTGGCTGATTGAGTCGATGCAAGCTGCGAACCTGCTTCCACCAAGAGACATTTGGATTGTGGCGAATGTAGGTGAAGAAGGGCTTGGAGACCTAAATGGGATGCGGGCCGTTTACGAACGATTTGGGCAAGAATGCCAATACATCGTGCTTGAAGGCGGGTCATTTGGACACCTCATCCATCAAGGGATTGGCGTTCATCGCTTTAAAGTAACCGTTTCGGCCGAGGGTGGCCACTCTTGGGCCGATTTTGGCCAATCTAGTGCGATTCACACGATGTCGAGCATTATTAACCAAATATGCCAAATTAAAGCCCCGATGCATCCTAAAACAACTTATAACGTCGGCGTCATCGAAGGTGGAACTTCGATCAACACAATCGCACGTACAGCTTCATTTTTACTCGATCTCAGATCGGTTGAAGTTGATAGCTTAAAAAAGCTGCAGAAAAAAGTTGAAGCGATTTTTCACCAGCATCATGGTCGCAACGGGATTTCAGTAAAATGGGAAATGATTGGGAATCGGCCGGCCGGTCATCTGCATGACAGCCATCCGCTTGTTCAATGGTCAGCAGAAGCGTTACGCCTCGTTGGCTCGCACCGATTTGAAAAAGGGGCTAGCAGTACAGATGCTAATATTCCTCTCGCAAATGGAGCAGCCGCAGTTTGTCTAGGAATTGCCAACTCTGGCAATGTCCATCGAACTGATGAATATATGGATTACACTCATTTCGCAAAAGGGATGGGTCAAGTTTTATTGGTAGCATTAGCAGCGGCAGATTTTGGGCAGTTTGAAGCAACTGACTAAAGCCGCAATATAAAATCATGAACGATCAAATTATACTTTACGGAACAAGCTGGTGCGGTGACTGCCATCGTGCACGCCGTTTTTTTGACGATTACGGGATTGAATATACCGATATTGATATTGAATCCGATCCACAAGCGGCTGCGAAAGTGGTTGCGATTAATAAAGGAAATCGCTCAGTTCCCACCATTATTTTCAAAGATAACTCTGTGCTTGTCGAGCCATCTAATCAGCAGTTGATGGACAAAATGGGTATCAAAGAAGAGTAAAGCGCAGATGTTGGATCATAGAAGTTAGTTAGATAGTAGGACAGCTTCACTAGAACTGATGGAACTTATCATTGTTCGGCATGGAAAAACAGATAGCGGGGTAAACCCTGGACTAGCTGAGTTGGGGCATGAGCAAGCCAAGATTGTTGCTGCACGTGTCGCAAGCGAAGAAATCAGCGCCGCCTATTGCAGTCCGATGCGACGTGCCCAAGAAACGGCCGGACCTTACTTAGAAAGGTCCGGTCTGTCCCTCACAACACTGGAGGGTTTAGCTGAAGTCGATAAAAATGCAGACCAATATATTTCTCCGGCTTTGATGAAAACCGATCCAGAACTGTTCAAACGCTTTTTGGCCAATCCGTATGAAGTGTGTGACATCAGCCCTGAAGAATTTTTGGCCGATGTCACATCAGCATTTAGTCAAATTGCTCAAGCTCACCCCAGTCAAAAAGTTGCAGTTTTCTCCCACGCCATCGCAATTAACGTCTATCTCGCCGATATTCTTGAAAAAGGGAATGACTTTTTTGGCATGATTCCCTCAAACTGTTCAATTACACGTGTCAAGGTATCAAAAAGCGGCCGACGTTCGATTGAAAGCTTCAATGACACCGGCCATTTCTTTGCCGCCAGGTGAATTAATCCCTCAGGACAATCCACAATCCGTGTACAATGCCTGGGAGGCCTCCTAAAAGACACAACAAAATGTTGATCCAAAAATGCTTCCCAAAGCCTGATTTAAAAATTATGGCCACTGGGGGTATGAATATCGCTAAAAGAATTAATACAACTTTGTTGTCCATCGTAAATCACATCCTCATTTAAATTTATGGTTTTGGCATAGCGGCTATTGAGCGCCAACCAAAGTCTGTTTTTATTCACAGATCTTATCATAACTAGGCTAGATTCGATTTAGCCCGAATGAACTAATTGTGTGATCATTAGAGGTCCAGCTTTATTCACAGGGTATAGGGTTTCAAATGACGCAAAATAAGAAAAGTTCGTTCATGACAGGCGGCCGGCCCTCGGTCGAAAGTTTGGTGACACTAGACAATTGGTTTATCGGGGAGCCGGTTAGCTGGAGTTTTAAAAACATGTCGCAGCTAGTCCCATGCGCTGAGGCACATCGAGGGATAGGCCAACATCAACCACTTGAAGCCGGAGAGCAAGCATTAGATCTGAATTCGATCCACTTTACCGATCTCAATCAAAAAAACTGGACAGTTACAGAGATGCTAAGCCATACACACACCGATGGCTTCTTAGTCGTTCATAACGAAAAAATCGTTAGCGAAAGCTACTTCGATTTAGCCCCCCACCAGCGTCACCTGCTCCAATCTGTAAGCAAGTCCCTGACTGCTTGTTTAGCCGCTGTCTTTATAGAAAAGGGTGTATTAGACGTAACCCGTACAGTCAGCAGCTACATGCCTGAATATGAGGCTTCTGCCTATGGAGGTGCAACAGTTCAGCAGGTTTTAGACATGACGGCCGCAATTGGCTACACCGAAGAATACGAAGACATGGCGTCAGATGTGAACCTACACACAATTGCTGGAGGCTGGTATGGGCCCAAAATCAAATCATCTGCACCCGAATCGATTCCGGTGTCACTTTATGACTATTTACCGACACTAATCAAACCGGCCAATTTTAAACATGGTGAGGTTTTTCACTATGTTTCCGCCAATACTGATGTATTAGGTGTTCTCTTGGAAAAAATCGGTGGCAAACCGTTTACTAAGCTTTTTGAAGAACATATTTGGCAATACATGGGAGCTGACGAAAACGCAGCGATGACGGTCGACCCGTGGGGATGCGCTTTTCCCTGTGGCGGCTTTAACCTGACACTACGTGACCTCGCTCGATTTGGCCTTATGTGCTTAGGCGATGGCCACTTCAACGGCCGGCAAATTGTCCCAAAATCCTTTTTTGATGACATCCAACAAAACGGGGACCCAGAAGCGTTTCGGCGGGGTTCAGACTATGCAGAATTCATGCCAAATGCTGCCTACCGCAATCAATTTTGGAAAACGGGGAACACAAACAACGCCTTCTTTGGGGTTGGGATTCATGGTCAATATATTTATATTGATCCGGCTGCGGAAGTTATCATCGCTAAGCTTTCAAGTCATCCCAAACCACTCGTTGACGAAAATAGCAAACTGACTCTGTTGGCTTTCGCCGCTATTGTGCAAAAATTAGATTCCGCAACTCGATAACGTTTAAAACTATCAAGGAAAGAAAAATGGAAAATTATGATTACGATCTATTGGTCATCGGAACCGGCCCATCTGGCCAAAAGGCGGCCGTCCAAGGTGCAAAAGCCGGCAAAAAAGTAGCGATTGTTGATAAACGTGATTTGATGGGAGGTGTCTGTGTCAACACCGGAACCATTCCAAGCAAAACTTTACGTGAGGCTGTTCTTTATCTTTCCGGCCATCGAGAGAAAAATATTTACGGCGCATCGTATCGGGTCAAAGAAGATATTTCGATGGCGGACCTAAACTTTCGCTGCGACTATGTCATGCGCAACGAAATGGACGTGATTGCTCATCAGCTACAACGGAATGGAATCCATTTTATTAGCGGGATGGGACGCTTTATTGACGATCACACGATGCTCATTGAAACGGTCGAAGGTGATCAAAAAGTATCGGCCGCCAATATTATTATCTCAGTCGGCACATCCCCAACGAAAAGAAAAGATATTCCTTTCACAGAAGATGTGATTTTTACCAGCGATGGGCTTCTAAAAATGCACAGCATCCCAAAATCATTAGCCGTCATTGGAGGCGGAGTAATTGGGATCGAGTATGCCAGCATTTTTGCAGCCCTTGGTGTGCGTGTCACCGTTGTCGATATGCGAGCCAATCTGCTTAACTTTGTAGATGACGAGATTATTGGAGCCTTGATCTATCATCTACGCCAGCAGCGCGTCACATTTCGTTTAGGTGAAAAGGTAACCAAAATGGAAATTGATGAAAAAGGAAAGGTTGTTACCACCCTCGAAAGTGGCAAATTAATTACAACAGACAAAGCTTTGTATTCAATCGGCCGGACCGGAGCCACCGCAAAGCTCAATTTGGAGGCGGCCGGATTGAAAGCGGACGACCGCGGCCGTTTGGAAGTCAACGAAAACTATCAGACCGAAGTCCCCCACATTTACGCAGTTGGTGATGTCATCGGCTTCCCAAGCTTAGCCTCAACCTCAATGGAACAAGGGCGTTTAGCCAGTTGCCATGCCTTTGGATTGCCGACCAGCACCATGCGGGACCTATTCCCGTACGGGATTTATGCTATCCCAGAAATTTCCATTGTGGGCAAAACCGAAGAAGAATTAACGACTGAAGGGGTGCCATACGAAATTGGGAAAGCCAACTATCGTGAGATTTCACGTGGCCAGATTATCGGTGACCAGATCGGGATGCTCAAGCTAATTTTTGATCTAAACACCCATAAGATTTTAGGCGTCCATATCATCGGTGAAGGAGCTAGTGAATTGATACATATTGGACAAGCGGTCATAGCTTTTGGCGGCACACTCGAATATTTTATAGACTCCGTTTTTAACTATCCAACTTTAGCCGAAGCGTACAAAGTCGCAGCTTTAGACGGCAGCAATCGAGCGCATCACTAGAACGCTAGCAATTAGCTAAACTTAGAATGACAAACGATATTTCACTGACTGATTGGATTGGAAATCCAATTGAGGTCGAAGACAGAATTACGGTTGGCCAAGCCAATTTCATGAACGTAACCCTTGATCGAGAGCCAGCTCTAAATGAGGGTGACATCTTACCCAACGCATGGCACTGGCTCTATTTTCATGAAGCGGTGCGCATTTCTGAGCTTGGGGTGGAAGGGCATCAGAAATTAGGCCAATTTATGCCTCCGGTTCCACTCCCCCGCCGAATGTGGGCAGGCGGAAGCCTTATCTTTGAACGGCCGATCGTGATTGGCCAACCGGCCGTTAAACGCTCAACGATAGCTAATGTTGTGCAAAAGTCTGGTAAGTCGGGGGAGCTATATTTCGTGACTGTTGCGCATGAAGTAAGCCAGAATGGTTCAATTTGTCTACGCGAAAATCAAACGATTGTTTATCGAGAAGCTGCTGTAACCAATACTGTCTCTCCAACCCCTCCGGCCGCCCCAAAAGATGGCTCTTTTTCGGCCGTCATAGAGCCAAATCCGATTATGCTCTTTCGTTATTCAGCCCTCACGTTTAACGGCCATCGCATCCATTATGACCTTGACTTTTGCAAAAGCCATGAGGGTTACCCAAACCTAGTGTTCCATGGCCCTCTAACCGCCACACTCTTGCTTGATCTGTTTGCCCAGCAATACCCAAATGAGCCGATCAAAACATTTGAATACCGAGGTGTTTCTCCCCTATTCAATCCTGATCCATTTAAGATTAGTGGAAAACGAAAAGGGATGAATGGCAGCGCTTGGGCCACGAATCCTGCAGGCGGCTTGGCGATGAAGGCTCAAATTACATATTAGAATGACGATGCAAAAACCACTCGACGGCATGCTTGTCGTTTCGCTTGAACAGGCGGTTGCCGCCCCGCTCGCCTCGTGTCGCTTAGCAGATGCAGGCGCACGTGTCATTAAAATTGAACGGCCGGGAGGTGACTTCGCCCGTGGCTATGATTCGGCCGTTTACGGGGAAGCCTCATACTTTGTCTGGATCAACCGTGGCAAAGAGTCTCTCGTTCTCAATTTAAAAGAGCCAGGTGACAAGGCGGTACTCCTCAAAATATTGGAAAAAGCGGACGTATGGATTCAAAATCTTGCCCCCGGCGCAGCAGACAGATTGGGGGTAGGCTCGGCCAAATTAAGAGCCAGAAACAAGCGGCTCATTACATGTGACATATCAGGTTATGGTGATGGGGATTACCAGGATATGAAGGCGTATGATCTGCTGGTGCAATGTGAAAGTGGGATTGTGAGTGTGAGCGGTGCCCCAGGTGAATACGGCCGGATAGGGGTTTCTATCTGTGATATCGGCACCGGCATAAACGCCTATGCTGGTATTTTAGAAGCGCTTTTTATGCGCGAACGGACAGGCAAAGGAAGTGGCGTGCAAGCTTCGTTATTTGGAACTGCGGCCAACTGGATGACTGTGCCGCTTATGCAGGCAGAGTATGGCAAGAATTCTCCGAAACGAGTGGGGCTGAATCACCCCACCATCTCACCATATGGCGGGTATCGCTCAAAAAATGGGGAAATGGTAGTCATTTCGATTCAGAATAATCGAGAATGGGCCAAGCTCTGTTCTGAGGTGATCAACCGGCAAGATATGATTAACGACCCTCGATATGCAACCAACAATGCGCGTGTGGCAAATCGGTCAGAGGTTGATGAGGCCATCAGCGCCGCATTCGGCCACCATGAAAAAGATCAGCTGATTGAGATATTACGAACGGCCGGAATCGCCTTTGGGTCTGTCAACAGTGTCGATGAGCTTGCAACCCATCCTGCCATGCGCCGTTGGCCAATGCTGGTCAACGATCAAATTGCTCAAATGGTAGCCCCGGCAGTAACGACTGAATTTGACACAAATGAGTTTCGGCCGATACCTGCTCTGGGAGAACATTCGGCCGCTATTCGAGCTGAGTTTTCAGACTAACTTCAAGCGACAATTTGAGTTTTTCTTTGCGTTTAACTTCTGCATTTAGCCACATTGCAAAGACCATATTGGGCAGAAAATCCAAATCTGAAAGCAATGATGCATGACAAAAAAGCTATCTCAATCCTACATAAAATAGGCCATCATATTCATTGGGTAAATCGATTGATAACTGATAACCAAAGTATGAGATTAAATATGAGCGAATCGTCTTGTCCTACACTAATTTTCACGCCCCTTTAGCACCAATGAATAAGTATAAAATTAGCGAAAACTATAGAATCCTAATAACTGCTAACCTTGTAGTTATCATCATTTTTTAGCCACAATTTGTCGCTTTTTCGTTCGCTTCAAATCAGCTTAAACCAAATCGTATGGTCCCTCAACATAAAAACTATTATTTAAGCCCGACCTCATTAATTAGTGAGGCTAGTGACAAAAACTCAACCTACCTATCATCCTTAACACCAGAACTATTCAAGGGCTTTTTGGGTGATTTATTTAACTCTCTACCTGAAGGGATCTTGATTATTGGCAATAATAAAGAGGCGTTATTCATCAATGAAAAAATGATAAAACTTTGGGAGATACCAGAATCATTATCAACCAGCCAAGAATTGCTTGAGGCGGTTATCCATCAAGTGGAAAATCCGGAAATGTTTCTCAAACGGGTTCATGAAATTTACGCTGATAAATATTGTGAAAGCCAAGAAACAGTCAAACTCACAAACAACCGAATTTATCAAAGGAACACAAAACCGCTCATTATCAACAACGAGTATCTGGGCCGCTTCTGGACGTATCGTGATATCACAAAAGAATCCCAAACTGAGCAAGCTTTGCGCGAGAATGAAGCAAAGTACAGAGTGCTGTATGACAACGAGCAGCGGTTAGTACAAAGGCAGGCTTTACTTGATCAAGTTAGAGCAACCGTTGCATCTGACCTAGATCTTTCTGTACTTTTCCAAAATATCGTGGAGAGTATTTCAGATGCCTTTGGATATACACTCGTTAGCCTTTATTTACTCCAAGGCAACAAGCTACAGCTTCAATATCAAGTAGGCTATGACGACATAATTGAGGAGGTACCGATTACCTCCAGTGTTTCCGGCAAAGTTATTTTGGGCAAGAAACCGATTTTCATCGAAGATGTGAGTGAAGAACCCAACTTTATAGCCGCAATTGAGGGGGTCATGAGCGAAATATGCGTGCCGCTTTTTGATAAAGGGAATGTTGTTGGGACGCTTAACATCGAAAGTCTAGACAATGTCAAATTGACAGAGTCAGATCTAGACTTGGCAGTTGCACTCAGTGAGCTAATTGGCCCAGCAATTGGGCGCGCCCATTTATATACTGAAATTAAAACCCAAGAACAGCAGTTAAAAAATATTTTCGATTTGGCACCGATTGGTTTTATTCTTTGCAATCTAGACGGTACGTTTGTGCAAGTCAATAAGGCTTTTGAAAATACAATTGGATATTCTCAGGAAGAGCTACTGGGATTAAAGTTTATCGATATCACTCATTCTGAGGAAAGAGCCAACAATTTAAGATGGGTCAATCAATTAATCGCAGGGGATATCACGACCTATGGCTTTGAGAAGCGATATATCCACAAAGATGGTTCTTTTATCAATGTCTTTTTACAGGTTTCCCTTCTGCCAACACAATCGAATCAGCCTGCACAACTTATTGCCCAAGTGGTTGATTTAACCGACTTGAAAAAAGCGGAGAGCGCTCTTCTTCAACATCAAAAAATGGAAAGTATTGGGGTCTTGGCAGGGGGCATAGCGCATGATTTTAATAATCTACTTGTGGCACTCAAAGCTCAATCGTCATTGGCGCTGCTGAAGCTTCCCGCAGAAAGTGCAGCGAAGATGCATATCGAAAAAGTCAAAATGGCGGCCGATAGCGCGACTCAATTAACAGAGCAGCTTTTAGCTTATTCTGGTCAGGGTCAATTTAAAATTGAGCAAACCAATCCTAACCATGAGGTAAGTCAAAACAGCGAACTATTAATGGTGGCAATTCCCAAAAACGTAAAAATTTCCAATCAATTGGCTCATCCGTTGCCAACAATCATGGTTGATAAAGGGCAGTTCCAACAAATATTGATGAACCTCATCATTAATGCAGCTGAATCGATGGAGGGGAACGAAGGGACAATTCAAATCTCAACGTTAAATACACATCTATCATTGGAACAGTTGGCAACACAAGAATTCATACTCATTCCGCCAGCACCAGGGCAATTTGTCGAAATATCAATTATGGATGATGGGTTGGGGATGGGAGCAGAGACGTTGCAGAAAATTTTTGATCCGTTTTTTACAACAAAATTCACCGGCCGGGGGTTAGGGCTTGCCGCCGTTTTAGGAATTGTTCGTAGCCATAACGGTGGGTTAATCGTTAAAAGCAAAGTGGGGTCTGGAACAACATTTAAAGTTTATTTTCCAGTAGCTGCGACACCTGCCCAAGATGCAGCCGAAATCCAACTTAAAGAACAGACAATTGATGAAAGAACCGACTATCCAACGTCAAGTTCATCAGGCTCCCGGCATGTATTACTCATAGATGATGATCGCTTTGTGCGAGAAACGATTATCGATCTGTTTGAAATGGAAGAAATTTCAATTCTATGTGCAGCCAATGGCAGTGAAGGGATCACCCAGTTACAAGAGCATAGGGACAAAATTTCTGTAATACTTCTTGATCTTTCTATGCCGGGCATAAGTAGCCAAGAGACATTTTCTGAACTACGGAAAATCAACCCGCATTTACCAATCTTGCTTTGTTCAGGATTTAGCGAGCTCAAGGTCGGCGACTATTTTGCCGATAAAGATTATGCAGGATTCATCGCTAAGCCATTTGATATTCGTGACCTCATCAAAACGATTCGCGAATTTCTTTAAACTCGCAAATCGTTCCCACAGATGTCAACTAAGCTTCATGGACTGTCCGGCCGCCAATGACGGTGCGTAACACCTTGATATTTTTAATTTCTAGCGGATCAATTTCCAGCATATTCTGATCACAAACAATAAAGTCAGCCAGCTTACCAGCCTCTAGCGTTCCCTTAATGTCTTCTTCAAAGCTACACTTCGCGGCCGTAATCGTAAACGCCTTCAACGCCTCAAACGCTGAAATACGTTGATCAGGCCCTAATACTTCGCCCGAACGGGTCAATCGATTGACACAAGTGTGAAGCGTAAACCACGGATCAAACGGGGTGATTGGGAAGTCTGAGTGGACCGCAGGCGGTACACCCAGTTCAAGTGAACGACCCAGCGGGTCAATGCGTGCAGCTCGTTCTGGCCCCATGAAAATGTTCTTGTGCCGATCACCCCAATAGTAAACATGGTTAATAAAGTAGCTGGGGATAATCCCAAGCTTTTTCATGCGCAAAATATGATCATCATGCGCCATTTGAGCATGGATCAACATATGACGTGAGTCTTCACGCGGGTAAGCTTCATGCGCTTGCTCAAACGCCTGCAGAATCGACTCGACGGCGCCATCACCATTCCCATGAACAACGATATGGTCACCGTTTTTCTGGTGATACATGAACTTTTCATTCAGTACTTCTTGCGGATAAATCAGATCGCCATAATGGTCCGGCCGAGTGTGGTACCCATCGATCAGCGAACCGGTAAACCCCTGAATCGACCCATCTTGAAAATATTTAACCCCGCCTACCTTGACATAGTGTGAACCATATCCTTTGGCGACACCCAGCGCGTCATATTGGTTATATGCCTCTTCAATGACGGCCGTGTAAATGCGAATATTCATTCGCCCCTCTTTTTCAAGCTCCCGGCACGTTAGAAAGAAGTCATGAGCGTCTCCTAACAGCCCAATGGCTGCATCATGCGTACTGGTAATCCCAGTCGCATTAAACTCCGCAATCTGCTTAATGAATAGCTCTTTAAATTTTTCACGGCTTGGTTCAGGGATGATGGCACGTACGCCAAAGGCCGCATTTTCAAGCAAAAGCCCATCTGGTTCACCATCATCTTGCTTGACGATAGTGCCCCCGCTTGGGTCGGGGGTATCACGATTGATATGGGCCATTTCCAGTGCAGCGCTATTCAAATAGCCCAAATGGCCGCTCACATGACTGATAAATATCGGATGCTCTGTTGTGATCGCGTCTAAATCGTGTTTATTTAGATGGCGCATATCGACGTTGGCGGTGTCATCAAAGCCAAATCCTTGCACCCATTCCCCGGTTGGGGTTTGCTTCGAACGTTCAGAAATCGCATCAAGCACCTCTTCTACCGAGCCGCAAGTCACAGAGCTACAGTTGGCGTATGAAGACCACACCGCTCCGGCCGAGATGTGGTTGTGTGATTCGATCAGCCCCGGTAACACCGGCTTACCTCCAAGGTCAAAGACCTCAGCTTCACCATCGCCCCACGCTTTGACTTCAGCATTGCTGCCGACGATTGCGATAGATTCCCCGCTGACACCGATCGCTTCAGCAGCAGGTGTCGCCTCGTTCATCGTGATGATATTTCCGTTGATATAAATCTGCTTTGACATTTTTTCCTCTTATTGACGTTTAGTCATTTCAACCAAGCTTAAATCATAAAGCTAATCAGCATCGGAACGTTTTGTGAGCGATTCGTGCTTTAGGTTCTATCCTAATCGGTCATGAGTGGAAAGGCGCTTAGCAGGTGCGGTTGCGAAACAAGAAACGGCTCATCTACGATATAATTGCGGGATAAAGACGATAGCGAACTCGCCCCCACAAGTGACAGCGCCGTTACCAATTCTTCGTTGAGAATTTGTAGCATTCTTGTCACGCCATCTTCCCCCGCTGCCGCTAGTGCAAGACAATATAAGCGGCCGATCCCAACTGCATCAGCCCCAACTGCGAGTGCTTTGACAATATCGGTTCCCCGCATAAACCCACCATCGACAAAGAGCTTACTGCTTCCTGAAACAACCTCAGCAATACTGCTCAGCGCGTCGAGCGTACCCTGTGCCTGGTCGAGCTGACGACCGCCGTGGTTCGAAACATAAACGACATCAACACCATGCTCAATGGCCAAGTGGGCATCCTCAGGTGTAGCGATGCCTTTTAAAATAAGGGGCAGTTTACAGTTGCGCCGAATTCGGCCGATGTCCTGCCAAGTCAGTGCCGCTTGATGATGTGCATCAGGAGAAAAAATCTTTCGCCACGGCTTCTTGAAGCGACGGAGCATGTCACGCTCACGCCGGCCGTAAACGGCACTGTCAACAGTGAGGCATAGCGCATCAAAGCCTCTGTCTTGAACCATCTGAACCTGGTCATCGACCCAGTTTTTATCCCCCTGTACATACAGTTGGTAGCCAGCGTCATGGTCGGTTGCAGCTCGCATCGCGGCCGGTTCGTGTTCGGACAAGGAGCCGAAAAACATCGGAGTCTGCAATTTGCTGGCGGCGGCTCCGGCAGCAGAATCTGCTTCTGGATGAAAACGATGCAAGGCGCCAACTGGCGCAAGAAAAATCGGCATCTTGGCAACACGCTTGAGGATTCGGGTTTCAATATTTAAATCGCTGACATCAACCAAAACACGCGGCCGCAGGGCGCGCCGTTCGATAGCAGCACGATTGCGTGAAATTGTTGCTTCTGATTCAGCACCACCGATCAAATAATCTTTGGCTATAGGGTCAAGGGCGGCAAGTCCGGCCGCGACAATTTCCTGTTGAACAACAAACTCTGGGTTATTTTCTTGCAATATTTAATCCTCAATCTATCTTTCTAGTAATGTGGGACGATTTATGAAAACAAATTATTCGAATGCCTAGCCTAAATCAACTCACCACCAGCCCCAATCGCTTCGGCCCCTAAACTTACAAATCGATTGTTAGCAGGTGTTTTTGTACATGCTCAGGCAAATTCCACTACATGCGATTAATTACCAACAAGTCGTGACAATGTGTTATAGCTGAATTAATTAGAAATAAAAGTCTACGAGGAAGCGGCAGGCCTAACTCTGCCCCAATTGCCTTTCTCCATAAACGCGAGGAGTGCATTAGCCTCATCCCACAGGCTATGCCGCTTGAGATATTCTTCAATCTCAGCCTCTTCTTCAGAGGTGAATTTAGGCTCTAGCTCAGCCAAACGATCCCCATAGATCGATTTGAGCCAAGCCGCATTTTGATAAGGTGGGGAAAAACGTTCCGCTATTTTGCCAAGCACGGTCGCTTCTTTAATCAAGTCTGCATCAGCTAAAAATCGTGCAGCAATACCAAAAATCAAAAGCAATGATATCGGGTCACCCATATCCATGGCAGATTTTAAAGCACTATAAAGCTGTCTTTTTGCAGGGGTAGGATTCCCAATACTATAATCTGCTACTCCGATCAATGCTTGAAGGTCGTTTCGGAAATGGTTTTTTCGCCCATTATCAGGAAATGTTGCCAAGCTATTTTCTAAAATCTGTTTGGCTGAATCAAAATATCCGGCCGCCAATGATGTTAAGCCTTGGACGTATAGCAGCCTTCCAATTTGCATCATATTTCCTGTTTGACGAGCGTAGCTTAACCCACGCTGAGCATTGCTCGTGGCTTCATCATATTGCCCCAAAGATGCATTCGCCAGACATAGTTTGAAGTAAGCATCTGGCAAACGGTTTGTGTTTTCTAAGGTCGTATACAAGGCCAAACTCTCGATTAAATACCGATGTTGCTTCGCAAAATCACCTGTGTACATGTAAGCCATTCCCAAATTACCTAACCCCAAAGCTAGGACGTTGTCATTGTTAATCTGTCGCGCTAAATCAACGCTGTGCTGGGCCATATTGACCGCTTCAAAGAACAGTCCCCGAAAGCGGCATAGTTCACTGATGCTTGCCATCGTTTCAGCTGCCCCAATTTGATCCCCAATTTGTTGCCGAATCTTCAAGCTCTCATCAAACAGCTTACTCGCCTCTTCATAATCGCTCAGCTGCTTGGCTCTCGAACCCAGCGTCGACATGATTGCCGCCTGTTCCCAACCCATGTCTAAGGATTTAAACAAATCGAGTGCCTGAAGGTAGTAGGGGCGAGCTTCTTCCAAACTATTCGTACTTTTTAACTGCCCCGTAAGAGCAAGTACAAACGCCCGTTCTTTATCAATCGATAATCCAGCTGCAGATAACTCATCGATCAAAGCTGCCGCCATATCAAGTGATTTCTGAGATTCTTCAACTTTACCGCGTGCAAACTGAAAAACATTTAGCCATGAGTAGCCATCAAGGAGCGGCCGCTTTTTCTCTGGCTCATCAGCATATTTTTTCAATGTCTGGGTAAAATGTAGAAACGTCTCTTCTCCTTCATGGTAGCGTCCTTTAAATTCAAGAAAGTTCCCTAAAGGCTCTATACCTAGCGCAATAAATTCCAGCTTTTGATTCTCAACCGCCCAACGCCACGCGTAGCGCACATTTTTGAAATCCCGGCCGATCTCTTCCATCGCCACGGTCTGCCCAGAACCTTCGCCACTACTCCCTTTCATTTGCTGGGTACGCTCTGCAATCGCTTCTAAATAATAAAGGCTGTGCCGTTCAAACAGGTCAAGGCGAGCTTCGGCCGACTCAAGTGCTTCTAAGTGATCGGTTCCGTATTGACGTAACAGCTCATTGATATGGTAAATCTCAAGATTACTGTCATAACGCACCAAAGATCGATCAACCAAGCGGCCTAAAACAGAGAGGGCGGTCCCCGCCACAGATCGAGCAGCTCGACGTGAGAACATTCCCTGAAACACAGTCAGACGCGCAAATGTTTTCTTCTCGTTGTTCCCTAATTTCTCCCAAGATGCATCGAACACCGCCCGCATGCTCCGGTGCCGCTCCGGGAAGTTGCGAATGTTCGTTTCTAAAAAGTCGAGGCTGTTTTCGATCTCGCTAACGATTTCGGCCGGGGGGAGCAAATCGATCCATGCGGCCGCCAATTCAATACTGAGCGGCATCCCTTCAACAATGCGACATAACTTAACAATCGGCTCAAGATTTTCATCTGTTAGGGCAAATTCTGGCTGAACCCGATGCGCATGTTCCAGAAACAAGTCGACCGCCGGGTAGCTTTTACGATCAAACTGTTCTGTATTTTGGGGAAACGCCAGCCCCTGCAATGGAAAAATCTGCTCTCCTTGTAGATTTAACCGCTCGCGCGACGTCACCATAATTTTTAGCCCGGGAGACGTTTCAAGCAGCTCCGCGATAAATGCAGCCTCATCAATCAAATGATCAAAATTATCAAAGATGAGCAGGGTCTTTTTCGGCCGCAGCCAATCGAACAGCTGGTCTTTAGGCAACCGCCGCTCTTTTTTAATCGATAAACCAACAGCTTTGGCCACCGCAGGCACAAGATGGCTGGGGTCTTTATGCGCATTGAAATCGATATAGAAAATACCGTTGCTAAACCCGCGTCCACCACTGTCAATTAATTTGTGCCCCACATGCGTGGCCAAGCGAGACTTCCCCATTCCGCCTGTGCCAATAATTGTGATCAAACGTTGTGTAGGGTCTTCCAAAATTTCGAGCAGATGAGAGATCTCTGGTTGACGGCCTATGAATGGCCCGGATTGATCAGGTAGAACACCGTGTGAATGCGGCCGAACCGGAGGCAGATTAGCGGCCGCTGGTTTTTCTTGCTCCGCAGATGCCACAGAACCAGAAATTGAAGGGGCCGCGACAGATTCCGCTTTTTCCTCAACAAAATGGCCACGTGCCTTTTGTATAAACGCTTCCATCCGTTCAGGTTCAATCTCAAGGTGAGTAGCAAGCAGCTCCGCAATTTGGCGAGACGGCCGGCGCTCATCACGCTCAATCTTTTTAATTGTTACTGGAGAGCAGCCAACTAAAACCGCCAGAGCGTTCCGTGTCAAGTCTAATTGCTTTCGACGGCTCTGAACCCACTCACCATATGAAACCGGTATCTCTATCATATCTAGCTATTGTACCCCTTCTGTACCCATTATCGTACCACAGAGAGGTACCAACACCGTCTGGATTTCAGCTTTAATACTCTTATCAGTTAATTAAACAAACACAGGCGATTTTGTCACAGACAAATAAGGCCTGATAAAAAAAAGCACTAATTGTCAAAACAGTTTCTACATGACTAGAAACGTTTGGCAGGAGAAAAAATCATGAACCAAAAACAACTCGTATTCGATTATCAATCAGGCACCATTCGTCGTGACTTCTTGAATGAAGGTCCAAAGCAAATCGTAAAAAACACCGACAAAAAAGTGATCGCACCAAGTGTAGCTTCAACCGTGTGGAACTTCTTCAATCGCAAATAATTCTTTGGCAGAGTTGAATTCTCTATCTGACCGATTAAGGTCGGCCGTTCAGAAATTCTGACTTTGCCCAATTTCTTCTCCTTTTTTAGTTTGATCGACAGATCAACGATGAAAAAGAAAAAAAAGCGGATGGAACAAAACTGTTGCCATCCGCTTTTTTGTTGTTTGTTTTTTACAAGCTGTATTTAAAATACGGCGCCTTTTAAAGAATCAAATCTTTCTCAAACGGATAGTGGCTCAAAAGCTCATATCCATCCTCGGTAATTAAAACCTGATCCTCAAGTTTAACGCCTGGACCGCCTGCAATCGCTCCTACATAAGTCTCAACACATATCACATGGCCTGGTTCTAGCATCCCGCTATACCCATAGTTGTCCCAATTCTCTGGAAAGTAAATACAGGGGAATTCGTCACACAGCCCAACGCCGTGGTAGACGCATGAATAGCGGCGATAAACTTTGGGGTCATACAGCACAGGGGAATTGTGCGATAGCTCACGATAGGTAATGCCAGGCTTTAGCCAAGCCATATTGCCCTGAATCTGCTCATACGCCATCGTATAAATCTCTTTCTGAGCTTGAGTTGGAGCGATATCGCCGTCACTACAATGCCATGTACGGGAAATATCGACACAAATACCATAGGCACCAATTAAATCAGTATCAAACGCAACCAAATCTCCGTTTTCAATAATGCGACTTGAGCATTCTTGAAACCAGGGATTACAGCGCGGCCCAGATGACATGAGGCGGGTTTCAATCCATTCGCCACCACGGGTAATGTTGGCATGATGCAGATAGCCCCACAACTCCTGTTCCATCATTCCCGGCCGCATTGCGTTGCGCATCACATCCATCGAACGTTCACAAGCATAAATCGCTTGGCGCATCGCCTTAATCTCTTCATCATGTTTCACAAGGCGGGCCAGCTCCATTACCTCTTCCCCATTAAACACCTCAATGCCACGCTTATTCAAGGCGACCAATCCTTCAGGATTACACCGATCAATCGCAAGTCGCGTGTTGCCACCACCGTGTTGCAGCACCAAATCAGCAATTTCGGCCGCCCATTTGCCAGCCATTTCTGGCACACGCTCTCCTGCACCAAAATAAAACCACGAAACAACCGTTCGGATTTCATCAACCACTTCTGTATGGTCGCTCAGAAATTCACAATCGTGATAGTCCCACAATATGCAAGGGCCGTCGGCCGCGACATAACAATATCGAGAAGCATTATGAGTAATCCACAGCTGCATATTGGTTGAATCGGTTGCATAACGAATGTTCAACGGATCGTAAAGCACAATCCCTGAATAATCATATTTGCGCAACTGTTGTCGAATACGCTCAATACGATAGTTGCGTATCACCGTAAAGTTTGGCTTAGGCAAACCGGCTTCAGCCCACTCTTCCTCAGCCACATGGCCAGGGCCAAGCGTATGAAGGTTCATCGTCTCAGCATATTTAATTGTTTCTTGAGATGGTGTTTGAATCGCTCCGATTTTAGAGCGATGTTTACCGGTAATTTGGTTATTATCAGATATAGGTTGCATGAGGGGTCTCACATTTTAGGTTTGAAAGGTTTTTGCCAAAGGAAATAATTTTGACTTATAAACCAACCTGAGCAATAGACTCCCCGTCCAATTTAATTTGAGTAAATTGTTTGTTTAAACCAACAGAACGGCATTATTAAGGAAATAGGGTCGTGGCACGCGTCACATACATCAGGCGTTCGTCCCCCGTTTCGCAAATCAAGACGCCAAAATACCGTTTCGCAAAAAAATTTGTTTTTACATCTTCTAAAAGCGAGCAGCCGCTATTTGCAGCTTTCTCTGGCCCTAAATCAAACGTTATTGAATACCATTGATAAACTTGGTTGATTGGGGCTTCCGTGGCATATGCATCATCCCAGCGATACAATTTCGGTAGCTTGTAGTTGCTGTGGCCAGCAACAAGTTCAGATCCTGGAAACTGTGCCAGTGTCCGCCCCGACTGCCAAGCGACAATACCGGCAGCCCCACACAGAATCATCATTGTAAAAACGGTTGCGATTCCAAAGACAAACACCTTTCGATTTTCAACTGATTCTAGTTTGATCATACTCTTTTATATCAGCGTTTCAGCTTGTCAGCACTTCAATTAATCTGCTAATTTCATGACCCAAATGACCATACCGACGATTTCGGCCGTCAATATCACAAAATCTATCGCCTACGGCCAAACAAACGAGCAGATTATTTCTATTCCCTGCATATCTATTAAGTTATCCAATGGTTCTGTGTTTAAGGGAGATGGAATTTTAAATGGGTCTGATTCGATCCATGCATCTCATTATTCAGCCTTGGCTGATGCATTGACGCAGACACTAAAAGGGAAACCAGCGGCCGATTTTCTGCCACTGTGCGAACAGCTTTCCCAAGTCCGCTTCCAAATAGAAGAGTGGCGCTATCCTGAGCCGGAGCTGGCAACGGCCGAGCAATCGCTTAAGAAAAATCGGCGGGACATGCTTTCTATTTTGGGAGTCGTCGAGCCAAAACAGCCCGAAAAAGTGCTCACCCCTGTCGACTATCCTCTTCCGGCAGCGATTATTCGGGGTACAACCGCCGCCTTACTCCGTGCGGCCGCAGATGCTCAAGAGCAAACGCTACTCGGCTTTGTCCAAACGCTTTTAAAATCCCCATCAGATTTAGAAAAACCGTTACAGCTAGGTTTAGACGTCAGCTTAGCCAGCCATCAGCCTCTTTTAAATCACGCATCGGCCCTGTGCTATTCAGTCCCGGCCGCATCTGGTGCAGAAAGCTTAGGCAAATCGTCTGAAAAGTTTCAAAAATATCTGCGTCAACTTAACAGTTGGATTGATGAAAGCTGGCCACACAAAGATGCCGCAGACCGGCCTTTATTATTCATTGATCTAAATGGAAGCATTCATCGTTTAAACGGCAATGTGTCAGGCAAAACATTAGGCTCTCTCTTCGGCTTTTCAACAACCGGCAATCAAGAAAGGATGATTTTCGCTAATTCGATCATCGGTGACACCCCGCTCAAAACGGTCAATGACACCAAGCTCTTGCAATCGTTGGTTAAATCACGCAAATTAAAGTTAAAACTAGCGGCCGCTAACGACACAAACAGCATAGCAAAAGTTGGTTTGTGGCTCAGAGAATGCAAGCCAGAGCTGATCGTCTTAAAAGACGCAGAGATTCCAAATTTAGGGGAATGGGTAAAAATAATCCAAACGATTCATTCAAACCAAACGCCGCTTATTTTAATTGGTGAAAGTGTGGGCAATTCGAGGTCTTGGGAGCTAATCCATACGATTGCCACGGTGGCTGCCCCTGAATTCTATATTCCGGCCGGGGGTAAACAGGGATTTATGGAGGTAGTTAATCGATGAAATTTAATGCTCAAACCTATAATTTTTTAATGGGTGTGATGGGGGCCTATTTTCAAGCGATGGGTGCAATACGCGGCAAGGAAACAGAACCAACACCAGCGCCACCCCCATTGCTCACAATTCGGGGTGGATATGCGGAAAGCCCGGCATGGTATATGGTTCAGGCGGCCGAATTCGACCCGAAACCACTTACGGTTGCGAATTTACGCGTGCGGGATATCTATGCATCTGAAACATTGGCGGCCGCCCTTCTTGAGATGCTGGCCAGCGAAAAATGGCTAAGCCGCCGTGGAGAATCCTATTATCTGACAGAGTCGGGTCGGCAAATCATCAAGACGATGCAGGAACGGCCGAAAAAACTTTTAGCTGACTTAAACCCTTTACCCTCAAATGAAATGGAACGCCTTGAACGTTTGCTCCGGCGAATTATCGATGGCAGTTTAGCCGCCCCAACGCCGCCGGGAGCTTGGTGTTTGGCCCATTCACGTAATCGTGCACCGGCTGACAACAGCTTACCGCTCATCAAAATATTCCACTATTTATCTGACTTTAATGCGTTTAGAGACGATGCTCATATGGCCGCTTTTATGCCCTATGAACCGGATGGCTATATTTGGGAGGCATTTACACTCATAGTCGGGCAAACGGCCGATTCAGCTACAACGCTATTCGATCAACTGGCGTATCGGGGCTATGCTGAAGAAGATTTTGCACAGGCGCTGACCCATTTAGTAAGCAGAGGCTGGCTAGGGCCATCAAAGTCTGTAGGCACGTTTCAACCAACAGCGGCCGGAACCGAGATAAAAAACAAAGTTGAAGCGTTAACTGATGAATACTTTTATGCTCCTTGGCTGCTTTTAACAGCTGATGAGCAAGAAGAACTCAATAATCTTTTAAACAAACTAAAAACTAATTTACAAAATATAAATTAAGCAGCTTTTAGAATCAGACTATCGATTAAAAGTGAAAAAGAAGAAGGAAAACAAAAAGGAGAAATTAATGACGATTGAAGCAAGCTGCCACTGTGGCGCTGTAAAACTTGAGGTACCAGAATTGCCAGAAAAATTCTTAGAATGCAACTGCTCAACCTGCGGCCGATTTGCAGCAAAATGGGCGTACTACCCCCCTGAGCAAGTAAAGGTAATTATGGAGCCAGGAGCAACCAAAACCTATATTTGGGGTGATGGCATGCTTGAATTTAATCATTGCAAAAATTGTGGCTGCATGACGCATTACACAGCGACAGACTTAGCCGAGACGCCGAAAGTTGCGCTTAATGGGCGCATGCTAACAGACAGAGTCCTGCTCGATTCAATGCCTAGCCGCCATTTTGACGGCCGGGACAGTTGGAAATTTATAGATTAATTAAAACCGGAACCACGCTTTTCTAACAAAGTGGTGCAAAACTATCCTCACAGAGTCAGTGTGACCCAAAAATTTGGTATACTACGACCCTGAATTTTTGCAGAAGATGTATCGTGCAAGCTGTCAAAGCTTTGCATATATCAAGCTAGGAGAAAATTATGTTGGGATTAGGCCCTTGGGAACTCGGGATCATCTTGATCATTGTTATTATCATTTTCGGCGTCGGCCGCATTTCCAAACTGGGTGGCGAGCTGGGAAAAAGCGTTTCATCATTCCGCCAAGGCCTAAAAGAAGGCATGGATGAAGGTGATGATGCGAACGATATGAAAAAAGGGGAAGCAGACGCTTAAGATTTACGATTTCTGATTTACGGTCTTTGATCACTCAACCGTAAATCGTTAATCCAAAATCCCAAATCAAAATGGGTATTGAGAGCATTTTTGGCATCGGGGGACCGGAATTCCTGTTCATCCTGATTTTAGCCGGTATTTTTCTGGGTCCAGGCAGAATCGCGAAAGTTGCCCGCTGGCTGGGTCAAACCACCGCCAAACTCCAAAACATTTCAAGAGGGTTTGTCGGGCAGCTTAAGGCAGAGTTAGATATGGCTGATGGGTCAGAAGATCTGCGTGACATGCTTAAAGAGATGCAGGATTTGCGCAATGAAGTCAACAATCTTCAAAGCCAAATTTCAACGACATTAAATGAAGCCACGGCTGAAACCGCTGGTTCGTTAAACGAGCTGGCCGAGCTAACCAACTCTATTCGGCCGCCAACTTTTGATCAAAAGCCACCTCAAATCGCCCCTAACGGAACTGAAAACAGTGTCGCAAATGGATCTGGCAAGAATGGATCGAATTCAACAGATGGCACTTCTGAAAACAAAGGGCAAGCAGCTCCCCCTGTTCCACCCCCATTACCAACCCCTATCAACGTTGAGGATGATCCTGAGTAACATCCTGCTCGGTTCCCGATAAAAGTAAAAAGATATTATGACTCAAGCCAATCTCCCAGCTGAATCGTTTGAATCCTTTTCTATACTGGAGCACTTAAATGAA
>JBGCDP010000336.1:0-5121 GCA_045105475.1 Anaerolineae bacterium
AGCGGCAGCTCATCGATGGTGCGTGCTTTCCGGCCGCCGCTGGTTGGGAAATAGTGCCAAGGGGCATCTACATGTGTGCCGGAATGGGCGTTCAGCGTTACATTGTCGTTTGCCCAACCCAAGCCATCAGGCAGATCATCAACTTGGGCATCAAAAAAGCTGGCCATAAAAGCGGCGCTCTCCGCGTGGGTCTGGTGCGCCACCGTCACAGGCAAAGGCTCGCTTGGGCTTTCTTCAAGCGGCACGTTTAAGTCATACATTTTTGTCATTTGAAATCTTCCAATCGTTTCAACTGTCGGCCGTCTGCATCAAAGTTATCGGGGCTGAGCCAAGCTTCAAACATCCGCTTACGCCGGGGCCATTCCGCATCAATGATCGAGAACCATGCCGTATCCCGACTACGCCCTTTGTACATCGTGCACTGCCGAAATACCCCTTCAGGTGTAAAGCCGAAGCGTTGGGGCGCACCTTTTGATGGCCCGTTCAGCCCATCACATTTCCATTCATAACGCCGGTACCCCAATTCATCAAAGGCGCGCTGCATCATCAAAAACATTGCTTCGGTAGCAGCCGGAGTTTTTTGCATCGACGGTGAAAAGTGAATGTGCCCAACCTCGATTGAACCGACCTTGGGTTCAATGCGCAGATAGCTGGCTACCCCAACAGCTTGCCCTGATTGTGGCTCAATTACAGCGAAAAATTGAGGATCATCTTCAGCATAAACCGATTCGATCCAAACGCGATACTCTTCAAAGCTTTGATAAGGGCCATAGGGCAGATAGGTCCAATACTTGTCATCTCCGTTTTTAACATGCGCGTCGTAAAGCTGCTGGGCATGGGCTTCGAGATTGAGTGGTTCAAGGCGGCAATAACGGCCGACCATCGGCGTGCGTGGCGGCCACGGCCGTGTTTCCCAATTTTTGAGCGATACGCCAACGGGTTGACCTAACTCATTTTGAACAGATTCCATCTTCGTTCTCCTACAATTTCTTTAATTAGCTTTCAGCCCCTGTTAGGCATACTTTACAATCACTTTTAGAACCTGCTTTGGCTCTTGCTCAATCAATCGAAAGCCCTCATTTAAATCAGCAAAAGAGACTCTGTGTGAAATAAGCTTGTCGATATCTTTGATCATGCCGTTTTGAATCGCTCGGAAATACCAGCGTCCGAATTGGCCGATGTCCCAGCCACCGTCGGACGAGATCATTTCAAGCTCACCCAAATGGAAGTCGACTCCAAAAACAGGATGGGACGGATAATTCCCTTTAAGCTGGGCCATGACCACGACTTTTCCATTCCGCTTGGTGACCGCCATCCCGTCAACCAACGCTTCATATGAGGCTGAACATTCAAACAGCAAATCGACACACCCTTTGCCGAATTGCTCGATGATCGTTTGTGCAACTGCCCCATCTTTCGAGTTGAAGGTGATGTCAGCTCCATATTGACGAGCTAGCTCAAGGCGTTGATCGTTCCAATCGGTGACGATGATTTTGCCAGCCCCCGCCAAATTTGCAGAGATTAGGGTTGCCATCCCTACTACACCTAGGCCGGTAATCATGACAGTATCCCCGATGCGAATACCGGATCGTCGAACACCGTGAGATGCGACGTTCATCAGTGTAGAAAAGACCGCTTCTTCGTCAGTTATGCCATCTGGAATCGGGGCGATTTTAGCGGCCGGCCAAATATATTCATCTGCGTGACCATAATTGGCGATGACCCGCTGTCCGATTTTATAGCCCTTAACGGCCGAACCCAGCGCCACGATTTCAGCTACTTTTTCGTACCCCAGAAATTTTGGAAAAGTAGGATGGTCATAGCGAATCGGCCGATAGTTTGGATCAAGCTGAGGATCAGTGCCGAAATACCAAGCGCTTTCAGTTCCGGTGCTAATGGCGCCTAACCGGCTGCGCAGATGGACATCAGTGGCTCCCAATGGTGGCAACTCAAACGATTCTAATCGCAGATCACCGGGGGCGTACAAACGGTAAATTTGACTCATCCCGCAATTGTATGGCAACCATTTAGGAATGGGCGAGTCTAACTGATTGCCGAATCTGTAGTTCCCCTTTAAAAAGCTCGATTTTTGACTGTGATGCTGTGGCTTCATCCAGCCGTTGGGTCAGCACATTGAGCGTAGATGCAAGTAGGTCTTCCAAAGGCTGCCCCATTGTTGTTAGCTGGTATCCGTTCCAACCGGCCTGCGGCACATTGTCAAAACCGACAATCGAAACATCAAGAGGTACGTCTAAACCTAAGGCACGAGCAGCATCTATGGCACCAAAAGCCATCGTATCAGCAGCACAAAAGATCGCGTCTGGCTTATTGTCTGCTTTTAGTAAACGGGTTGCGGCATCAAAGCCAGATTTATAGCTGTAATCACCTTGCTCACGCAGGATCGAATCTTTTGTGATTCCGGCCGCTTGTAATCGCTCAAAGTAACCTTTTTCCCGCAATCGGTTTGTTTGAGTGCTACTGATCCCAGCAATGTAAGCGAAATGTTTGTGATTGTTGGCCAACAGCAATTCTGCAATTTGTCGGCCCCCATCTTCATTATCAATGCAAATTGAGCTAACTTGGGCCAACTCTTCAGCACGATTAAACAATATCACTGGGGTTCCATTAAGGGCACATTCGGCCGCCATATCGGCCGATAGCGTAGTTGCCGCAATGATTAACGCATCAACGCGGTATTCAAGCAGTGTAGGCAACACATCGTCAGCCGTCTGCTCGAGCCCTACATTAAACAAAATTACCTGCTTTCCGATTTCACGTAGCTGGCTTGAAAAACGGCTCAAAAAATTAGCATAAAAAAGGCTGGCCACATCGGCCACGACAATTCCAATCAGATTGGTTGACTGTGTGATTAAGCTTCTAGCAAGAACATTGGGCTTATAACCCAGCTGGCGGGCAGCTTCCAAAATACGCTCTCGCTTATCATCAGACACATTGGCATTGGGCGAAAATACCCGAGAGACACTAGACTGGGACACTCCGGCTAATTTTGCGACATCGATTGAACTAACTCTTTTCACTGGGTTTAGGTTGAAGTGATAAGTGGTAAGTGATTAAACATCCGTTGTTTACAAGTCACTGTGCACTACTCACCGATATTTTTAGTGGGTTTCAGTATACAAGGAGTCGCGATTATCGAAAACAGGGAATCAGATTGTCTGTTTAAAACCTCAGCTTGACTCAATATATGAGTTCGGTTATCTTTCGCATACCGAATTTTGCATACCTATGCAGAAATTTAGATAGCCTTACACATCCCAGAGAACTATCTAAATGCTATTTCCCTTAATCTTTGAAAGGCAATAACTATGGACCATCCAAAAATCTCAAATGAAGAAATGCTCTCCCGCGTCGTTCGCTTCAGCGACTACACGCGTGAAAAAGCGATCCCGCTTATGTTTATCGACAGCTTAATTCCTGGCCATCACCGGCTGAACTATGCGGTTGTTGGGGATACTGCGGCCGAAAATCCTGACTATGAAGTCATGATCAAACAGCCACACGATTTTCAGCTAGGCATGTTTAAAGCGATGCCGGGCGGTAACGGCCCTGCCTATCACACCCACGACTATGTCGAAGTCTTTTTGCCACTTGAAGGTGAATGGCGCTTTTATTGGGGCGATGACCCGGAAGGGGAGCCAAATGGGGAAGTTATGCTGGGCGGCCGTGATCTAATCTCTTTCCCTCCCGGCTTATGGCGTGGCTTTGAAAATATAAGCTCTGAGCCAGCATGGTGTTTTGCCGTACTCGAAAAACATACGGTGTTTGAAGGCAAAGATCCCTACTGGTCGAAGAAAGTGATCGATAAAGCGGCCGAATATGGCTTTAGCTCAGACGCTGACGGTAAAATGGTGAAGCCTGACAACTTTGATGAATTGAACGAAAATCTACTTGACGAGATGTATAACGCTTAAGAAGTGGCTAGATGTTAGTGGGTAGTCGCTAGTTAAGTTTGCTACCGCCCACTACCCACCACTAATCACACCCCACTATGACAAATAAAATCCAAACCACCCACGTTGGTTCCATGCCCCGGCCGCAAGAAGTTGTCGATATGCTTTTTGCTGAAGACAAAGGGTCGCTCGATGCCAGTCAGCAGGCTGAGTACGATGCGATTATGACGCGCAATGTAGCTGACATTGTCAGCAAGCAAGTTTCGGCCGGGGTTGACATCCCCAGCGACGGCGAGATGAGCAAGATTAGCTACGCGACCTACATTCGTCATCGTTTAACCGGCTTTGAGATTAGCGACACACCTCCCCCTCGGGCCACTCCAAAAGATTTAGATGACTATCCTGAATATCGTGATCGCCTAGCCAGTGCTGGCGGGACGCCCAAATACCATCGGCCGGTCTGCGTTGATGCCATCACAGTCAAAGATATGGCTCCTCTCAAAAAGGACATTGCTAACATGAAGGCGGCGATGGCGGCGGCCGGAACCGATCAAGGGTTCATGAACGCGGCATCTCCTGGCGTCGTTGCTGTTTTTCAACCTAACGACTATTACCAATCTCACCAAGCTTTTCTTGAAGCATTGGCCGAGGTGATGAAAGTTGAATTTGAGATGATCCACGCGGCCGGGCTGACACTACAAGTGGACTGCCCTGACTTAGCGATGGGTCGTCACATCAAATTCCGTGACGTCGACGATGCAACGTTTGTCAAAAATGCGGAGATACAGGTTGAGGCGTTGAATTATGCGCTGCAAAATATCCCGGCCGAAAGCGTACGGATGCACCTTTGCTGGGGCAACTACGAAGGGCCGCATAACCATGATATTGCGCTCGACAAAATCATGCCGACCGTCTTCAAGATCAAATGTTCAGGCTTGCAGTTTGAAGCATCTAATCCACGCCACGCACACGAGTGGGAAGTGTGGGCCGCGGCCGACATTCCTGAAGACAAGGTGCTGATTCCTGGCGTGATCGACACGACAACCAACTTTGTTGAGCATCCTGATTTGGTGGCGCAACGCATCCTCAACTTCACCAACATCGTCGGCCGTGATCGGGTCATCGCAGGGACAGACTGCGGGTTCGGCACGTTTGCAGGCTTTGGTGCTGTTCATCCATCGATTTGTTGGGCCAAACTTGAAGCACTTTC
>JBGCDP010000337.1:0-2606 GCA_045105475.1 Anaerolineae bacterium
TTCCAGCCAACCCTTTAATAAGTTTCCCAAAATGCCCTGCATGGTCGTCCCTTTCCCACAGATCATACGCCGTTACTTCTATCTAGGATCTGCTCTAGATATGCAGGGTTACACCTTCATCTTATAGTGAATTTTGCGTGAAGCCAAATTAAATTCAGTTATTGCTAATTTATTTCTGATTTTGCAAAGATTTTGTTTGCTCTAATTCAAGCTTTTTTAGCCGATAGAGCGTCTCTTGCGTTAGGATACGGTGTTTGTTGGCGATGTCTGCCTGTACCCCTACCAAGAAAATAAGCATACCCACTACCAGCAGGCCGCTGCCAATCGAAACAGATTGCACAAAGCGATCTCCTTGATCTGAAAAATAGGCCCAGAAAAAGCGTGCCAGCAAAATGATGCCAGATATTAAAAGTGGTAAAGCCACATAGGTAAACGTGCGCAATGGCTCATAAAAAACGTACAGGCGCAAAATCGTGGCAGCTTGGGCTTTGACAAACGGCCAAATGCCTCTGGCTAAGCGAGACGGCCGGGTGGGGCCGTTGGCCTGGATCGGCACACTTTTAATCACCATCCCCTGTTTACCAGCCTGAATAATTGTATCGAGCGTGTAGCTAAACTGGGTCAAAATGGTGAGCCGTAAAGCCGCCTCACGGGAGTAAGCTCGAAAGCCGCTGACCGCATCATTAATGTCGGTCCCACTGACGCTGCGGACCACCATATTTCCGGCCGCCTGAAAGAACTTTTTGATCGGTGAAAAATGTTCAATCGTTTGAACCTGACGATCCCCTAATGCGATATCTGCCTGACCTGATCGGACCAGCTCAACCAGTTCAGGAATCGCACTGCCGGGGTACTGATGATCCCCGTCTGTGTTGACGATGATGTCAGCCCCTTGGCGTAACGCTTCTTCGATGCCGGTTTGAAACGCAATCGCCAACCCTCGATTACGCGGATGCCTGACGATGTGATCGACTTCAAGCTGGTAGGCCAAGTCAACGGTGCCGTCGGTGCTCCCATCGTCGATGATCAACGTTTCTATCGTGTCGATGCCTGGAATCGAGAGCGGAATATCAGCCAGAACCGAGGCTAAAGTCTCTTCTTCGTCAAGACAGGGGATTTGGACAATCAGTTTCATAGGTGAGAGTAGATTAACGCCCCCAATCGAGCTTGATCTCACGCCAGCTGTACCCGGCCGCCTGTAGCTGCCGAATCGCATCTTGATTGCTGGGGAGTTCCGGCCGGTAAATTTCAACGATGCTCTGCTGATTGCCGCCCCGTAAAAGGGTTAGCATATCGTCTGTGCTAAACGTTAGGCTGCGGCGTCGATCATACGCATACCGTTCCATTAGTTTCGCGGCCTCTCTTGCCGTCTCTTCTTGACCCACCTTGATGATAATCGCCATATGTTTTTGTGCAGGCCGCGGGGTTTCCGGTGCGGCCGACGGATTGTCTGTGATCGAAATCGGCAGTTCATCAACTATTGGCGGTACAAACGCGGTATCGGCCGGATTCGGTATGGTTGTTTCAACCGGCGTGGGGGTTGGCGTGACCGGTGCGATCGGTTGAACCGGGGCTGCAACACCAACCAGTTCAGAGGCTGAGATTTCTGTGATGAAATACCCTGCCACACCGTCTGGAGGTGCCATCGCATAGGAAGAAATATATTGCCAATAGACTTTTTTCTTTCCCGTTTGCTCTGCCACAAACTCAACCCCGATATTTTGCTTGGTCAAATATTGGACCTGTTGGTGCGGGAATTCATGCCCATCGGCCCAGAGACGCACCAACGCATGGCGTGGGTCCATCCGGTCAGTTACTTTTTTGTGGTCCCCATTGCGTGGGTCTTTGTAGTGAGCAAAGTCGGCATAGAAGTTTGTGTCAATGCGGTAGGTTTGCCCCGCTTTAACATCGATTTCGGCCGAATAGGTGACATGAAACGCATGGGTCGAAAATAGTTTGTATACGACATAGCCACCCGGCGTCACCAACGACTCATACTCTGTGTACAGCTCTTTTTGGTCGGGGGACAAATTATGCCCCGTCGTTAAATAGCTTGCCTCGGCTAGCCCAAATCGATTCCAATCTTTGCCATCGCTAAACGGGTTTTCACCCGTTCTGTTGTCAACATCGAGCACGACTGGGACCTGCATGTTCGACTTATTGCCGTTGGGCAGTTTCCAGTCATACCACTCAAGATCTCTGAACCGTTCGACCAGTAGGTAATTTTTGCTTTGATTGTTGGTCGAAGTTGGGCGGCCCGGTTCTGATGTGGTCGAAATCGGCCGTACTCCGCCTGGTGTTGTCCCAAAACCGACGTCGGCCGGATTGGTTGGATTATTTGATGGCGGCGGTGTAGGTGTGACCGGTTCTGGTGTTACAACAGGTGGTGTTGGGGCCGGAACTGCCACTGGCGTTGGTGGGGTTGCTGAAAAACTAGGATCTTCGGGGTCAGTAACCGGATCCGTCACAGGTTCAGGTAGCTTAATTGACCCCGGTACATAAAACTGGGGTGTCATCGTGTTGAGTTGATTGCCCAAATCCAACAGCGGTTTCCCAGATAATATGTTGGGAGCAGTTTCCCACTGACCCGCATTCCACAAACAAGA
>JBGCDP010000338.1:0-13223 GCA_045105475.1 Anaerolineae bacterium
CGGCTTCGACAATCGCAACCTGCTCAAAGTGGAGGCACAGGGTAGCGATTTAGGCTTTTTTATCAACGGCTTTGAGGTCTTTTCTGTCAACGATTCAACCTATAGCTCGGGCGGATTTGGATTAGATGCAGGCACCTTTGATCAGGGTGGATTGGTTGTCGCGTTTGATAACTTCTCGGTTGAAACAAGATAGAGAGCTACTTGGTATGAAGCCCTACTTTAGAAATTTAGTAGTACTCCCACTCACTGCTATAGTACTTTTTGTTTTTGTAGTTTGTATTGTCTCATTTATCGGATTGCTGATTTTGACACAACCGAGCCTTCGCCACGAAGAGTTTTGTGGGCTATTGAATAGTCACATCGAGAATAACACCTGTATGTCGGAATCTAGAACGGATGCTTTGCGTTTGGCTTTTCCTGTAGGGGATGCAGACAAAGATACTGTCTATCAGGCAATCGGAGAATTCAAGGGCAGTTCAAGGGAAACTAATACTGAATATATTGAACGCTATCGCTTAAAGAGCCCAATCGCTCTGGGAATTTTTGGTGAAACATATTGGGAATTTAGGTATGATAAAAATGGTATTTTATTAGCCATTGAAGAGAAAGAAGTATCTTTGACAGAAGGTTAGCTATTTTAAATTCTTAGAATCATTCAGGTATTGTCGCACTTGAGTTGTTGCCTCGAATCAGGGTAAATTGATTGAAACGATTGACCAACCCCGATTGGAAACCCGGTAGGGGCCAGGCATTTTCATGGCAGATAGTGATCGGGAATTCAAATCTCGGAAAATGTCTCGCCTCGGCATGGTTAAAATTTGCCGAAGAACCACTATCTTTCCATTTCTGGGGCGAAACATTCGCAAATAAGCGAAGCGGCAATGCCATAGTCTCTACTATAATCGTCCGTAGGGCGATCAATAATCAAAAAGGAGAAAGTGATGAAAATAGACATTAATGGTGAACGACTCTGGGACTCTGTTCACGACTATGCCAAGATCGGTGCAACCGCCAAAGGGGGCGTTAAACGCATGGCTTTTTCCCAGCTTGATTATCAAGGGCGCGACCAATTTATCGATGAGTGCATCGAACTCAACATGGTGATTCATCGGGACACGATCGGCAACATTTTCGCCACGATGGCGGGCGAAAACCCTGAGTTACCCATCGTGATGGTGGGTAGCCATCTGGACACCCAACCAACCGGCGGAAAATATGACGGAGCCTTAGGCGTACTCTCTGCGCTCGAAATCGCAAAATCTGTTTACGAAGCGGGCAAACGGCCGACACGCGGTTTGCAAATCGTGGCGTTTGCCAACGAAGAAGGAGGTCGTTTTGCTCCCGCCATGATGGGGTCAGGCGTTTTTACCGGCAAGCTTGATTTACACGAAATGATGGCAAAAAAAGACATTGATGGGATCACCGTAGCGGAAGAGCTGGCGCGTGACAGCACGGGTGATTATCCCACCCGGCCGGAAACTGCCATCGATAGCATGTTTGAAATTCACATCGAGCAGGGTCCAATCTTAGAAGAAGAAGGGCTTTCGATTGGAGCCGTCACCGGAGCACAGGCGCAGCGTTGGTACGATGTAACGATCGTCGGGCAAGAAGCACATGCAGGACCAACCCCGATGACCAGCCGCAAAGATGCTGGGTTAGGCGCGGCCGAACTTTCACTAGCGATTGAACGTGTTGCCTTAGAACATGGCCCCGACGGCCGTGGCACCGTGGGCGTCCTCGTGCCTAGCCCCGCCTCACGCAACGTCATCCCCGGCTCCGTCTACCTCACCATCGACACCCGCCATCCATCAGACGATGCTCTGCTCAAAATGAAAAGCGCCATTCAAAGTGCGATCAACGTGATCGCGGCCAAACGCGGATTGGAGATTGAACTAACTGAAATCTGGCATTCCCCAGCCACCCCGTTTGATGAAGGGTTGGTCCAGCGGCTCGAACATTTTGCGGCCGAGCGTGGCCATCCGATCCGACGCATCTGGTCAGGGGCTGGACATGACGCCGTTTACATGGCGGGCATGGGCGTGCCGACTGTGATGGTCTTCACCCAGACAAAAGATGGCATCAGCCACAATGAAAGCGAAAGCATCAAAAAAGAGGATGCGATTATCGGCTGTCAGGTATTGGCAGACGCTGTGGTTGAACGGTTATTTTCCTTGTAAACGTAAACAACTGTAGGGGTCGACGGGGTCGGAACCATCGATTCTCTTCGGAGCCAAATTGAACCCGACCCCGTCGACCCCTAATACAAGGTGTGATTTCATGATCTTAGTTACAGGCAGCAGCGGCAAAACCGGCCGAACCATCATCCAAAAGTTAGCGCAAAAACAGGTCGCTGTGCGGGCTTGGGCCCGGCGTCCCAAAACCAAAATAGAGGGAGCTGCAGAACTGTTTGTCGGAGATATGACGAATCCGGCTGACTGGGCAAAGGCGTTTATTGGAGTAACAAAGATCTACCACATCTGCCCCAACATGCATCCGGCCGAAGTCGAGATCGGCCGGATGGCGATCGCTGCTGCGCAAGACGCCAATATTGACCATTTTGTCTACCACTCCGTCCTGCATCCGCAGATCAAAGCGATGCCTCATCATTGGAACAAGCTGTTAGTAGAAGAAAAGCTGTTTGAAAGCAACCTCCCTTTTACGATTGTGCAGCCGACCGCCTATATCCAAAACCTGATACCCCAGTTCCCAGCCATCCAGCAAGATGGGGTATTGCGCCTCCCCTATCCGGCCGAAGCTTGTATTTCGCTGGTTGATCTAAACGATGTCGCTGAAGCGGTGGCAATTGTGCTCACATCCGGCCGATTTTTGGGCGCGATCCTAGAGCTTGTTGGCACCCAGCCGTTAAGCCAAACTGAAGTTGCCACAATATTGGCTGACACAGTCGGCCGAGACGTAAAGTTTAGCGAGATCCCGCTCAGCCAGTGGGCGGCCGATAACGCCAGCTTACCCAACTATGCCCGCGAAACGTTGCTAGCGATGTTCCGCTATTACGCCAGCTATGGTTTGGTCGGCAATTCGGCCGTTTTAGAAATGATTTTGGGTCGGAAACCTGTAGGTCTTGCAGGCATCAAAGTAGGCTAAGGAACATCGCGTTTGCGACCTTCCCTAGCCCTATTATCTTTATTCGCCACCGGCCGTGACTTCAACATCAGCCTTACTATATCCAGAGCCTGTCGTATCTCCTTCAATCTTAGCCAAAGCCGCTTCGGCTAAGTCAGTCCGGAATGCCCCATCGGTTGGAGGGCTGCCCAAAACAGCAAACTCAACTGAAATATCGACCGTCTGATCCCATGCCGCTTGATCCATCACACCGATTCCGCCTGGCGACGGCCAAACTAAGGCATTGATTTCGTTCAACATCCAAGTCATGTGACCTTCACCCAACGTTGGGCCAGCATTTAAAACATGCTGAACACATGCTTCAGCTTCATCACGACAGAATATCCAACCACGGAAAGTCGCCGCCAAGAAGTCGATAGCAACCTGTTCATTGTCAGCTAAATAATCAGCATTTGCGAAAAGATGGTCCTGTAACATCGCAGTCCCCACATCTTCGTAGAAAATAACGTTTAAGTCTTCTGGTTGATACAGCTCACCTGTGTCAGGATTGGTTGCTTCAAGCACCTGAGCATACTCGTTGTAGTTCATTGCCTGAGCCGCATCGATTTCACGATTTAGAAGCAATGACATATCAAACGGCTGTTGCACAATAGTTACTTCGTCTGCGTTATCGGGTTCAATGCCAGCTTGGCGCATCGCCGCGTAAAGCTCAAACTCATTACCAAAGCCCCAAGTACCCACACGTTTGCCTGCCCAATCGGCCGGTTCTGTGATGCCACTGTCGGCCCAAGAAACCTGCATCGTGCCACTCCGTTGGAAAACTTGAGCGATATTGACAAGATCAACGCCCTGCTCACGAGAGGCCAACATTTTTGGCACCCATGCGATGCCGAACTCAGCATCACCGGCTGCGACAACCTGTTGAGGTACGATTTCAACGGCACCTTCGAGAATCGTCACATCAAGACACATCTCGTCATAATAGCCCTCAGCTTCAGCAGCGTAGTAACCAGCGAATTGAGATTGAGCCACCCACTGAAGCTGCAAGCGTACAGGGGTTATTGTTTCACAATCTGCATTTCCACCACCAGTCGCAACCGGCTCGGGGCTACCACATGCTGCCGTGATCATGGCGACCAGTAACAAAAAACCACCTGCGACTTTCTTTTTAAAACTCATTTTGTTTTCCTCCAAAATAGGTTGAATACGACACAAACCGGTCGAGCTCCAGTATGCTGAACCCTAGTTTGTCTCGCGAAATGATACATGCCACGGAATTGAGAAACGCTCCACGGCTAGGATAACAAGGTAAAAAGTAATACCGACAGCACAGGCTATGATAATGGCTGACCACGAGTTTTCAAACCGGAACAGGGCCGCCTCTTGTGTGATGAATACCCCCAAAGCTGAACGATTGCCACCGAAATATTCAGCCACAACCGCTCCAATCATACTCAATGAAGCGGCCACTTTAAAGCCGCTAAACATGTATGGCAACGCATTTGGAATGCGCAATTTAGTTAAGATGTCGTACTCGCTCGCCGCATATGAGCGCATGAGCTCAAGCGCGGCCGGATCGACCAGAGTTAGCCCTCGCACCGTGTTGATCATCATCGGGAAAAAGATAATGACCGCTACGATAATCATTTTAGACAGACGACTGTCAACTCCAAACCAGTTATTAACGATGGGAGCAAATGCCAAAATCGGCACAGAGTTGGCCGCAATGGCGAACGGCATCAGCGTTTCACGCACCATCACATAGCGGGCCGTTATAAAGGCAGTGCCGATTCCCAATGTGCAACCGATAACAAAGCCGCCTAACGCTTCTGAGGTTGTAAACCAGCCGATATGCACCAACCGGTCAAAGTTTTCAACAAATGTGACCCAGATGGCAGACGGGGGTGGCAAAATAAAACGCTCAACCTCAAAAATACGTACCCCAAACTCCCATAAAAACATGATGACGATAAAGATAATCACGGCCGGAGCATATTGATGTGCGTACCGCATTAAAAGCTTTTTAATCATAACGCCTTTAGTGTCCCTCTTCTCCCTCGATTTTACGCAGCAGGTCACGGAGCTTGTTCACCTGCTCAAAGTAGCGTGGATCTTCGCGAGTCGCATTGGTTCGAGGCATTGGCAAATCGATGTCGATGATGTCCGCGATCTGACCCGGCCGGGGTGAAAGCATGACAACACGGCTCGACAAAAAGACCGCTTCAGGAATGCTGTGGGTCACGAAAATAATCGTTGTCCCCGTACGATCCCAAATCTGCTGTAGCTCAAGATTCATCCGCTCACGTGTCATTTCGTCAAGCGCCCCAAACGGCTCATCCATTAAAAGGATGGGCGGGTTAAAGGCCAACGAGCGAGCGATAGACACTCGCTGTTGCATGCCACCAGATAGCTGCCACGGATAATGGTTGCCGAAATCACCTAGTTCAACCAGCTCAAGCATTTCCTGGGCTTTGGCGGCGCGGTCGGCCGCGCTATATCCCATCATCTCAAGTGGCAGTTGGACGTTTTTCGAAACGGTACGCCATTCATACAGCGTTGCCGCCTGAAACACAAAGCCATAATCTTGCTCAGCCCGAGCTTGAGCGGCCGATTTGCCATTTACCTGCACATCGCCAGACGTTGGCTTGATCAAGTCGCCAATCAACCGGAGCAGTGTCGATTTGCCACAGCCGGACGGCCCGATGAGCGAGATAAACTCATGCGGTTTGATCTCAAGATCGATATTTTTAAGGGCAACAACCTCGTTGGGTTGCCCTTCGTTGAATATTTTTGTTGTGTTTTTAACCGAAATGGTTGATTGATCTGACATGAAAATCCTACTGCTATGGGCACCAATGCCGGAGCTAGTAACAACGCCCTTTGGGCTAAACTACTCTACCGGCCGATAACGACCACGCAGCACGAGCCATTCGGCCAATGTGACAATTAAGAAAAAGACGATCCCAACGACCGCACTGACTAAGATCGTGGCCCACAGTTTGCCCGGCCCCGAAATGTAAAACTGGTTAAAGTTGAGAATTGCGCCACCCAGACCGTCTCGAATACCAGACGGCAGTTCGCCGATAATCGCCCCGACAATACTGGCGGTGGCTGAAACTTTCAGTGCCGTAAAAATATATGGCAACGCGGCCGGGACACGCAATTTCCATAGCGTGTCCCACTTCGAAGCGGCATATGAATTCATCAGGTCAATGGCCAACGGATCTGGCGACTTTAACCCCCGTAGTGTATTAATCGTGACCGGGAAAAAAGTGAGGTAAGCTGAAATGACGGCTACAGATATCCAGCCCGCCTTAAGCCAAATAATCACCATTGGTGCCAGAGCCAAAATCGGGATCGTTTGTGAAGCCACGACATAAGGCATGCAGCCACGCTCCATCAAAGGCACATGGGCGAAAATTGTCCCGAGTAGAAACCCTAAAATTGATCCAAAAGCAAAACCAACAATCGCTTCACGAAAGGTGAAAAGAGCGGCTGAGGTTAGGATTGTGATGAGCGGGGGGCCGTTGCGTCGAGCCGGTTGGGCAAAAGAGCCAAAGATGTCCCACAAGTGGGGCAAGTTAAGATCGGACGCAAACTTCCAGCGAAACGGAGGTTTAAACTCCCAGCCAAATGGGTTGCTATCAGCCCACCATGGGTCGCCGCCCACGACTTTAATTAACTCCCATATAACGCCGATCATGAGAATCAACACGATCATGGAAATCGCTTGGCGAATAAATTTACGGGTTGAAGATTCAGTCATAAAGAAAAATCAGCGGTAGGGGCGCGGGCTATAAAATCTCAGCATGGGGCTGACGGTGCAAAAATTGGCCACTGCCAGCTTCGCCCAACCATTGGTCGCCGTCTACGACAAGATTTCCACGGAGCAAGACCTTATCGGCCCAGCCGACGCAGGTCATCCCTTCGTATACATTGTAATCGGTTGCCATGTGATGGTTGGCAGCCGAAATCGTATGTTCTTTCTTCGGGTCCCAAATCACCAAATCAGCATCAGCCCCGATTGAGACGGTCCCTTTGCGGGGGTAGAGGCCAAACATTTTAGCTGGATTGGTTGATAGCAGCTCAACAAATCGGTTTGGGGTCAGCTTGCCGCTGTTCACCCCATGGTGCCACATCACACCCATCCGGTCTTCGATGCCGGGCATCCCGTTTGGAATTTTAGAAAAGTCGCCGATCCCGAGTTCTTTCCCTTTGGTACGGCCGTCGATGCCCCCTTCATACCAGAATGGGCAATGGTCGGTTGAGACTGATTGCAATGCGCCAGACTGTAAGGCACGCCAAATGGCGGCCGCATCTTCTGGCTGGCGTACCGGTGGAGAGCAAACGAATTTAGCCCCTTCAAAACCAGGTCTGGCCAGATCATCTTCAAAAATGTGCATGTACTGCACACAGGTTTCACCCATCACTGGGTACCCTTTTTCGCGCCCCAGTGCGAGCTGCTCGAGTGCTTCAATGCAGGTCATATGCACAATAAATAGCGGGGCGTTGGCGACTCCGGCTAAGGCGATGGCCCGGCCGGTTGCCTCTCCCTCAACGGCCGACGGGCGGGTTTTAGCATGGTAGATCGGATCGGTTTGACCGTTGGCTAACGCTTGGTTGACGAGATCATCGATCACATCCCCATTTTCCGCATGCACCATCGTCAGGATTCCGTTTTCGGCCGCTTTTGACATCGCCCGAAACAGGGTTGTGTCATCGACTTGGAGTACATTTTTATACGCCATGAACAGCTTAACGCTCGTAATCCCCTGATCGACAAGCCCAGGGATTTCCGCCATCACTTCATCACGCAGGTCAGTAATCGCCATGTGGAAGCCGTAATCGATCGTAGCTTTGTCTTTTGATTTCGCATGCCAAGCGTTGATACCATCTTGCAGGCTTCCGCCGATTGGTTGAATGATGAAATCGATGTGGGTAGTAGTCGCTCCAAATGCGGCCGCCTGATGGCCGGTGAAAAAGTCGTCTGACGACATGGTGCCGCCAAACGGCATAGCTAGATGGGTGTGTACGTCGATACCGCCAGGCATTACCAGCCGGTCGGTCGCATCGATCACGGTTGCTCCTGATCGGTCTAAACCGCTCCCCAATTGCACAATCTTGCCGTTTTCGAGCATGACATCGGCTTGAAATCTATCTCCGGCCGTGATCACAGTGCCATTGGCAATAATCGTTTTCATGCTTTCTCTCCTTTTTTAATATGCGGCCCACGTTGGGATAAAATGAATTTCTGATTTTGAAGCCATTGAAAACCAAGGTAAATTTATAATACTCCGAAATTTGAAAAAGAAAATCATTTCGGTCAGGTAGTCTATATAATTGAACCTCAACATAACTTGAATTCTTGGAGAAAGAGCAAGATGAAACCAGCTCCGTTTGCATATCAGGCCCCGAAAACTTTAGAAGACGCCTTAACGCTTTTGGCTGAGCATGGAGACGATGCAAAGCTATTGGCCGGTGGCCAAAGTCTTATTCCAGTTATGAACTTTCGGCTAGCCCAGCCAGAGATGCTTATTGATCTCAACGGAACGGCCGGGTTAGATGGGTTGTCTGTCGCAGATGATGGCTCAGTCCACATCGGGGGCATGGTGCGCCAAGCAGCACTCGAAAAAAGCGACCTTATCAAACAGCATGTGCCACTTTTGCATGAGACGATGCCATGGATCGCCCATTCACAGATTCGCAATCGAGGCACAATCGGGGGCAGTTTGGCCCATGCGGACCCGGCCGGTGAGTTGCCTGTTTTGATGGTGATTTTGCAGGCAAGCTTTGAGCTACAAAAAGTAGGGGGTTCGAGACTAGTCACGGCCGATGAGTTCTACATCGACCTATTTGAGACCGCTTTAGCTGACGATGAGATCCTAACAAAAATTATTATCCCCCCCATGTTGGAACGAACCGGCTATGCATTTGAAGAGGTCGCCCGCCGTCATGGGGATTATGCGATGGCTGGAGTCGCAGCGATGGTCACGACTGATACAGCCGGGATATGCACCAACGCACGCTTGGTGTTCTTGAATGTGGGGCCGATGCCGATGCAGGCGAAAGCCGCGGCCGGAATGTTATCCGGTCAAACGGTTACGCCAGAACTTATCGAACAAGCGGCCGAACATGCGGCCGCCAATGAAATTGAGCCTACAGGGGACATACATGCTTCGGCCGATTATCGGCGACATTTGGCAAAAGTTTTAGCAAAACGAGCATTAACAAAAGCACTTAGCAAACTAAGTTAATAACGCAGCAGTATAGGCAGAAAGGTTTTAATTATGAATATTTTAAAAAAAGGTCTGGTTGGTTTAATTGCGGTTGAACATTTTTTCTTTCTCATTGTAGAAATGTTTCTATGGACACAGCCCTTAGGTTTAGGCATGTTTGGGAATACGCTTGAATTTGCTGAAATGACGGCGGTTCTGGCAGCAAACCAGGGTGTATATAACGGCTTTTTAGTAGCAGGTCTCGTTTGGGGGCTACTTCATCCAAACGGGAAGTTTGGCTTTCAGATTCAGCTATTTTTCCTAAGCTGCGTTTTAGTCGCAGGGCTATATGGTGGTTACTCTGTCAGCTCAACCATCTTCTTTGTTCAAGCTGTCCCCGCTTTGATCGCATTAGCCGTTGTTTGGTTTACCAAACCAGAAGGGGCGTAAATCGCGCCAAGCATGTTTTTAACGACGATCAAAGAAAACTGCGACAGGCTCGCAGATAAAACAGCCATAGAATTTGTCCAGCCAGATGGATCGTCTGAAACAGTGACATTTGGCGAGTTTGAGCAACAGGTTCAAACGGCGCTTGACTTTTTGCAAGCTAACCGGGTGCAGGCTGGTGATCGTGTTGCCCTGCAACTGCCAAAGTGTTTGCCGTTTATCTATTTGCATTTGGCGACGATGCGTTTGGGTGCCATTTCGTTGCCGCTAAACCCTGGGTATCCGGCGCGTGAGTTAAGCTATTTTTTGAATGATGCGGAACCGTGTTTGTTTTTTGCATTTGCGGCCGATCAGGAAAAGTTAGAGCCTATTGTCGCTGAGTGCCGATCAATCCAAAAGATGTTTTTGTTGGATGGTTCGACGGCCGATTTTGCGGATATTATGGGGCAGGAGCATGTCAAGCTGAATGTGCCATTGCCACAAAATGCTGATGATACGGCGTTGATTTTGTACTCGAGCGGAACAACGGGGCAACCGAAAGGGGTCCAGTTGACGCACGGAAATCTGACGGCGAATTCGGCCGGGCTACAGACAGCCTGGGGTTGGCAAGAAGACGACGTGCTACTGCACGTTTTGCCGATCTATCACGGTCACGGGTTGCCGGTTGCGCTGTATGGTGCGCTCTACGCGGGTGCCACGACGATCATGATGCCGAAGTTTGAGCCGAAACAGGCGCTCAGCTTAATGGTACAAAAACGATGCACGGTGTTCATGGCGGTACCGACGATTCACAAGCGGCTGGTCGAGTTTGAACATGCGGCCGATTTTGATCTGAGTCACATGCGCTTGCTCACTTCTGGCTCTGACCGTTTGCCTGACGATGTCAACATCAAGTTCCAACAGATTTTTGGACATCAGCTTTTAGAGCGATACGGCATGACAGAAACGATGATGAATTTGTCCAACCCTCTCGAGGGGGAACGACGAGTCGGATCGGTAGGTCTCCCTCTGCCCCAAGTTGAAGTTCGAATTGTGAATCCTGAATCTGAGGAGCCTTTGCCAGATGGCGAAGTTGGCGAAGTTCAGGTCCGTGGTCCACATGTGTTTAAGGGGTATTGGCGGATGGAATCGAAAACGGCTGAATCTTTTGCCCCCGGCCAGTGGCTGCGTACGGGCGATTTAGGCATGCGTGAACCGGATGGCTATTTCACCTTAAAAGGGCGCTCCAAAGATTTAATTATTACCGGTGGCTTAAACGTTTATCCTCCCGAAGTTGAATTTGTACTGGCGGAACACCCGGCCGTACTCACAAGTGCGGTGGTTGGATGCCCTGACGATGATTGGGGCGAGAAAATCACGGCCGTGATCATTTTGCGGGATGGGTATGCGCCATCTGAAAAAAACATCATGGACTATTGTCGCGAGAAACTAGCGGCCTATAAAATCCCTCGGCGGGTTTTGTTTGTTGATGAATTGCCAAGGAATTCAATCGGCAAAGTCCAGAAAGCACGATTAAGGGCTCAAATTTGCCAATAAAAGGCCCCCTATAAACGGTTGATTGTTATGGAAAAAATTGAAATTACGACAACGATAAATGGTAGCGAAATCACGAAGTCGGTTGAACCAAGGCTATTGCTGACCGATTTTATTCGACATGATATTGGGTTGACGGGTACGCACGTTGGCTGCGAGCACGGCGTTTGCGGTGCCTGTACGATTTTGCTCAATGGTGATCCGGTACGGGCGTGTTTGATGTTGGCGGTGCAGGCAAATGGGCAATCGTTAGAGACGGTTGAATCATTGGGCACACCGGACAACATGCATCCATTGCAAACAGCGTTTCATGAAGCACATGCGTTGCAATGTGGCTATTGCACCCCTGGCATTTTGATGACGTTAAAACCGTGGATTGAAGAGAATCCCAATCCGACTGAACATGAGATCCGTGAGGCGTTGTCGGGAAATTTGTGCAGATGTACCGGATACCAGCATATTGTTGATGCTGTTAAAGCCGTAACTGCACAATCTGGGTAGGGGTCGACGGGGTCAGAATAACCTATTCTCTTCGGAGCTGAGTTGAACCTGACCCCGTCGACCCCTACGGAAATATTTGCGATTGAAACTATGGAAATCATTGAACTTGTAAGCAAACTACGATCTGGCGAAATGCGGATCAGCGAATACTTAGATCAGCTTGAGGCTCGATTTGTTGAAATTGAGCCGGTCATCTTTTCATTTGTGCCGGAACCACGTCGTTGGGAACGGGTGCACAAACAAGCGGCCGAACTTGAGGCTAAATACCCTGATCCCGAAAATCGGCCGCCGCTATTTGGCTTACCGGTAGGTATCAAAGACATTATTCGGGTCGATGGGTTGCCGACACGAGCAGGCTCGCAACTTTCGGCCGATGTTTTGTATGCGCCGGAATCAACAGTCGTAACCCAGCTGAAAGAAGCCGGTGCCTTGATTTTAGGCAAAACGATTACGACTGAGTTCGCCTATTTTGGCCCTGGTCCCACTCGTAATCCAAACAATCCATTTCATACCCCTGGTGGGTCGAGCAGTGGTTCGGCCGCTTCTGTGGGTGGTGGTTTGGTGCCATTGGCGCTGGGCACCCAGACGATTGGATCGGTCAATCGCCCGGCCGGTTTTTGTGGGATTGTCGGGTTCAAGCCGACTTATAACCGGATCTCGAAAGAGAATGTAATTGAAAATTCAACGTCACATGACCATGTCGGTACGTTTGTCCGTGATGTTGCAAGTAGTGAGCTGATCGCATCGGTTTTGTGCAAAGATTTTGCTCAGCGTGAGCCTCTTGAGGCCAAGAATGTCACGTTAGGCGTTCCAAACGGGCAGTACCTGCATGCGCCGGAACCTGAGGTGTTGGCTCATTTTTATAAGACGGTTGAAAGGCTAGAAGCGGTCGGATACACGATCAAACGGCTCGAAGCGATGCCTGATTTTGATGAGGTGCGCAAACAGCACATGGTTGTGAATGAGCGAGACGCGGCCGACTATCATGCTCAATTTAGTGACTACTTTGATTTGTACGAGGCGAAGACGCTGAAACTAGTCCATGATGGACAAAAACATTCGGATGAAGCGTTGGCGAAGGGACGGCAGGCAAAAGTTGAATTGCGCACCCATCTGACCGACCTTATGGATGAACATGGTTTGGACGCGTGGATTACCCCCGGTACCCCAACAACCGCCCCGCTGGGGTATGCAAGCACGGGTAATCCGATTATGCAGTTGCCGTGGACGAATGCGGGTTTGCCAACGCTAAATATGAAAAGCAGTGAGGCTGAGAATGGTCTGCCGTTGTCTTTGCAGATGGCGGCCCGCTGGAACCAAGATGAAGTTTTGTTTGCAATTGGAAAAAATATCGAGGCAATCCTTGTGTAGGGGTCGACGGGGTCGGGACCAACTTGGCTCCGAAGAGAACAGATCGTTCCGACCCCGTCGACCCCTACGAGAATA
>JBGCDP010000339.1:0-21000 GCA_045105475.1 Anaerolineae bacterium
AAAATCGCTTCACGCAGCTTGTCATAGGCGAGCTGGCGCAGGGTTTTTGGCGGCCGGGTGACTTTAAGTTTGTTGAGTGGTTTTTGTGTCATGGATCTAAAGAAAAATATATACCATATTATGGTATACCGTAATATGGTATAAGGCCATAGTTTTTTCATATTCAGCCCTTTTTGATTCGATCCAATCTGGTTAAACGTGGAAACTCGACTACCCTAAACCTTTCTTAAAGTGGCTTTCCGTATCGGTTTAAGCCTGTTTTCGGATGAGCTAATAGGGCTAACGATAGACAGCTTGATATCTGTTGGCTATAATATTTTGTGTCAGGCCCCGCCTTTGCGGGGTCTTTTGATTCAAAAATACCATGCCTTTCTTTTTGTGAGGCATGTGATACGTTCGAGAGGTCCGCTAAGAGACCGATAGAAATGGAGAAAGAGCATGGATAGAGGCCCCGTATATGTGACCGCAGAAGGGTTACAGAAGCTTAAAGATGAACTGGATCATGCGATTAACGTCATGCGGCCGGAAATTGCTGATAAATTGGCAAAGGCGATAGCGGATGGCGACCTAAAAGAAAACGCCAACTATCACGATGCCAAAGAAAAGTCTGGCTTGAATGAAGGCAAAATCAAACAGCTAGAAGATGCGATCCGCCGTGCATCAGTGATTGAAGAGAATGTGACCTCAAGAGGCGTCGTCGTTGTGGGTAGCACGGTCGTTATTGCTGAAGAGGGGTTTGAAGACGAGGAAGAGGAGTACCGTATTGTTGGTCCGCACGAAGCTGACCCACTAAACGGCCGGATATCGAACGAGTCACCGATTGGCTCCGCACTTTTGGGTAAAAAGAAAGGGCAAAAAGCCAAGGTGTTAACCCCACGTGGTGAAACAATCTTTAAAGTATTAAAAATCAAATAAGACTGATTTTTAATTCAAAAAGCCTCAGATGACTTTAAACTATCTGGGGCTTTTTTGTTTTTAGTCTTCCTTGGTTTTTGATCTCGCCTCTAAAAATTAGCAGGTTAAAATTGAATCCACCTTTCTTTTTTGTTAAGTGAGTTAAATGAAAGGAATTAACAACGGATGAGGCAAACTATGGATTACAAATTGTTAGGCAACACAGGTGTTAAAGTTTCTGAGCTTTGTTTTGGTACGATGACGTTTGGCGACCCGGCTGATGAAAAAGACTCGGCCGCCATGTACGCCGCTTGTCGCGATGCAGGCATAAATTTTTTCGACTGTGCCAACGTTTACGTGAACGGACGGTCTGAAGAAATTTTAGGCGACCTCATGCAGGGGCATCGTGATGAGGTTGTGATCACCACAAAATTTTTCGGGAAGATGGGGACCGACATCAATGCACAGGGTGGCTCACGGCGCAATATCATCCAGTCACTTGAGGCGAGTCTAAAACGGCTTAAAACTGACTATATCGACCTTTATTTTATGCATCGCTTTGACCCTGCGGTGCCGCTCGAAGAAACATTACGGGCCTTAGACGATGTGGTCAAACAAGGAAAAGTTCGATATATAGGGGCGAGTAATTACGCTTCTTGGCAGATTGCGAAAGCGTTGGGGATATCAGCCGCAAATGGTTGGGCACGCTTTGAATGTATTCAGCCGATGTACAACCTCATCAAAAAACAGGCTGAAACAGAAATGCTACCGATGGCACAATCTGAAAATGTGGCGGTGATTCCATACAATCCGCTGGCTGGTGGGATGCTTACCGGCAAATATGGATTGAAAAAGAACGAAAAAATCGATGCACGGCTTAACTACAGCCCGATGTACAGCAAGCGGTATGGCAATGAAGATATGCTTGAAACGGCCGCTCGATTTGTGCAATTCGCGACTGACAAAGGGTACGACCCGGTAGCATTGGCCGTGGCATGGGTAGGCAGCCATCCGGCCGTGACCGCCCCGATTTTAGGCGCCCGCAATGTTCAACAGCTTGAAGGCTCGCTTAAATCAGTTGATATCGATATGACGGCCGAACTCCGGCAGGCGATTGCAGACTTGACACCGCCACCCCCTTCAGCCACCGGCCACGACCACGAAGGGCGCTAATTTAGTTACAAATCGTCTGCAGAGAGCAGTCGCCAGTGATCAATTGCAACTGTGTAGCTGATCACTGGTGTTATTTAAAGATGTCACTTCCAAAAAATTATAACGAACGCATTTATGCTGGGGTTCTCGGCAAAATTATCGGTGTCTACTTAGGTCGGCCGTTTGAAGGTTGGGAGTACGAACGCATCATGCGTGAGCTGGGTGAAATCGATGGTTACGTCAATCATAAAACCCCTGGCACGCCACCCATTGTAGTAACCGATGACGACATCACCGGCACATTTACCTTTTTACGTGCGCTTGATGATTATGGCTGTGACCCGTATTTGACTTCGGCCCAAATAGGCCAAACATGGCTGAACTATATTATTGAGAATAAAACGATCTTGTGGTGGGGCGGTATTGGGAATTCAACTGAGCATACCGCTTTTATGCGCTTAAAAAATGGAATTGCGGCCCCAGCTAGTGGCTCTGCCGCGCTGAACGGTAAAACAATTTCTGAACAGATCGGGGCACAGATATTTATTGATGGATGGGGGATGGTCGTTCCGGGTAACCCAGCGTTTGCGGCCGACCTTGCTCAGCGGGCAGGCAGTGTTAGTCATGATGGTGAAGCGGTTTATGGAGCACAGGTCTTGGCGGCGATGGTGTCACAGGCGTTTGTTGAAAATGACCTGAATGCACTTATCGATTGTGGGGTCTCATTTATTCCGCCTGATTCGACATTGTTTAAAATGATTGCTGATGTACGGGAGTGGCATGCGGCTGATCCGACCGATTGGCACGCCACCCGTCAAAAGTTAGCCACCGTCTATAACTATGAAAACTATGGGGGGGTGTGCCACATCATGCCCAATCATGCGCTGATTATTTTGGCCTTGCTCTACGGCAATGATGATTTTTCAGAATCGCTCAAAATTGTAAATACGGCCGGATGGGACACTGACTGTAACTCGGGCAATATTGGGTGTTTGCTTGGCATTAAAAATGGGATGTCTATTTTCGATGAGAGCAATAGTGCAGATCTTCGAATGCCGGTCAATGATCGTATCTATCTGCCAACTGCCGATGGCGGCCGGAGCATCACCGATGCCGCCACTGAAGCGTTGCATATCGCCAATATGGGGCGCAGGCTGGCAGGGTATCCGGCCAACTGGCCCAAAAACGATGCCAAATTCCACTTTAGTTTGCCAGGCAGCACACAGGGCTTTTCCGGCAGCGATGGGGTTCTGGTTCGGCCGCAAGACCAGATGCTTCAGGTCGATTTTCCAGCCGAGGGTGGAACAGCCTCTACCCCAACTTTTATCCAGCCAGACGAGTTGAATATGGTCGGATATTCGCTGCTGGCATCTCCAACACTTTATTCAGGGCAAACGGTTCGGGCCGACTTTCAGGGTGACCCAGGCATGCTGGTGCACCTGACAATCGATGTGTTTAACGATGGAGATGAATTGGAAACGATTACGGGAGAAGGTCTAAAAATTGATAGTGAGGCGATCCATCGGATTATTTGGACGATGCCTGATACACAGGGTCAACCAATTGCGCGTGTGGGGGTGACCGGGTCGGCCGGAACGATCTTGCTTGATAAGCTGACGTGGGGTGGTGAACCGATAGTGACCTTCAAGCGGCCGGCCGTTTTTGACGCAACCCATCCGTTAAAAGCACCACAAGTTTGGCGTAGGGCTTGGACTGATGGGGTGGATCAGTGGGAGGCGAACTGGCCTCAAGCGTTCAGGTTAGGAAAAAATTCCGGCCGTGGGCTAATTATTCAGGGGACGCGTGATTGGGCAGATGTTTTGGTTCAAAGTACGCTGACAGTCCCACTGGCGACGGCCGCTGGGGTTGCGGTTCGAGTACAAGGGTTGCAACGTTATTATGCAATGCTGTTGTGTGAAGATGGGGTAGCTCGGCTCGTTAGGGTGCTTGATGGAGAGATGGTTCTAGAAGAAGTGCCGTTGAATTGGCACCTTGACCGGCCGTACGAATTTCAATTGGCCGCATATGGTGACCGAATTATGGGCTGGATCGATGGGGACTGGCTTTTTGATGTCACTGACGATAGCCCATTGACCTGTGGCTCAGTTGGACTCGTGATTGAAGAGGGGCATATGTTTGCGGATGAGGTCGAGGTGACCCCATCCAGTGATTTATTCTAGTATAAACAAATAAGTTCTATTAGGCGCTGTGGTCGGCCTTCCGCCGTATTATCTAGTTTGGCGAGAATACCAGCCTGAGCTAGCCTAACTTGATTCGGTGATATGTTTCGGGGATCATAAGTTTATGCGAGTGTATTCAGAGGTGTTAACCAAAAATGCCTAAGTGAAGAATCCGTCCACCCGATCGGTTAACCGGATGGGTGTTTCTGCCGATGACGACTCCTTTCTCTGGTGCAATATATTCTTTGATTATATCGCCGAATATGTTGCTTACTTTCGCAATTGGCTGACCCTCTTCAACTTGCTCTGCTAACTGAGGGTAGACTTCGAGTAAGCCTCCACGATCTGTATGCAACCAATATGCCCGGCTACATTCCACAATTGTTTCATCAGCTTCTTGTACCTCCCCTTCAAGCATATTAAAACAAACCAGCATATTTATAATCCCCTCAAATCCAGTTGTGATAGCTTGGTTCTGAAAGCGATGGGGATCTCCAACTTCAACCGTAATCGCATGAACACCTAAATCTTCAGCCGCTTGCCTCAGGCTTCCACTTGATTTTCTGTCTACTATGAATTGCGGATTTTGCAGCCAAGCCATATGCGAAACTTCGGCAATTTCCATATTTGCGTTTACAAAAAACGAGTTCTCATTGCCGAAGCTGGCTGTATGTAAATCAATGAGGTAATCAAGCTCATTGATCAATCTCGAAACAAACCTGTAAGCATACACGTTACTTTCATCACCTTGTCGGCCTCCAGGCATGATCTGATTAAGATCACTACCATCAGGGAATAAACGTTCACGCTGTAAAAAAGAAGGGACATTGCTAACAGGGACACAAACCAGCACCCCATCAAATTTCTGAGGATCAATATTTTGAACTAACTTCTGAATTATCGAAATACCGTTTAGCTCATTTCCATGCACGACAGCTGTAACTCCAACAATATTTTTATCCGATTTTCCACGAATGATAATTACTGGAATATAGATAGGCGCACCAATACCATCGGACGTAAGGTGCAACCAGAATCGCTGAGTCGTCATTGGCTCTTGAGATTCAATATCGATTGAGTTTATGATCGGAATATCGTCAAGATTGTTAAACATAACGCCCATTTATTCTTCTTCATCTACTTTATCAACACTGGCCAGAACTTCTTGGGTCTCCGGTAAATCAGGAAGTTCTTGGACCTTTGGCCGACGTTTGCGACGCGTCTTCACCGGAACAAGTTCACGCATCAGCTCCATTTTTCCAAAGCAGAGCAAACGGTCACCCGGTTCAAGAATTCGTGAGGCTCTTGGATTAGGGATCACCGTTGTCCCTCTGTAAAGGGTTAATACGTTAATGTCCTTTTCTCTAAGCCCTGAATCATGTATCGAGTTTCCAGCATATCTAGATCCCTCCGGGATATGAAGCTCAGTGACACCATAACCACGACTTACGGTTAATCTTTGGCGCAGGTCAATTTCAGGGAAATCAATTTGAGCTGACATATAGTCGATGATTGCCCCAGCAATATCAAGCTGAGTACACCCCTCAATCCCTTCCAAGCCAGGAGACGAGTTAACTTCCATAATCAGGGGGCCGCCGTTTCCTTCGAGTAGGTCAACACCGGCCACTCTCAATCCCATAATCTGAGCCGCACGCACTGCGGTTTCTTTATATTCGTCACTAAGTTCTACTCGTTCTGTCCGGCCGCCACGGTGAACATTGCTCCGAAATTCTTCACCTTGAGCCACCCGGCGCATAGCGGCAACAACTTGATCACCAACTACAAAAGCTCGGATATCGCGGCCGCGACTTTCAGCTACAAATTTTTGGATGAGGACATTTTGTTTCTGACTTTGGAGAAGTTCGACAATCGCTTCTGCGGACTGAACCGTTTCAGCCAATAAGACACCAATCCCCTGCGTACCTTCTAGCAGCTTGATGACGACAGGTGCACCGCCGACCCGCTCAATCGCGGGGAGAACATCCCTTTTGTCTCGTACAAAGGTCGTTTGCGGAATACCGATTTTATGGCGACTCAAAATCTGTAAACTGCGCAGTTTGTCTCGTGAGTTAACAATCCCAATAGCTGAATTGCCAGAGAAAACGTCCATCTGCTCAAATTGGCGCACAACGGCTGTGCCGAAATAGGTGATCGAAGCGCCGATTCTAGGCAATACCGCATCGTATTCTGAAAGTTGTTTTCGGGAGAAATAAATATCTGGTTTGCCCTCTTCAAGGTCAAGCGCAAATTTAAGTGTGTTTAAGACTTTTACTTTGTGTCCCCGATGGATGGCAGCTTCACGTAAACGTCTTGTGCTATAACAGTTTGGACTGCATGAAAGAATTCCTAACTTCATTTTTTTTCCTTTTTTTCAGGGATTAAATCCTGATTACAATATGAACTTCCTGAATCTACAAGAAATCTTTTGCGCATAGCTTCTCGGCCAAGCAACATCCTAAATCCCATGTTGTTACGGCTCGCCAGTGTCAATTCAATTGGCCATACTTGGCCAAGCAGGCTCACATTCGTGACGATCACCGGCCGGATCTTGGCCTTCCCGTTGGAACTGCGAACCGATCTATATTCGAGTATTTTCGCTTCCAGCTCTAAAAAACCATGCTTTTTACGCTGTTTTGGATAAACATGAAAACGCACCCATTTTTCGCCATCTTTTTCAAATTCTTTTAAATTGACAGCATGTAGCGATGAGGACCGTGCCCCTGTATCTACTTTGACTTTTATCGCTTTGATTCCAAAATCTGGCAGCCCGATCCATTCGCGCCAACCGATGATTGGCAATTGTGTGTGTTTCGATTTTTTCATTTGAAGGCTTTTTGCCTTTTCAATTCCTAGTTATGGTCTGTAAGCTTTAAATTTAAGTCATCAATAAATAGAGGCTGACGCCTCAACACTATATTTTAGCCATCTGGCTCTTTTCTAGAGATTGTATCGTCTTTAAGGTTTCATCATATGTTTCCACAAACTAAATCCGCTTAGGCAAAAATGTCGCGGCGATTGCCGTTAAAAATTGAAGCAGTGCCAATATGAGATAGAACACCCAAAACGGAGCAACCAGCAACGTTAAAAAGACCAAAGCCTGTGTCAATAGTGAAGAGCTTTCGCGCCACGTGGTAAATACCGTTGTCATAGCCACTCGTTCTCGTGGTTTGACCATACGCATAAACGGAATATTCCCCAAAACATCCATGCTAGCCCCTCCAACCGCGGCGGTTACAAAAAACGTGATACCGATCGGTTTTGCCTCACCAATAAGGCCTAAAGCAACCAAACTCAAGCCGATCAGCACCAAACAGCTAATTAGAACTTGACGTGTGCCAAAATGGGTGGCTAACCTTTGGATCACGGGGCTAAGAAACAAAAACCCGCTGGCACCAGATAAAAGCAAGCCACCTACCCAAGTCGGTAATCCGGCTTCGACCACATAGATCGGGCCATACACAAACAACGTTACCCAATAGCAGGCACGGCTCGTTGTGATGAGATAAGCGATACGTAGATTTGGCTGTTTCCAAAAGCGAATCACAGCTCGTAAAGGGTTAGCAGATTGAGAGGTAGCGGCCTTAATGACTGCATCGTCTCCTAAGCGCAACCACCAGAAGTAAATGATCATCCCTAAGGCCGATAACCCAGCAATTAAATAAAGCAACTCACCTAAACCATTATCAAGTAGCCAGCTACCCAGCGTAGGTCCAATTAACCATGCCGCCCCAGCATAAAGCATCCGCTTTGACTCCGCTTTGGTTAATTCTGTCTTTCCAATGTAATCCATCACATAAAGCGAGATGCACACCGAAAATATAGATGCTCCAGCCGCCTGAATGCCAATCCCAATCGTAAATAGAGGCGTTATTTCTGAATAGTAAAAAATGATTGTTAAAACCAATAAACCACCGGCCAGCGTGACCAATCCTCTGCGATTAAAAAGCTTTTCTAGAAGCTGAATATTTAATGTGAATAGGAGCGTAAAAACCGTACTGAGAAAGTAAACTGTTGCGACTGCATCTTTACTTCCAAAGACTTTGAAGGCGATCAAGGGGACAACCCCAACCAAAATTGCACGAGTAAAGCCTTCTAGACCGGCCAAACGGCCGATTGAAGAACTAACATTTGGGCCGATTTGATTGACAAAAAATAGGCGTCGATAGGACATAGGAAGATACCGTATTAAAAATTACGCAAAAAAAAGCTGCATGGTTGTTTTCCATGCAGCTGAAAATTTTCTAGAACACTTTGTTAATTTAGCTTTTTAAAAGCGACCCTCTAGTTGAGTAAATGCAGATGATTATCTCCAATCTTTTGAGTAATCGGCGTGATCATTGTCGTCATACCCACCATACTCATAGTAGTCGACCATATCGATTTCTTCGAATTGTAGTGGATGAATGTTTACGACTTCAAGCTCAGTAAAACAATTGGAACAATCGAATTTTTGCCCACGAAAAGGAGCGCGGCGAAACTTGATTTCACCAAAACATGCGGGACATTTTATAAGTTCAACTTTTTGCTCGTACATCAATTTTGGATTTTTCATATCTTTTCTAATTCATCAATATAAAAAAAGAATTTTAACGATTGCCCAAGCGACAATTTGATCAAAAGTGTAGTCTGAAAATGTTAAAAATCAACTGTTTAAAATGCAATTTGTGTTGCAAAAATGTTGCAAAAGTGTGTTGAAAATCAACAATTGATCCACTAAAAATGGCCTCTTCAAGTAGCCCTTGGAACTGTTTTCATCAAGCTGCGTTTATATTAGCAGTAGGTTTCGCTGAAACAATTTTAATTCTGAAACTTGGTCGTGGTATTTGTCTGCAAATAAATGGTATAGGGATTGGTTTTGTCGTGAAGGTGATTTACAAAAAGAGCGCATGATTATTAATCATGCGCTCTTTTTCAAATAATAATCAAGTACTTAGCCCTGAGCATCATCATCTGGAAAAAATATCTCTTCAATTTTTAGCTGAAAAAGCTTTGAGATTTTAAACGCCAGTGGCAAACTGGGATCATATTTCCCTTTTTCAATTGCATTGACCGTCTGGCGTGATACATCTAAATGATCAGCCAGATTGGCCTGCGACCACTCACGTTCTGCTCGTAAAACTCGTAATCTATTTTTCATATCATACGCCGATGCCTATTGATATTGCCGATTTAGATAAAAGCGAGCACCAATCCACAAAGTTGCGATGAGGGGCCAAACTGCAAACATTGAAATTTTAGGCAAACCAACCTGTTCTAAAAAGCCGTATGTAAATGTGATAAAGGCTGTGCCTGCCAATGAGACCGCTAGCGATTTAAGTTGAAGCTCTCGCTCTAATTCATCTGTATCGTTGAGATAGCGGATCATTGCCCGGACCGTAAACAAAACCGGCACCATCGGTAAGAGGACTAATAAATAGCGCAAATTTGAATTCTCAAACGGACCATTTACTAGCAAAAGAGCAACCACTAGCATCACCGCATAGGCAACAATTGAACCGATTAATTCTTTGGTATATCTTTTATTAACTTCTTTCATCTTTCCTCTATTTAAGCTGATCATTCGTTTTTCCTTTCATTTTGCCAACTGTTGCAGACATGATGGCCCCAAAGGTAACACCAGCTGCAATCCATACAGGCCAGTTGCCTGTTGCCCCAGCAATGGCGGTACCTATTCCTACACCAATTGCGATCCAATATCCATTTGATTGTTTCATATCATTTTCCTAATTAAGTCTTGCTTGCTTGATATTTAGTAAAGCTTGCTTGACATGAAATAGTATGCAAGATTAATCAAGTGTTGTCAAGTGTGCTTTACAAAATGTAAAGGCCAGCCTTGTTTATGGGTGATTGGTTGTTAACTTGACAAAGAGAAGGCCATGATCGGACCCTGCTACGGGTGCGGTTTGGCGTTCTAAAACAAGTAGTCCTTCAGATACCAATGCATGGTCGATGGGGAGCCCTAGCCACTGCGGCACAATCTCGGTCCAGCTATTCTGAATACCGAAGCCTCGCATTGAGTCTTGAGTTTGGCTCGCTTCAAGAAGCTGTTTGTAGCGTGTGGACCACGGCGTTAAATTTAAATCACCGATTAAGACCACCTCGTGGCCAAAGTCTTGTTCGATCCGACTCCATTCGGCCGCCGCATCGACTTCGAGCTGCTGAAACAGATCTGCGTGCCCTTGAAACGGCCGGCTGGTGTGTAAGCTCATGAGGTGCAAGCGTTTCCCGTTTAGTTCAAGCTTGGTGGTGATCAACGGCCGGTAGTTGTACCAAGGTAAATGGCGAACCGTATGAAACTCAGTTTTGAAGGGGCTTGTTTTGTTGACCAGCATCGTAATCCCTTGGGTGGTTGAAAGCGGATGGCTAAGCGCAATTTGATAGTCAGGTAGCTCTGACTCAAGCTGGGCTTCAAGCTCAGGTGTTATCTCTTGCAAAAACAAAATGTCGGCCGGATATCGGCTTAGCGTTTCTAAATCGGCCGCCCCCTTGTTTGTGTTCAGATGCAAAATCGATAACGTCTGTAAACCTAAGTCATTATTTTGTGACAGGTTTGGTAGAAAAAATGGGAGAAGCACGACTAAATTAATTAAAAACGCAGCCGAAGGCATACAAGCTAGCTTCCACTTTTTTTGATAAGCAAGCCAGATCAAGGCACAAGCTGAAACAAAAAGAAAGTGGGGTCTTGGATTGCTGTACCAACCGATTGACCAGTGCAGCTGTGGCACAAAACCGCCAAGCGAAAGAAGCAAGACTAAGAATGCTGCACCGCTGACGGCCGCATTAATGAGCAGGATTAGATTTTTACGCATATGGTTCCTATCGGTTTGAAATTGTGTTTAAAAACCCCTCAACTTCGCTTCGCCACAAATCTGAGTCAACATGAATGTTCGACTCGTGCTCAGCTCCTTGAAAAACAACCATCTTTTTATCGGCCGATGCTAGACATTCAAACAGCTTCTCACCCTGCTCTAGCGTGGCTCGCGGGTCGTTTTGCCCATGCAGCAATAAAATCGGGATTGATATTTCCTCGGCATAATCGGCCGGATTATGTTGGAATCCGTTAAAGCCAACTTGTACGCCGCCCCAGAAAACCAGCAGCTCGGCGGCCGGGAATGACGGGATGCCCATCGCATCGAATCGGTTTTCTACTGTAGATAGCATTTCATCAAAAACCGCTTCGATTATTAAGCCATCCGGTTTGATGTCGGTTGTGGCGACTGCTCGCATAGCGGCCGCTCCGCCCATCGACATGCCATACATCAGGATTGGTTGTGCCAATTTAGCATCTTGAGCAAAACGAAAAGCGGCCTCCACATCCTCAGCTTCTTCATACCCGACCGTTGTATTCTGCCCGGTGGAGCTGCCGCTGCCGCGAAAGTCAACCAGCATGGTGGTGTATCCCATCTGATGAAAAGCCTCAGCTTCTGTCAGCAGATTGTCTTTGGCGCTTGCATACCCGTGGAAGAGTAAAATTGTGCCTAAGGTAGGCTGCGTTTGGCTAGGTATAACCCATCCTGAAAGGGTGTGTTCGCCTGATTCAATCAAAACAGCTTCAAACGTTAGATCATAGTCGGCCGGGGTTTGAACCGTCTGCGGCCGAGGCACTGTAATCCCAAAAACCAGAAGAGGAATCTTCTCAAAGGTCGATAAATCCTCTGGCGATTTTGTACGCTCACCCATCTCTACAAAATGTGTCATGCGCCAAGCATGGTTCCAACTCACCCAATTAACGGCCGTAAATCCAAGCAAAAATAGGAAAAATAGCCATTTTCTCTGTTTTTTGAATCGCATAGACTTAGTGTGCCAAGAAGCCTGCTCAGTTTCATGCACACGGGTGCAAAGTGTTGAGATTGGGTCAGCATGGCGGAACGGGATTAACAACTTTAGCATTTAGCTAGGCTGCTATCATGCGTCTTGAATTATGTTTCAAAGAATAGCCTGTGCGCTTTTTAGTCAACCTGTTAATCTCTATAATCAACCTGATGGCCATAGTCGGGGTAAACTATGTTTAGACGATCAAAAAGATGAAACTACCTTTTTAAAAATTTGATCGTTTTATAGCCATCTTGTGGAAGGGTTCAATGAATCTTCCATTTCAAGGTAGCCAGTGCCTATCTTTTAGAAACTCCCTTATCGGCAGGTATTAATAAAACTGCCAGAAGAATTGCCATAATGATTGAAATTAGATCTCCACATTTAACCGGCGCTGAAGTGTCGTGGTTCGCCCCTATTTGTAGCGATGACTATGAATTTTTAGGCGTGCCGGAAAATAAGTACAAAGCGAATTTTGCTAACACTTCTTCGGTTTTGCTTGAAGCCGACCGCTTAGGTTTCCGTAATATTCTTTGCCCGTCTTCCTATCAGGTGGGACAGGATACGCTGACTTTTGCCTCAGCCGTGGCGCCTCAAACAAAGAATATTAATTTGTTAGCCGCCGTACGCTGTGGTGAGGTTCACCCGCCGATGTTGGCTCGGGGGATCGCTACGCTTGATCATATCCTTGAAGGGCGATTGACGATCAATATTATTTCGTCGAACCTACCTGGGGAAAACCTTGATTCTGCGGCTCGGTATCAACGTTCTCGTGAGGTGATCGAGATCATGAAGCAGGCTTGGACGCAAGATCATATCGATTTTCAGGGGGATTTTTATAACCTCAAGCTAGATACGACTGATCCTGTGCGGCCGTATCAACAAAACGGTGGCCCGCTACTTTATTTCGGCGGCTATTCTCCTGATGGCAAAGATTTATGTGCAGAGCATTGTGATGTGTATTTGATGTGGCCTGACAAAATGGAGAACCTGCGCGGACATATGGAAGATTTGACCGCACGGGCAAAAGGATACGGCCGTAAAATCGATTATGGTTTGCGTGTGCATATGATCGTGCGTGAAACGGAAGCGGAAGCGCGAGCGGCCGCCAATCGATTGGTCTCGAAGTTGGATGATCAATTTGGAGAAGAGATTCGCAATCGGGCCCTTGATGCGAAAACGTTGGGGGTTGCTTTGCAATCACAGGCGCGCGAGCAAGCTGATGATGACGGTTTTGTCGAAGATAATTTGTGGACCGGAATCGGCCGTGCTCGCTCTGGCTGTGGGATGGCTTTGGTCGGGGACCCCGATCAAATCGTTAAAAAGATTCGGTCATACATGGACTTAGGGATGCGTTCGTTTATTTTTTCCGGTTATCCACATATAGATGAATGCCAGCTATTTGCAAAATATGTGTTACCCCAATTAGAAACGATCTCAATGCCGGTTGAGCAGGGACGTATTCCAAAAGAGACACCGATGACGCCACTGGGTGCTGGCGTAAGAGTCTAAAGGCTCAAAATAGTGAGTTGGGGGCCCTGCAGCTGATAGTGCATTAGACCTCTGCCAGTTTAAATATTTTTATGGTGGCAGAGGTTTTAAGGTCTATTTATCGGCCGCACGTTAGCGTTTAATTGTTTTACCCTCTTTTTCCGTATATCAATCATATGACATCCGGCCAGCCTGCTAAACCAATCGTGGTAAAATAAATCGTTGCCAATCGGCTGGGTGAAATAAAATTCTTTACGCAAAGTAGATCGATTGGCTTTGGAGAAATCTGTGTCTCAGGCCGAACAATTACGCCAGCAAATCCTCGATCTTGTAAAAGATTATCATGATGTCGCCTTCACCAAACAGCCATTCGTTCCTGGAGAGTCACCTGTGCCCGTTTCTGGCCGGGTGTTTGGCGCGCACGAAATCAGCCTGCTCGTCGATTCTTCGCTGGATTTTTGGCTGACGACCGGCCGATATTCTGATGAATTTGAGAAAAAATTCGCAAGCTATATGGGCGTTCGCCATGCGATGTTGTGTAACTCTGGATCTTCTGCAAACCTGCTGGCACTGTCAGCCTTAACCTCACCTAAATTAGGCAAGATCAGCCTTAAACCGGGAGATGAAGTGATTACAGTGGCGGCCGGTTTTCCGACAACGGTAAACCCCATCCTGCAAAATCAGCTTGTGCCTGTTTTTGTTGATATCGAAACTGAAACCCACAACATCGATGTAAACCTGCTCGAACAGGCACTGTCTGAAAAGAGCCGGGCCGTGATGATCGCCCACACGCTGGGGAATCCGTTTGATTTAGAAACGGTTACCGCTTTTTGCAAACAGCACAATCTGTATTTAATCGAAGACAATTGTGATGCGTTAGGCACTCGCTACAACGGTCAGCTCACCGGTACGTTTGGGGACTTGGCCACGGTTAGTTTTTACCCAGCACATCATATTACGATGGGTGAAGGTGGCTGTGTAATTACACGGAAGCCTGCGCTTAAAACGCTCGTCGAATCATTTCGTGATTGGGGCCGTGACTGCTGGTGCCCGCCTGGGGTTGATAATACCTGTGGTAAGCGGTTTGATTGGCAACTGGGTACTTTGCCGCATGGGTACGACCATAAATACACTTATTCCCATGTGGGCTATAACTTGAAGTTGACCGATATGCAGGCGGCCGTAGGTGTGGCTCAGCTTGGGCGTTTAGATGGGTTTATCGAAGCCAGGCGCCATAACTGGTCAGCCCTGCGAGCGGGACTCGAACCATTTGAAGAATTCTTCCATTTGCCAGTCCCGGCCGCCAATAGTGAACCTAGCTGGTTTGGCTTTTTGATGAGCGTGCGTGAAGATGCGCCGTTTAGCCGTAATGAGCTAATCGCTTGGCTTACTGAACGAAAAATCGGGACACGTTTGCTATTTAGTGGCAATTTAACTCGGCAACCGGCCTATATCGGTCAACCATGGCGAGTGGCTGGCAGTCTGGAAAGAACCGATTTCACAATGAGTAATTCATTCTGGGTGGGTGTGTATCCCGGAATAAGCAGTGAAATGTTGGTGTATATCATCGATTCGATTGCTGAATTCGTGAAAAAATCGTGAACCGATACCATAACCTTATTGGTTTAAGTGTTAAATAGTTTATAATCTAGTACCTATTCGGATTTATTCTGGTGGATCAATTTTAAGATTGAAGCGCCACGACCGATGAGGTAAAGCTAAAGGAAAGAGTAGGACTGTCAAAAGTTCTGCTCTTTTTTTGTTTACCCAATTAGCAATGTTTCTTCAGGGTATTTAATCAGGGATGCTTGTTTAGTTGTCTGCATCAGCGCCATCACAATTGTTAATGCACCCAAGCGACCCCAAACCATCATGGTCGCAATGATCGTAAGACCAAAGTTGTTGAGCTGGCCTGTGAAATCAAGGGATAAGCCACAGGTGGCAAAAGCGGAAACAACTTCAAAAAGTACTTCGCCTGCTTCAGCTTGAGGATGGGTTAGTAAAATAAGGAATGTGGCGACCATAACCAATCCGACTGAAATGGTGAGGACGGCTCCTGCTCGCCGAACCGTTGCCCCTGAGATCGTCCGTTGCCAAACTTGGACGACTTGTCGGCCGCGTGTGTAGTTGTATACCGCAATCCACAACACGGCGAAGGTGCCTGTTGTGATGCCGCCACCCATTGAGGCTGGCGCACAGCCGATGAACATGAGCATGATGGTTAGGATCATGGTTGCGGGCCGAATGCTAGAAAAATCGCTAAAGGCTGCAAACCCGGCTGTGCGTGATGAGATTGAATGGAACCAGCTTTCGATTAGCTGCTGGCTCAACGGTAGATTATGCAGGACGCCACTTTGGGCCGTCTCACCCAAAAATGTAAATAGCCATCCGACTAGAACAAGAATTGTAACGAGCAGAACAGTGACCCGTGTATGCAAAGACCAGCGGCGATAGTGGCTGCGGGCGAAAAATTCGGACAAAACTGGGATGCCTAAACCGCCTATGAAAATGATTGTTCCTAGAATCAAAAGGGTGATGTTGTCTTTAGGCACGCCATTTGGATAGAGGGATTCATTGCTAAAAAGATCAAAGCCTGCATTGCAGAAAGCTGAAATTGAATGGAATATCGCCATAAATGGAGCGTTGCCGGCCGGTACAATTCCGTTAAAACGCCAGTGGGCGTAGAGTGCCGCTGCGCCTATTCCCTCGATAAGTGCAATGCCTCTGATGACATGCTTTAGCACATGTAGGATTTCTTGGGGGCTATCAAGGCCGATTGAGCTTGAAAGGGCTAAGCGATCTAAGACAAACACACGTCGGCCGATAAACCGCATGATTAAGGTGGCGATGACCATGTAGCCGACCCCACCAAACTGGATGAGAGCTAGCAAAGTAATCTGCCCAGTGAAGGTCAAGTCATTCCCGGCCGAAATAATGCTTAAACCGGTGACCGTAAGTGCTGATATCGCTGTAAAAATCGCTTCTCGAAAGGTTAGCGAATCACCAGTCGCCATCACGGGTAGCATGAGTAAAGCAGTCCCTAAAATGATGAGACCCAGCAGACCTAATACGATTCGAGCGGAAGCCGGTAGGCGCGGCTGCGGCCGATGAATCCCCTGAGGCATCCACGCTGTTATCTTTTTGCGGATATTATTTTCAAAGCTCATGTGACTTAAGGCTCTTGCTTAGCGTTGCAATTAGTCTAGCTGGGAAAATTCATTAATGTCTTTCTCGTGGCCGAGAATAACGACGACATCGTCAGTTTGTAAAATTGAATTAGGGGTGGGGTTTACAAAGACATCTTCACCCCGTTTGATAACGAGGACACTAATGCCAAACCGGCCGCGAATATCGCTTTGTGAAAGGGTCTGATTGCACAAGCTTGATGGAACTGTAAATTCCGCAATGCTGTAATCGGTATCTGCCCCGAGTGAAAACTTTTCGAGCATGATCGGGTTGAGAAGAAAATCAGCTAAGCGGATACCAGCTTCTATTTCCGGCCGGATAATTTGGTCTGCGCCGACGCGTAACAGAACATATTCCAACTGTTCAGATGCGGCTCGGCAAATGACTCGCTTGACTCCCAGTTCCTTAAGTGAAACGGTGGTAGCAACGCTCCCCTCAAAGTTTGAGCCAATTGCAACAATGACCGTATCAAACGACATGATGTCTAAGGCTCGTAATGCTTCAATATTTGTCGCATCTGCGATGATAGCTTGGGTTAGATCAGGTGCGATAGCTTGCACGAGCTCTTCATTTTCGTCTATACCCAGCACGTGATGGCCAGCTTGCTCAAGTGTGAGCGCTACATTGCTGCCAAAACGCCCTAGTCCGATGACTGCGAATTCATGTTTTCCCATAGATTGTTATTCTAACTATTTTGCGGTGATTTTTTAAAAGCTGACTTAATTCTTGCAAAACATCTGAGGTAGCACCAAAGTTGAAAGCAAGATTTAAAAACCGGGTTACTAAGCTTAAATAAGTGGAGCCTAATTGCACTATGATGACTCAGATCAAATATAGACCGTTAATTATTTGATCTGTCCACTAGGATAGCAATCCGTCATGATAGCTTGAAGTCACTTTTACATTGAGCAGAGGTGTAGGCTACCCGGTTATCATGACGAGAAAATATATGCTGCGTTACGAAGGTTCTACGCCTATTTGTGCAAATTGCCGATCACTCAACTCTCGTTTTCCAGATTTTACCGGCAATCGCTTTGTCAAATCAATTTAGCTTGGAAAAAAGGCTATTCCGAAAAAAGCGAGGCCCACAAGGATATTAAGCAGGGCTGCGAAATTTCGGCCGATGGTTGAATCAAACTTTTTTAGAAAAAAATTTGATCTAGACACCCCAATTGCAATAAAAAAGAAACCAAGCCCGATTGATATATAATCCATTTTTTTTCCTAAAAATGATAACTTTGAGAACAGTATAGTATCAAATGATGATTTAGGTGGTAGGACATCTTGGGGGATTTTTCGGAAATGAGATTCAGCTTAACTCAACCCGAATCGCTTACTGATGGTATCTGGCAGAATATTTCCCAAAATCTTCCGCTCTTCTTCCCCAAAAAAGCCGAGTAGATAAAGTCCGGCCGGGTATATTGCCGCCCCGACAGCCACCGCTAGCCACAAATTAATCGGCGAGAGTAACCACATCGCGGCGACCATCGTGCCGGTAATCGCCAACAGCTTCCAGATCAAACCTAGCCAGCCAACCGGCTCCATCTTTTGCACCAAGTAATAGTTGAACAGCCCCAATAGCAGAATCTCAGATGCAATCGTTGTGAGACCAGCCCCGACATAGCTTAAATAGGGGATAACGATCAAGTTGCCGATCAGGTTGAAGCCCACGCCGATTATAAATGCTCGGGTCATAATGCGTTCTTGCCCAAGTGAGATCAAAACATAGTTTGTGACGCTATTGAGCCAGCCGAACGGAATCGACCAAATGACAACCTGAAGTGCAATCGCCCCGTGGGGTAGAAATTCATCCCCGCCTAGAATGCCGATCATGACTGGCGCCAAGAACGTGACGAGCGCCGCAATTGGTAAAGAGACGAGCGACAGCAGTTTGATCGCCATGCGGAATGTGCGACGGGCATCGTCGATGTTTGATTTGACTTGGCGTGAGATGACGGGGAACAGCGCAAAGGTAAAAAATGAGGGGATGACGTTGAGTGCATTGACATATTTGTAGCTGCTGTTGTACCAGCCAACGACCGCTTCACCCTGCATGCGGCTGAGGATTAGGACGTCAACCTGCCAATAAACGGTGGCTAAGAGATGGTTGAGCATCAGCGGATAGCTGTCGATGATCATACGCCGTTGTAAGCCGTAGTCTATCGTCCATGGCCCGTTGAGCGGGTAGCGGCGGCGTACGGTGAAGATGAGGATGAGCAGGGTGATGGCGTTGACGATGATCGACACGGCCGCCAGTCCGACAAAGCCGAAGCCAACAAGCAGGACGATGACACCGAATCCAACTTTCATGATTGTGGTGACCGTCTGCACGGCGGCTGGGATTTCCGCCTCTTCCCACGCATAAAACAGCCCGGTCAGCCCAGATGCCATCCCCGAAAGGACCATGCCGACCATGATAAACATCACGGCCGTGCGTGTTTGCGGATTGCTCTCAACGGTAAACACATACAGCAGGATGGGGACTGACGCGACCAAACCGGTGCCGATGCGGAGCAGGGTTGTGTTGAGCAAAAACTCAGACGCTCGCTCACGATCTTGGGACACTTCACGGATGAGGTAGGCGTTCAGCCCAAAGTTAGATAGGATCTCATAGATGCCGGCGATGGCTATCGCCGTGGCGTAGGCACCTGATCCGGCCGGACCCAGCCAGCGAAGATAGAACAGTGCAAACAGAAAGTCGATCCCTCGATTAAACAGATTGAGCGTCATCGGGGCGACGCTGTTTTTGGCGATGCTGGCGGTGTTGGTGAGCTCACCTTCCGGCCGATAAAAGCGACGCCATGCCCAGATGACGGCCGCAAAGCCGATGATGACCAGCCCCATTGCTGTGGTTAGCGCACCGATCCAAAGCGTTGGTGGGCTATACTGATAGCGGACGGTCCATTCACCCGCGTTAAGCAAAACGCCACGGAAATTACCGTTGATTTTGTAGATCGGTATTTCAGTTTCGGCCGATTCAGGAGCACCAATCGGACGGACATAGGCTCGCCAACCGGGGAAGTAGCTGTCGTTTAAAATCAGCCAAGAGTCTTCGCTTACAACTGTATCTACAAAAATACGCCGGTTTGTTTCTGTCGTGATAGTGGCTTTAACTGGCTTAGCCTCATTTGCAATGGGGGCATTTCCACGTAAGAACTGAATGTAAGACATCCGATCATCACTTAGATCAAGGTCGACAATCGGCCGAAAACGAGGATCAATTTTCTGAATAGCATCAGCAAAGGTTTCTTTGTTATCAGCCTCAAAAGTTTCACTAGTAGCAATTGAGTAAGCCCTTGGCATTACGGCTAGATTTTCATACACCCGCAGCCCATCACTTTCATGCACCATCTCCAACTTTGGCAACGGCAGTTCTTCTTGCGTGATGATGTACTTGATCCCTAACAAATCAACCAGCGGCGAGTTGATCGCCTCGATATTGCCCAGCGGCTGAATCCGATTGAAATCGAGTTCGTTTTGTGGCTCGATCAGCTTCATATAATCGGTGTACTGTTTGGCGATAATCGAATCGTAGCCGCGCACGTCGTTAAAGCCGGTTAACCAGGCTGAATTGGCGTTAAATGGCTTTGTTCCTTTATTGTCAAAGCTGGTCACGCGCCATAGATGGCGGTCTGGCTGTTGCTCGAGCCATTGGACTAGCTCAGGCTTAAAGTCGAGCAGTGCGGGGTCTACAGAGGCGTTAAAGTCGTCTCCAATGGCAAATAGGTCAAGTACAATCACTAATCCGATTAAGAAAATATATACCGGCTTTCCACCAATCGCCTTGGGCCAGTAAATCGGACAGCGGCTCACGCGCAACGCACAGCCACACATAATTAAAATCAGGGCCAAATGTTGAAATTGGGGGAAGAGGTAGCTGTAAAAGGCGGCCGTGTTTGGGAATGCATCAGGGGCTTGGGCTAATCCTACAAAAATCGGTTCGATGATTGGTTCGAGCGATGGGTAGATGGCTCGCGAAATGTACAGGCCGATCAATCCAAGAACACCGCCCCAAAAAGCGGCTCCGGCCGACCATGTGATCAACGAAGGTGATCCCCAAAGAACCAGCGGCTGTTTCCATATCGGTTGTGACCCATCTGATGCGAACATGTTTGGTGCAGAGTCCTGGGTTTCTGTTTCTTGCGCATCAGAGCGGGTCGCCGCAAGGTATTCCATCCCATACCCGGCCAGTAATGCTACTGAGACCGACAGCGGAAACACCCATCTAAAAGGAGAGTGCAACTGATTTAGGCCGGGAAATCCGTAGTACAAAATTGCGTACAGC
>JBGCDP010000340.1:0-18773 GCA_045105475.1 Anaerolineae bacterium
TCAATGCGGTCGGCGTCTCGATTCCGGTAAATAGGCTTGAGCAAGCTAGTTTAGACCCAGCGATTACCTCCATTGTTGCAAACGAAACCTTGTCAAGTGCAAGCGCACCTAAAATTCCTAACCATCCCCGCTATGACGATGACGATGAGGACGATGATGATGATGAGAACGATAGCCAAGATGGGTCACAACCAAACCACCGGTCGAAATGGGCAAGAAGTTCAGATCGGCACAGTGCGTCTTACTCAGTGGGGGGGAGCAAAAACCAGATTGTTGCTCCATTAGCGCTACTCCCAAATGGAGGGGCATTTGTAATTACAAAAGGCGGGCAATTTGCTATTCTCGATTCACTAGGGAGCGAGGTCTCAAAAGGTGATCTAAAACAGGGAAGTAGTTTTATCTCACGCCCAGTTGTGGACAATAATGGAAACATTTATCTAAACGACGACAAAAAAGATATTCATGCGATATCAACAACCGGAGAAATCCTTTGGCACTATGAAGCAAAAGATGATCTGATCGGCCAATTGGCTTTACAAGAGAATCAGAAAATCGTTTTCATGGACAAACATGGAAAACTTTATGCGCTTAATAAAAACACAGGTGATGTACTCTGGAGCCGACAGGACAGGCATATTCATTTTGAGATTGGCCCTACTATTGACCCCTTTGGCTCAATTTATATCGCAGATAAAGATGGAATAATTTACGCCTATAACAGTGATGGCTCACTTAAGTGGGAAAACAGGTCACTTAGAAAAAAGATTGATAAAGTAAGTGAGCCAATTTTGCTCGGGAACAATGGTATGTTTTTTGTCCTTGCAGGCAAAAGAACGATAATCGCAGCCCATGAAAACGGCTCAATAAAATACGTTTATACAACTCCTAAAGATATTCAGGCACCTCCTTTAGTGGGCCCAGACAACAGTTTGTATATACCGGCCGATTATTATTTTATAAAACTTGACTCAACAGGTTCAGAACAATTTCGTAAAAGCGAAAATGGAGACTTTGAAGTCACCCCTCAACTTTCACCTGATCATCAAATAATCTATGCACCAACCGACAATGATTACATTCATGCCTTTAATGTTGCTTCTGGGGAAAAACAGTGGCGCTATAAAGTTGAGGATGAGATTCGAGTTCAGCCAACCGTAGATTCAAAAGGAGATGTTCACCTAGGTGACATTGATGGGATGTACTACAGCCTTGATGCTCAAGGACAATTAATTATTGAAGAAAATTCTGGTGGGGAGATTAAAACCCCAATTCAGATCGCGCAGAATGAATCTGCCATCTATATTCCTGTACAGGACAATACGATCAATGTATTAGGCATGTTACCCGTACCGCCAAACGAAGATGAAGATCCTGCTGTTAAACCAGCTCCAGATCTAGGGGAATGGGATTATAGAAGTCCAGTTTCTGTTGATATCGGTGCTCATTTAGTTCATGAGAATTTGGCAGGTTTAGGCAATTCTAGAAGTGGCGAAGGGATTACAATCGCTCTGCTCGACAGTGGGGTGATGAGCAACCCACTATCGGCCGCAACTTTTCCTGATGAATATGTACTCGATAACTTTATTGGCCAAGCGAGTTTTTCGGGAGATGGCACCTGCCATGCAATCAATCAACATTTAACTCAACATGCTGATCACTGTTGGGCTGGCCCAGAGAATGGGCATGATCCATTTGGACACGGCACCCACCTTGCAAATATTATCTGGAGTGAGCTGATCGATTCCAACTCAAGCGCGACAGTTGGCATTGCTCCAAAGGCTAATATTTTGAGTGTCCGGGTTCTTGATGGCAACGGAAACGGGAGCTATGAAGATTTAATCGAAGGGATCCAATACATCATTGAAAATAAAGACTTACATAACATTCGTGTTATGAACATCAGCCTAAGTGGACACGCAACAGTTCCCTACTTTGTCAATCCTGTGAACAGAGCAGTTGAAGCCGCTTGGGCAAACGGAATCGTTGTGCTAGCGGCCGCGGGCAACAACGGGCAACGGAGTGAATCGATTACTGTGCCCGGTAATGACCCATACATTATTACGGTGGGAGCCATCGATACAAACAACACATCGGCCTATTGGGAAGATGATTCACTAGCGACCTGGAGTTCAAGCGGCCCGACGGCCGATGGCTTTGTTAAACCAGATGTTGTCGCTCCAGGCAAAAACATTGTGGCTTACATGTTCAATAATCCTAGTGACTTTAATAGGTCGGCGAAGCTAGTTAAAAATCATCCAGACTATGCGGCAGATCAATTCTTGTATCGTTTAAATGGAACAAGCATGTCAACGGCGGTTGCTTCCGGAGTAGTTGCATTAATGTTGGAGGAAAATCCGCAGCTAACACCAGATCAGGTCAAATATCAATTGATGGCCTCGGCTCAACCGCTTCTGGATAGCTCAGGCCAACCTATCAGTCCATTACGGCAAGGTGCCGGCCGGATTTGGGCACCTGAAGCAGTTTCTTTGCAAACCAACCCTCCTCAATCGGCGAACATGGGAATGAACATCCACAATGATTTAGCTCACCCATGGACCCCAGGAGACAGCACAGATCCGACCGTTAATCCAGACCTATTTAACCATTATCAAGGAAAGGTTCAGCGCGCAATTAGCGATCAGCATGATGCCTATATTTATTATGTCCAAGGGCAAAGTGCTGACGAAATTTTGATATTGGGCGGAGCAAGCACGGTCGATAACAGCTGGATCGCTGTAGAAAATCTAGCTAACTATCAATTTTCCGAAATTGAAACCTTAGGCTACGATCTCAACGAAATTTGGAGCTCCGGTTTTTACTGGGGCGGTGGTTTTTATTGGGGCGGTGGTTTTTATTGGGGCGGTGGCGTAGGTATCGACCAACTGCCCCACACCTCAAACGCTGCAGTCGCATCGTCAATCATCGATCTAGATTAGTAGCAGGATTAGGACATTTGATTACAAAGCAGAAGCTATTCAACTTCCAAACCTATCTCGCTTCTGTCACAGTTGCAGGGCTAGTATTAATCGCTTTAGGTTTATTCACAGTCCAAAACATCGCTTTACCCATTAGCTTTGGTGTGCTATTGATCTTGGCCGCCTTTTCTGAAATCGCCACAACGACTGTTCGCGTAGGACAAACAGGGCTTACTTTTGGGGTAGGCACTTCTGTGGCAATTGCTACAATCCCGGTTTTTGGCCCAGGGCTTGCCGTTCTAGTTGTAGCTCTGACTAATATTGGCGCATGGTTGCTCAAGCCTAAAAATGACATAACCTGGAAACGAAGTTGGTCCCAATTGGGATTCAATATTGGCATGCACACGATATCAATTTTTATTTCAGGCTATCTTTACGTCATTATTCGAAGCCTGCTCCCTAGCAATGAGCTTTGGGCATTCCTAATTCCCCTTTTCCCCGCATCCATCACCTATACCTATTTAAATTTAGCCATGGTCATTGGAATTATCCGATTGCAAAATGGGCCAAAAATTCAGGCTAAAGAAATTTGGAAAGACAATACATGGGCAGCCCGAATTGACATATTAATTTCGGCCGTAGGTGGTTGTATGCTGGCTTACGCGACGATTAATTTCGAGTGGCCGGCCATCTTGGTTTTTTTCCTACCGATTGCTTTGTCAGCTTACGCATTTCGCCTGTATGTGCGCCAAATGAATAATCATTTAGATAACTTGGAAAAGATTGTAGCAAACCGCACCGAAGAGCTAGCCGCCCTCAACCGGCAGAAAGATGCTTTTTTAGCGGTTTTAACCCACGACATGCTAACCCCACTTTCCAGCATCAGCCTGTTTACTGAAATTATTCAAAAAGACCCGGATTCAATAAAGTCTGACCCAGGCTTAACCAAAACGATTTTTCACAGTCAAAAGACTTTGATGAATTTAGTCAACAATGTCCTCGACCTCGACAAGCTGGAATCAGGTCAGCCGTTGCCATCCAGAAAACAGCAGGTCAATTTGTCTCAGGTTCTGCAAGATGTAATCTCAACAGTTCAGATAGCTGCGACAAAAAAAGAAATCTGTCTTACTTATGAAATGCCCGAATCAAATATCTGGATTATGGGAGACATTCAGCAACTTGAACGCATTTTTTTAAACCTGCTTAGCAACGGGGTCAAATATACACCTCGAAATGGGCAGGTTTCGGTTATAACTAAATTAGATAAATTTGTGGTACAGGTCGAAATTCGTGATACAGGTTACGGTATTCCGGCCTCTGATTTGCCAAATATTTTTGATGCTTACAGCCGGAGTGATGCCCACAGTGACAAACAAAATGGAAATGGATTAGGCTTAGCCATTGCAAAAGCACTTGTCACAGAACATAAAGGGAAAATATATGCAGAAAGTATTGAAGAAAATGGCACAACCTTTTTTATCTCTTTGCCGGTATCCCACTAAGAGCGTCTTGAAGCTTTAGGAGAAAAAATGATTGACCAATCTAAAATTTTAATTGTTGATGATGACACCAGCTTATGTGACATGATCCGCTATGCTTTTAAAAAAGAAGGAGCAGATGTGATTATTGCATCTGACGGCCGGGAAGGATTACAGCAATTTTTTCAACATCGGCCGGACCTTGTCATTCTCGATATTCATATGCCGAAAATTGATGGATGGGAAGTTTGCGCAAAAATTAGAGATTTGTCTCAAGTACCAATTATTATGCTAACTAGCATGTCGGCCGAAAAGCATATGGTGCGCGGGCTCAAAAATGGGGCTGATGATTACATTGCAAAACCTTTTAGCAAAGCTGAACTACTGGCTCGCGTCGAGGCTGCATTGCGCAGAGGTGCACTCAACAATCCTGAGAAAAAGCCTCAGATTTATCGTGACGAGCACTTGTATATCAACCTAGAAAATCGAGAAATAGTTGTTAGAGGGCAGAGAACAAAGCTATCCTCCACAGAATATAAGCTCCTTGAGCATTTGTATCAAAATGCGGGGACCGTTTTAACCTACAATCAAATTCTGACCCACGTTTGGGGTTGGGAATATGTCGATAATCCAGAATATATCCATGTCTATATGTCTAATCTAAGGCGAAAAATTGAAAAGGATGCAAAGAATCCATTTTATTTAGAGACAGAACAGCGAGTCGGATATCGATTCAACAAACAACGTACGGCCGCTTTTACCTAAACTGCAGACCAAAGCCGATAACAAAAAAGCCCTTAACTGAACTCAATTCCAAGTTCAGCTAAGGGCTTTTTATTTGCAAACCTATATTTTTAGAAAACCTTAAGAGTTCTTTGGAGCCACTTTAGCTTGAGCATTTACATTGACCGTGCAGTTGCTTTTCGGAGTTCGGATCAATCTGGCCCCTGATCACTTTTTCTGAGAAGCAATTGCACTTTTTCCTAAACCTGACATTGCAATTTTGGAGACCCCTCATGTCACTTACTCAACCTGCTCTAAACAACTTTTCGATCCCCTCTCCTTTTCAAGAAAAAGCAAAAACAGCTCCCCCGCTTGAATTGGCCACCGCCCCCTCCGTATCTGTCGTTATCGCAGCGATGAACGAAGAACTTAATCTGCCACATGTTCTGCCTCTAATTCCAACCTGGGTTGATGAAATCATCATAGTTGATGGTGGCTCAACCGATGACACGGTAACGGTTGCTCAGGGGCTGTGCCCAAATGTCGTCATTGTTCATCAAACCGGCAAAGGTAAAGGGGATGCACTTAGGCTTGGTTTCGAAGCGGCCACAAAAGACATTATTGTGGCTCTTGATGCGGATGGTTCAACCGCCCCTCAAGAAATACCAGTATTTGTGGGCGCACTCGTATCAGGTGCCGACTATGTAAAGGGTTCACGATTTTTACAAGGCGGAGGAACGGCCGACATGACCCTACTACGCAGGCTTGGCAACCTGGGCTTGGTCAAGCTTGTCACTCTATTTTACGGAGAAAATTTTAGCGATTTATGCTACGGCTATAACGCATTCTGGCGTAAATCCCTACCTGCTTTAGCTTTAGACGTAGATGGCTTTGAAATTGAAACGCTAATGAACATTCGAGCAATTAAAGCCAATTTAAGGGTAGCCGAAGTGGCCAGCTTCGAATCAGAGCGTATTCACGGTGAAAGCAATCTGCAAACCTTTAAAGATGGTTGGCGCGTACTCAAAACGATCATCAGAGAAAAAGTTCAAGCTTAATTGATGAGGTTGAAGTGATGAAAACATCTGTCATTGTTTGTGCATATACAGAAGATCGCTGGATGGAGTTGGGGACTGCGATTACCTCTTTACAGAATCAGTCTCATCAGGCCGATGAAATTGTTATTGTCATCGACCACAATCCAATCCTGCTTAAACGGACCCAGCGAGTTTGGCCTGACTTGACCGTAATACCCAATCATTTGGCTCAAGGGCTGTCCGGTGCAAGAAATAGCGGCATCAGTGTCACCTCCGGCGATATTATCTTGTTTATCGACGAGGATGCTTATGCGGCCGCCAATTGGATTGAAACCTTGCTTGAAGCCTATGCAGATCCGGCCGTTATCGGGGCAGGTGGTTCAATTATCCCCCAGTGGCATAAAAGCCGACCCAACTGGTTCCCAGGCGAATTTAATTGGGTAGTTGGGTGCACCTATACCGGCCTTCCAGAAACCCCTCAGCCGGTACGTAACTTAATCGGCTGCAATATGTCATTTCGACGCGAGGCATTTGAGACCGTAGGGCTTTTTCGAGACGGCATCGGCCGGATAGGCACTGTGCCACTCGGGTGTGAAGAGACAGAGTTGTGCATTCGAATTACCCAAGAGCTGCCACAGAACAAGCTGATCCATTTGCCCGATGCCCAGGTTTTTCATTTTGTTCCAGAGCAACGGCACAGCCTGCAATATTTTAGAAAACGCTGTTTCGCAGAAGGAATATCTAAAGCAGCCATTAGCTACTTTATCGGACACCAAGATGCGATTACAACTGAGCAAATCTACGTACGAAAAGTTTTGCCGCAAGGGGTTGCAAAAGGCATCTTTGCATTTATTAAACAGTCAGAAAGCGGAGGATTGGGTAAAGCCGCCTCAATTATATTTGGCTTTTTGACAACTTTGAGCGGTTATGTTTGGGGCAATCTCAGCCACATTTACAACCGAAAAACGAATAGCCCGATGATGAGGAAACAAGCATGAGAAAACAAGCCATTTGGAATCATAAATACAGTGATAACGAACTAAACACTTTGGGTCCAATTAGATCTTTATCTATTGATCTTGCCTATCCTCTCCCTGCTGTTATCGCAAAACAAGCCGCCGGTATCGAATATGATCGTGCTTTAATCTTGGTCAAGATTGCAGAGAACATCATTGGTACGCTCCAGCTAAATATCCCCCATCCAAGCCTAACAAATTTGGCCTTGTCCCGTTTGATTTGGCAGGAACTCAAAGATGAGATTATCGCATTCCATACTGATCGTTTCCTGCCAGCACCAGTGAATTTGCCCCTTCAAGGGTTTCAGTTAGAAAAAGATCATACGCTGAGTAGAAAAACAGCGTTAGAGTCGGCTCCATTTGCATCTGTGGTAATTGCAACCCGAAATCGCACCACGTCACTCAGGGTTACAATCGATTCGTTGCTGAAGCTCAATTATCCCCATTACAACATTATTGTGGTCGATAATGCCCCGTCTACAGATGAAACAGAAACCTACATTCGAGAGCAATTTGCTCATAATCCGATGATTATTTATCTAAGGGAAGATCGGCCGGGGTTAGCCGCTGCACACAATAAGGGCTTATCTATCGTTGATGCACCAATCGTTGCTTTTACAGATGATGATGTCGTTGTTGAGCCCAACTGGCTATTAGAACTTGCCAATGGGTTCACAACCACAGATACGGTTGCGGCCGTCACCGGCATGATTTGGCCAGCCGAGCTAAATACACCGGCTCAAATTTGGACCGAGCAGTTTGGCGGGTTTGGCAAAGGGCTTAAACAACGCATTTTTGGGCTTACTCACGAGCATTCAAAAGGACCTTTGTTTCCATACACTGTGGGAGATTTCGGATCAGGGGCCAATATGGCGTTTAAAACTGACCCGCTTAAGCAATTAGGTGGGTTTGATACCGCTCTTGGCGCAGGGAGTAAAGGGATGGGCGGAGACGATCTAGATGCATTCTTCCAAATCATCACGCAAGGATATGACCTTGTTTATGAACCCAATGCGGTTGTATGGCATTGGCACAGGGCTGAGTACGCTGGATTAAAACGTACCGCTTTTGGCTATGGGGCCGGATTTACAGCCTTTTTGACCAAAAGCTTGCTGCAAAAGCCAAGTCGGATTTTAGATGTATTAAAAAAACTCCCGGCCGGTATCCAGCACCTTGCTAACCCTAGCTCGCGCAAAAACCAAGGCAAAGCTAAAGGGTTTCCAAAAGAGTTAAACTGGTTAGAACGCAAGGGGATGCTTTATGGACCCATCGCTTATTTCAAGAGCCGTCGAGAACAAGTCAAATTGGCAAGTAAATCATGATCTGCAACATTCCTATTCTCATGTACCACAGCATATCTAACTATGCTTCACCAAAGTTTAAGCGCTGGACCGTTTCTCCAGAGCAGTTTCGAAACCACCTCGTTACGATTCAGCTACAAGGGTACACCCCGCTAACAGTGACAGATTATATTTGTAGCTTAAACAAACGGAGGCTACCTGAAAAGCCGATCCTAATTACGTTTGATGACGGTTTCGAAGACTTTTATCAAGAAGCCTTGCCACTTCTCAGCCAGTTCGAAATGCCCGCTACCCTGTATGTCACAACAGGTTTTGTCGGTGAAACATCTCACTGGCTAAATAAGATTGGCGAAGGCGGTCGGAAAATGCTTTCCGCCAATCAGATAGTCGAACTCCATAAAAATGGGATTGAAATCGGCGCGCATACTATTTCGCACCCGCATCTAGATACCGTTCCGGAGTCGGATGCAGCAAGAGAAATACAGCTAAGCAAAATCTGGCTTGAAGCAATTATTGGGGAACGAGTCTATTCATTTGCGTATCCACACGGCTACCATAGCCGACGTGTCAAGCGTATGGTTATTGATGCAGGGTTTACCTCAGCCTGCGGCGTCAAACATGCACTCAGCCATCCGTTTGATGACCGCTTTGCATTGGCAAGAATTATTGTTAGTGATCGAGTAACGTCTGAGTCACTTAAGAGTTTGCTCGCAGGTGAGGGGCTAAAAGAAGTTCCGCTTAAAGAAACGTTCAAGACAAAAATGTGGCGCATGTATCGAAAGCATTCAGCAAAGCTAAATCTAGCGGGCAGCACCCTTTAACATTATGAGCATCAACACCGTTATACCATCTGAGGAGTCAATCGTATTTGATCCTAAAAGCCTAGCTCACCCCCAAGTTTTAGTGGGGCAAAATCTTTCTCTGCGAGACTGGGCCCAAGCTTACCAAGCCGACATAGATGCTTTGGTGACCCAGTCTCCAGCATGGGCACAGGCGCTTCTTGAATTAGAAGGCCAGCAAAATGTGTCTAGGCTTTACAAATTTAAAGGCGACCGCAGGTTTTTATTGCCGTTGGTAAAAAAGCGAAATTTGTTAAATATCGGCGGCCATTACGGGTCTATGCCCCATAGCTGGGGGGTCGGCGGTTTATTATCGGCCGACAGGCCGACTGCGGCTGAAATGCAGGCGATTTGGGACGATCTGGTTCAACTTCCAGCCGCACAACTTCGCATCCGCCCTAATCCATTACACAATCAAATTTGGGCAGATACCGCCCCTAAACACGCGATTCGGTTAGAGCGCAAAAGTCATATTATAGATCTCGAGGGTGGTTTCAAAACCATTTGGGAAACGAAGTTCAAATCGGTGACACGGCGCAATGTGCGCAAAGCTGAAAAATCTGACTTAACGGTTGAGTGCAACACTACAGCTGCCAATATCGAAGCTTTTTATTCATTGTTCAAACTTTCAATCAAACGTTGGGCAGACTATCAGAATGAACCTCACTTTTTAGCTAATTTTCGAGCTAATCGTCGAGATCCAATCGAAAAGTTTCAAACCATCGCCCGGCACTTAGGTGCAGCATGTAGACTATGGGTTGCTAGAAAAAACGGCCAACCTGCGGCCGCAATTTTGGTGCTCATGGACAACAATGCAAACTATACACGCGGCGTTATGAACCGTGATCTGGCGGCTCCAACGCGAGCCAATGATCTGCTACATAGATTGGCCATCGAAGATGCCTGCCAAGCGGGCTGTCGCTACTACCACATGGGTGAAACTGGTAATCTAGAATCATTAGCAAAGTTCAAACGCCGCTTTGGTGCTGAAGAATTTTGCTACAACGAATTTTATTTAGATAACTGGCACCTTTATCAAACAAAAAATGCGATTAAAGCGATGGTCAAGAAATTAATCCGCTTTAAAGACACCTAAGATCGATGATGCGCCACTTCCCAAGAACACCCTCAATCTACATTGGCATCCCTTTTGTGCTATTCGTTCTGATTCTGATGGCTATTACTCAGCGTAATCAAACATCGACCTCGTTAGTGCCACCAGCAGAAGGACTTAAGCTGGTTTTTGCAGACGAATTTGACCAACACGAATTGGATTCATCAAAGTGGGCCGATTGTTATTGGTGGGATGTTGAAGGGTGCACCAATAAAGGCAATAGTGAGCTGGAATGGTATTTGCCAGAAAATGTAAAAGTCGGCAGGGGGAGTCTCATCCTTGAAGCAAGAAAAGAAATGGTCACGAACCCTAATAGAGAACTATTCCCATACTCTTCCGGTATGGTTACAACCGGCCGTAATGTGTCTGACACAGACATACCCGCTAACTTTAGTTTTCAATTTGGTTATGTTGAGGTCAAAGCGAAATTCCCGGCCGGTAAAGGATTATGGCCCGCCATTTGGTTGCTACCAATTACGCATGAATCACGGCCGGAAATTGACATCCTCGAAATATTAGGTGATGAGATGAATGCCGCACGTATGCACATTCACTACATCGATAGCGATCAACAAAGACAAAGCGTAGGACATACTCAATTTGTGCCCAATCTAGGTGAGGGTTGGCAAACCATTGGGCTTGACTGGCAGCCCGATCGGGTGACCTGGTTTCTAAATGGGGACCTGATTTGGGAAGTGACTGATCCCGAAGTCATCCCCCAAGAATCGCTCTACTTGATTATTAATTTGGCTGTAGGCGGTGACTATCCAGGGTCACCTAACAGCACGACAGTTTTTCCGTCTCAGGTCGAAGTTGACTATGTTCGTATCTGGCAATAATCAGCCTTAATTTAGTCTATTAGCAACTATGTCTCTCACGGCACAAACAAACTTAAATCAAAAACTAGCGAAGTTACGCACACATCTAAATACACCTCTCTACAAAAACGGTTATGCCCTTGTCTCAAGCTCATTACTTACATCAGCTCTAGGCATGGTTTACTGGCTGCTTGCAGCACGCTTCTACACAGCTGAGGCGATTGGTATTAGTTCAGCCCTCATCTCAATGATGCTGTTCATTGTTAACCTCTCCCATCTTAATTTGCCCAATGGCTTAAATCGCTTTGTGCCAGGGGCTGGCGACCAAACCAAAAAGCTCATCGGACTAGCATATGCAACGGCCGTCTCAATTTCGGCCATTGCCAGCATCATTTTTATTTTAGGCATTTCCTATTGGGCCCCCAGCTTAGAAACAACTTTTGGAGAGGGTCGCTGGCTGAGCATCTTATTTGTCTGCGCCACAATGGGTTGGTGCATTTTTGTGCTGCAAGACAGTGCCTTGACCGGACTACGCCAAGCGATCTGGATTCCGGCCGAAAACTTGGCCTTTGCATTGGCTAAAATTGCGCTATTGGTTCTTGTTGTATCGATGTTTCCGATATCGGGCGTTTTCGTATCATGGATATTGCCTGTATTTTTGCTGCTACCTCTCATCAATTGGCTGATCTTCGGCAAGATTATTCCCACGCACCCAAATAGCAACACCCCCCCAACAGAGTCGATAACTATAAAAGCTGTTGGAAAATTTATCTTCTCAGATTACGTTGCTTCTGCAGTTTGGATGGCAACGACCAATCTACTGCCGCTATTGGTGCTCGAAACGTTAGGAGCGGCCGAAAGTGCATGGTTCTATCTGGCATGGAACATATCTTATGCACTCTATTTAATTAGCCGCAACATGGGGATGTCATTGATTACCGAAGGGTCATCTGATCCTTCTCAGCTTTTCAAACTAGCGTACCAAACTGTGATGAAGAGCTTTATGATCGTTATACCCATCGCTACAGCCCTTTACATTGTGACGCCCATCCTGCTTAGTTTTTATGGAAGTGATTACGTTGCAAATACCGCACCGCTTTTAAGATTATTTACAGTGTCAGCCATTCCGGGAACGATTATTACGGTATATACAGGTTACCTTCGTGTCCGAAAAAAAATGCTTCAACTCGTCATTATTCTAAGTGGGCAAGGGTTTTTAGTTCTAGGCTTCAGCCTATTATGGATGAAGCGTTTCGGCTTAGAAGGAATCGGTTATGGATGGCTTTTTACACAGGTAATCATCGCTGGTTTGATCATTATCGGTGTTCCAAAGCTTTTACTTACCCCCTGGTTCAATCGCATAGCACAGTTATTTAAAGGTCAAGAATCAGACGGGAGCCCGTCAAGTAGCGTCTTAGACCAAAAGTTGAATACACTAGTCTTTCAAACCTGTCTTAATAATCAATCGGCTAAAAGCCGAATATCACTAAATTCAATTATCCAAGCTCAAACAACAACGCATGGTAATGTCAAAGTATTTTTCGTTGGTGAGGGAGGCAAAGATCCAGTAGCGGTATTCAAGATCTGCAACAGCCAATCGGCCGGGCAGTCATTGGGGCACCATGCCGATACGCTTAGAACGGTTCAAACGAATCGAGGGCAAGCATTACAGTTTGCAATCCCACAAATCTTAGCGACTTATAAGCACAAAGAAATAAGCGCTGTTCTGGAAACAAAACTCCCTGGAATCACGCTGGATAGCTACTTGGAACAAGAAAAAAATCGGTCATTAAAGCCTATAATCGAAAATACTTTTACAGCGTTGGCCTCTTACTACCAATATAAAGAAACCCTCCCCATCAACATACCCGCAAAAGTTTTAGAAAAGCTGGTAGCTCAACCTATTGCGCTTATCGAAAAGGAGCTTGGCTGGTTAAATAAAACGTTTATCGGCCGCAAGTTGCAGGCGATAACGCACGAATTGATTACTACCTTGCAGGCTAACAGAATACGCTTAGGGCCGATTCATGGAGATTTATGGCCTGGAAACATCATGTTAGACCCAGAAACCGGCCAGATGACCGGTCTAATCGATTGGGAAACCGCACAAGAAGAATCATATCCGGCCGTCGATCTTTTTCATCTACTATTAACCACCACAGCTCAAATAGAAAATAAAGAGTTAGGGTCAACCGTTATTAGCACTCTAAAGCGGCCGCGCTCTTATAGCTCAGCCACCTACGCAACTTACGATTCCAATCCTTTAAAATCGGCCTGCGAAAGTGATCGAGCCATCATCTTGTTGGCTTGGCTGCACCACCTCAAGTCAAATCTCTCGAAAAACGATACATTTACCAAGCATTATTATTGGTTATTCCAGAATGTAATATCCGTGTTGGCAAGAATTTAATGACAACCAGTTTTCGTCCTTTCGACAAAACAGAATCAAAGCAAATCAATATGCTTCTCTCGAAGCTGATTGTCTTTTTCCAAGAGCATTCAGGGTATTTATATACACTGTTTTTAGGAGGGTCGCTTCTAGCATGGTTTACCCTATTGGGTTCTGTTGATCCGGCACAAATGACAGACATTGGTCTTCTTTCAGTTTTACCAAAATTTTGCTACGTCATTTTGATCGCGGTAATCACCAGTTTTTTATGGTTACTGCACACCGATCCAGCCGCCCAACGCACTCTAGCCAGCCACCTCTTTACCCTCATCTTTTTTATCCATGCAACCCCAACTGTCCTTTACCAAACGCTACGTTATTCATGGGCATGGAAACATGTTGGGGTTATCGAATTCATATTACGCAACCAAAAAGTTGATCGGTACAGTCAGTTTTTAGATGCATATCACAACTGGCCAGGTTTCTTTGTTCTAAATGCGTTTTTTACAGAAAGCGCAGGACTGGGTCTCCCTTTGAACTTTGCAGTTTGGGCACCCTTGTTTTTCGGAATAATCAACGCGATTCTGGTTTATCTATTGGCTGACTCATTAAGCTATATTAAACCCTTGAAATGGATGGCGACATTCATCTTTATTCTTACAAACTGGATAGGCCAAGATTATTTTGCACCACAAGCCCTTGCATTCTTTCAGCATCTGCTTTTAATCGTGTGCATCATTCGCTGGTTTCGGCCGACGATGGCCGCCTCCACAGAAAGATACCGGCCGATTTCAACCCATCCAATCAAACGAGGGTGGCAACTTTTCCAAGCGATTTATAGACAAGACCTTGAGGTTAAAACCCCGACAGAAGTCAGTAAATTTTTTAGCTTCAAAGCACTATTCGTCATTTTGTTGTATACCAATATTGTTGCGAGCCATCAGCTGACGCCGATTATGGCTCTGCTTGTTATTGGATTATTAGTCATCACCGGCCGTTGTTCATGGATCAGCCTGCCGGTCATCATGTTTGTCATTTTGCTCGCATGGAACACCCTATTTGCAGGCCCATTTTTCTTTGCACACATCTTGGGTGAATTGGAAGATTTCGGCAAATTAGCCAGTAACGCAGAAGAAACCTTGCAAGACATTGGGCAAGCCAGCGCGGGACAAAAGCTCGTTGCCCAATTAGGCCGATATTTAACGGTTGCGGTTGGGTTTTTGGCGATGCTGGGCGGGGTACGCCGCCTGCATAATGGTCTGTTTGATGTCACGTTACTGGTGTTAATTATTGCTCCGATTGGCCTAGTGGCAGGTGGATCGTACGGGGGTGAAGTCCTGTTTCGTGTCTATCTATTTGTCATTCCGTTTCTAAGTATTTTAGTCGCGGCCCTTTTTTACCCCACATCTGATCACGGCCGTCATTTTACAACCTTCCTCTCGGCCGTCCTTGTTTCATGCTTGCTGCTGACCGGCTTCTTATTCGCCTATTTTGGCAAAGACAAACAATATTATTTCAGTCCAGATGAACTCAGTGCGGCCGAATATCTCTACTCAACCGCTCCTCCGAATTCACTTCTCATCGAAGGGTCAAAAAACTACCCGTCACAATTTACCAACTACGAAAACTTTTTCTACGTTCCGATTTCACGAGAAAAACCAGACGTCATTAGCAAAATCCTCGAACATCCGGTTGCAGAAATGTCACGCTGGATGTCGAGTGATCGCTTCTCGGCCGCTTATCTCTTTATTACATCGAGCCAAAAAGCAGAGGTTGAAGCGTTAGGCATTATGCCAAAAGGTGCCCTCGATCAATTTGAACAAGAGCTAATGGCTTCAGGCATGTTCAGGATTGAATACGACACGCCTGACGCCAAAATTTACAGGCTGATTCCTGAAACAGAGCTAGAAAACGATGGCTAACTCGCTTAAATTTTCCTTCCACAATCAAAAACGATTTATCGACCAAGTCCTGCTTTTTTCACTATTGCCCGGTTCAGCAATCATTTTTTTCTTGTGGTTTGACTTCAGCAATAGCATCAGAACGCTAATCACTATTTTATTCCTCAGTTTTTACCCTGGTTACTTATTGGTACGCCGGGTCGCTATCGAGGGAGATATCTTTAAACTTGTTTTATCAGTAGGGCTCAGTCTCTCATTGATGACCACATTAGCCTTAACAACGCTCACACTTAGCTTTTGGAATCCTGTTTTCCAAACAGCCATCCTGGTCTTCATTGTCATGGCCGATGCTTTGCTGGGAAAAAGCTCTTTATTCAGACCATCCCCAGCCAAGGTCAACATCCCACTTTTAGAGGACCCTGCTACAAAGTTAGCCGTAAATCGACCTTTTGATGAAATAATCATTTCGAGAAAAACACGAATTGAACAACGGCCGCTTTTCGCTTCAAAATCAAACTATATTTGGGGAGTTGAAGTGCTCACGATTAATAATAAATATGGATATCAGGCAATCAAGGTTCTCTTTATCTCCGATTTAATAACACAAAAATGCCTTAACATTATTCACCTTGAAACACATTCACCCCAGTTTGTAATTTCTCAATTGTCATGGTTATTTTTGACAGATGAACCGCCCGTCTATCTAGAAATCCACCCCATTAGCGAAACGGATGGCTATATTTATTTTGATTGGCTACAAAAGAACTACGCGACTGTTAGCCTCATTCCACCAGACAAAAACAATCGAACGAAAGCGGTCCAGACGCTTTGTCACGACCTAAAACGGCTAAAACCTGCAGCCAACATGACGCTTAAAAAACAGCTCGAAATTTGGAAAAACAGTTATAACGCGAGATTATAAATCCCATGAAAACATTGATAATTGGAGGAGCCGGTTTCATCGGCTCACACATCGCCGAAGCACTGCTCAACAAAAATCGGCCGGTCCGGATTCTCGACAACTTTCGCAGCGGCCATCGCAAAAATTTAGCCGGGCTAAACGTCGAAATCATCGAAGGAGACATTGCTGATTTTAAAACAGTTTACCAAGCGATGGCCGGATGTGACCTCGTCTTCCAGATGGCGGCTTTGGTCAGTGTACCCCATTCAATTAAAGACCCTGAGCTGAACCATCAGATCAACGTTACCGGTGCCTACAATGTGTTTGAAGCAGCGCGGCAGCATGGGATCAAACGGGTCGTTTACGCCTCATCAGCGGCCGTATATGGTGACAAGCCTGATCTACCTTGCAAACTAGATGCAAAGGTCAATCCAATCTCACCTTACGCAGCCGCCAAATACATGAACGAACTTTACGCCGCAACCTATAACCAAGCCTACGGTACGGAGTTCATCGGATTACGCTATTTCAATGTTTACGGACCACGCCAAGACCCAACTTCACCCTATTCAGGTTTTCTATCCATTTGCTGTGATTTCATTGTAAAAGAGAAAGAGCTAACAATTTTCGGGGACGGTGAGCAAACACGTGACTTTGTTTATGTCACCGATGTGGCTCAGGCGAATGTTCTAGCCAGTGAAACGGAGTTTAGCCCTGAAAAAGCGGTATTTAACGTCGCCACCGGCCGATCTGTCTCGCTCAATCAAGTTTTAAGTGCTTTTGAAAAAATATCTGTCGATGGGATCAGCTACAAGTATGGCCCCGCCAGGGCTGGAGATATCCCCCGTTCGGCCGCTGATATCTCACACATATGCAAGCAGCTTAACTTTACCCCTCAACAATCCTTAGAAGATGGATTGGCGCGAACGCTCAAATGGTACCAAGAAGCAGCCTAAATCGATTGACCTGTTAGTGAAACATCTGAGTTTAGAAACTGCTTGTGCTAAGGCTTGCCCATCTGAAAAAACTAAAATAGCATCCTAGTCGGTTAGCCTATCAGCGTCGCTTCGCTTACAACAGAATTTCTGTCGCTACGCTCAAAATTCTGCAAGTCAGCGTGGAGCAGTCTCACCACTCGCCCCACACTATTTTCGACATAGAAGGAGATTTTTTGATGACCATTGATCCTAAATATTTATCTGCGATGAAATACCGCTGTATCGGCCCAACCCGCGGTGGCCGTTCAGTCGCCGTTGCGGCCGACCCGGTCAACCCGGCCGTCTTTTATCATGGTGCCTGCGCTGGCGGCATTTGGAAAACCGATGATGGTGGCCAATATTGGGAGAATGTCAGCGATGGACAAATCGCCTCTTCCAGCGTTGGAGCACTCCAAGTCGCTCCATCTGACCCCAACGTCATTTATGCCGGAATGGGTGAAAGCACCATTCGGATCGACGTCACCCATGGCAACGGCGTCTACAAATCGACCGATGCGGGCCGCACTTGGACCCACTGTGGCTTGGCCGACACCCGCCACATCGGCGAGATCCGCATCCACCCAGAAAATCCTGACCTCGTTTACGTGGCCGCTTTAGGACACGCATTCAAAGACAACGAAGAACGTGGCGTTTATCGCTCGAAAGATGGGGGGAAAAGCTGGGAACAAGTTCTGCATGTCAGCAACGGAGCCGGAGCCGTTGACATCAGCATGGACATGTCAAACCCTCGCATTTTGTTTGCTACTTTTTGGCAAACCCGGCGCAAATTCTGGAGCATCGACTCAGGCGGTCCAGATTCAGGACTATGGCGTTCGTTTGATGGCGGTAGCACATGGGAAAACATCTCTCAGAATCAGGGGATGCCGAAAAACAAAGATGGCTCTTGGGCCACCTTAGGCAAGATGGGTGTCGCCGCTTCCCCCGCTCAAGCGGGTCGGGTGTGGGCGATGATCGAGTCAGAAGGGGAAACCCGTGGCCTTTATCGCTCAGACGATTACGGCGACAAATGGGAAAAGGTTTGCGACAAAGGGGATCTCCGCTGGCGGCCGTGGTATTACATGCACGTCTACGCCCATCCGACCGACCCCGAAACTTGTTGGGTCTGGAATCAGCAGGCGCACAAATCAACTGACGGTGGCAAAACCTTTACCTTGTTCCCAAGTCCGCATGGAGACACCCATGACTTCTGGATCGATCCAACTAATCCTGAGCGCATGATCGGTTCCGATGACGGTGGCGCGTTTGTCAGCTACAACGGCGGCAAATCTTGGTCAACACTTTATAACCAAATGACGGCTCAGTTCTACCATATCGCAACCGACAACCGGTATCCGTACCACGTT
>JBGCDP010000341.1:0-11554 GCA_045105475.1 Anaerolineae bacterium
CACTGTTTGAATCGAATAGCTGAGCCTGCTACCAATCACTGTCGTCATAAATATCCTCTTTCTTCCCCAAAATTTGCCTGTCTGCTGCATAAGCAACCTCCTTATCCTTGTTGGCATACGGCAATTGATTCAAGACATACCGCATACAGGCTAAGCGAGCTCGCTTCTTATCATCAGATTTTATGACCGTCCATGGGGACATGCGCGTATCGGTCGACATGAACATCAATCTTTTGGCATCTGTATAAGCGTCCCATTTCGCTAAACCTTGGGTATCAACCGGGCTTAACTTCCATTGTTTTAACGCATCAGTTTCTCGGACTTTAAAGCGTCGATATTGTTCCTCACGGCTGACAGAAAACCAAAATTTAAACAGACGAACCCCATCATCAATTAGCAGATTTTCAAATAGCGGCACCTGACGTAAAAAAGCGTGGTGTTGAGACTGCGTACAAAAACCCATCACCGGCTCAACCACCGCACGGTTGTACCAAGAGCGGTCAAAAAACACAATTTCACCCTTTGTCGGCAGGTGCTGAACGTAACGTTGAAAGTACCATTGGCCACGCTCGTCACCGGTTGGCTTGTTGAGAGCAACAACGCGCGCACTGCGTGGATTCAAATGTTCCATGAAGCGTTTAATCGTTCCCCCTTTTCCGGCCGCATCGCGTCCTTCAAATAGTAAAACGATCCGTTGACCACTGTCTTGCACCCAGCGCTGCAATTTTAATAGCTCCACCTGCAGTGTCCGTTTTTCAACTTCATAAAGCCCCTTACGCATTTTTGTTGGGTACGGATACAAACTGCTAATAATCTCTTTTTTGTTTTTAGCCTGAGCTAGCTCTCTTATTTCTGCAGGAACAACGTCCTCTTCAATATGGTTGGCGGCATAGTTTGTTGCGCTGTTTGAACTGTTTTTATTCGACATGATTTAATACCTAAATTTAAGATAGGCTAGGCGGGATAAAAGTGTGCCACACTTTCCCATTTTAATGAGCCCTTTTAAATTCTGCTAGTCACGGCCATCAGCGATTTCTGATGACATTTGTCACAACAGTTTAAGCATCAGGTAGATCAATCAATAACTGAGAAGAAGCCACACTTCAAATAGTTTCCCTCAGGAAATTCAGGACGCACCGTATGGTCAATCGGGTGGCCTGAGCGAGACTGCTCCCACAATTTCCGGCCGGTTTCGGCTGCGGCCGCCACCACCGTATCAAAAAACAAATCGGCCGACACCCGGCTCGAACATGACGCCATCACCAAGGTGCCTTGAGGTGATAACACCTTTAACGCCGCTCTGGTTAGCTTGGCATACGCTTTGACCGCCCCCGCAATTTCCGCTTGGCTTTTTGCAAATGAAGGTGGATCAACGATGACTAAATCAAATTTTCGGCGGTCATTGGCCATGTCGTCTAATACATTAAACGCATCGGCCGCAATCGTTTCATGCTCGCACTCAAGCACCTCTTGCCGGTCATCGTTCAGCTCAAAGTTGTCGAGGGCTGCGTCGAGTGCAGGTTGACTGATGTCTAAACTGATGACGCTCTTGGCTCCACCGGCCGCGGCATACAGCGAAAATCCGCCCGTATAAGCAAATACGTCCAGCACCCGCTTGTTTCTTGCCAGCTTGCCGACCTGCTGTCGATTGTCACGATGGTCAAAAAAGAAGCCGGTTTTATGACCCTGCACAACGTCGGCCGCAAACTTAAGTTCGTTTTCGATAAACGGAACAGGAGCATCGGGCAGCTCACCCTTAAGCACGGCGCCATCTTTTAGCCCCCAAGTTTCACCTGCCTGCACATTACGCGACAGTCGTAAAATCTGGCAAACTGACGGGACGATTTCATCCAATCCCGCCAGAATATCGGCCAGATGGGGGAACCAGGCGGCTGAATAAATTTTGATTACCAGTGTGTCTCCATATCGATCCACAATTAAGCCGGGCAGAAAATCACCTTCACCATAAACAATCCGATACCCGGTGGTGCCGCTATCTGCAATCGGCTGTCGTTTGGCGGCCGCTTCAGCAATTTTCTGCTTAAACCAATCTCCATCGATTTTTGTTGGCTTCCCTGATGCCAGCATTTTGACCCGAATCGGAGAGTCGGGGTCATAAAGGCCTACAGACAAAAACTTGCGCTTTTGATCAAATAGTATGGCGATGTCGCCACTCTTCCCAGCAAAACTTTCATTCACAATACCGCCATCAAACAGCCAAGGGTGTCCTTGCCGCATTTTCTTTTGCGCTTGTTTTGTGACTTGAATTGCTAAATTCTTCGGAGAGATTGGCGGAATGCCGTTTAAGTTAATCATTTAGTTTGTTTAGGCCGTACAAGATTCATTTTAAGAATCGTTCAGTTGTTTTAAAATCATCGTCTAACTCACAATTATGGCACACTGTTCGGCCGCCACGTAAAATCATCTTGATGTCAACAATTACCGTAACCGTACCCGCAACAACTGCAAATTTAGGGCCAGGCTTCGACTGCTTGGGAATGGCGCTAAATCTACGCAACGAATTTCAATTTACTCCTCATTCAAAGTCAGAGCCAGAGGCTATTTCTATAGCTGTTCATGGTGAAGGTGTTGACTCAATCCCGACAGATAAGAGCAACTTAATCGTACAGTCGATGCAGTTTCTGTGCGACTATGTCGGCCGACCGTTGCCCAGTTGCCATATCGAACAGACCAATCATGTTCCGGCCGCTAGCGGCTTAGGCAGCAGTTCAACCGCCACAGTCGCTGGACTGATGGGGGCAAACGCCCTACTTGGAGACTTGGTTGACAAAGATTGCATCCTAAAATTAGCCACCCGCATCGAAGGTCATCCTGATAATGTCGCCCCAGCAATTTTTGGCGGACTTGTCTTGGTGCCAATGGATGACGACGGCGAGGCGCTCGTCGTGGATCGCATTGAAATGCCAAAGTTAATGGTGGCCCTTGTCCTCCCAGAATTTGAGCTGCTCACGGCCGATGCAAGAGCGGTGCTGCCGGCTCAAGTCAGTCGGGCCGATGCGATTTTTAATATGTCTCGTGTCCCCTTGGTGCTGCGGGCTTTTGAAAAATGTGATTACCAGTTAATGAATATCGCTATTGATGACCGACTCCATCAACCTTACCGGATGGCGTTGGTGCCTGGAATGGAAGAAGCGTTTACGGCCGCACGCACAGCCGGAGCCGCTGCCGTTGCAATTAGCGGAGCTGGCCCCTCCACAATCGCTTTTGCCGCTGAAAATCATACCGCTATCGGCCAGGCGATGATCGATGCATATGCTTCGGCCGGTCTAAACGCGCGCATGTGGCAGCTTGAAGCGGATAATTGCGGTAGTACGGTTGATTAGATTACAAAAACAGATGTCAAAAAAAATCCTCGTTATCTACACCGGTGGCACTATCGGCATGCAGCCTTCTAATCGGCCGGATGGGTCATTGGCCCCTGCGGCTGGGCATCTCTCCCAGATGATGCGCACCATGCCAGAGCTACAAACATCAGCCACCACTTTTGACCTAATCGAATACGACCCGTTACTCGACAGTTCTGACATGACTCCGGCCGATTGGGCTAAGATCGCTACTGATATCGAGAATCACTATCACGATTATGACGGCTTTGTTGTCCTGCACGGAACCGATACCTTAGCCTATACCAGCTCAGCCCTCAGCTTTTTTGTTGAAGGTACGCGCAAGCCGATTGTGGTCACCGGTTCGCAGCTGCCTTTTGGTGCTCCGCGTAGCGATGCTCGTAACAATATTGTGACGGCATTTCAAGTTGCGGCCGAAATGCCGCCAGAGTTGGCTCAAGTCTGTGTGGTGTTTGGCTCAAAAATTTTGCGAGGAAATCGGGCCACAAAAATATCTGCCGCTGCTTATGATGCGTTTGACTCGCCCCGGCTCCCATATTTAGGCACGGTTGGTATTGATCTGATCTTTAATCATGACCTAGCTTTGGCCAGCCCTTCGGCCGAATTACGCGTTCAAACCAATCCGCCACCCAATGAGTCGATAGCCGTTGTCCGCCTTTTCCCCGGCTTTAGTGAGCAGATTATCCGCTCGTTATGTACCAATCCTGACTTAAAAGGGATTGTGCTTGAAGCATATGGGACGGGGAATGGCCCGAGTAGTGATCCTGATTTTCTGGCAGCGATTGCAGACGCACGGCAGCAGGGGGTCGTGATTATCGTCGTGGCTCAACCGTTAGAAGGGATGGTCAACTTTGGTGCCTATGCAGCCGGGAGTGCCTTGGGACAGGCGGGTGCCATCAACGGCCGGGATTTAACGACTGAGGCAGCGCTTACGAAACTGTATTACTTGATTTCTTTAAAATTGGGGCCGGCCGAAATTGAAGACGGGATGATGCGGCCGATTGCGGGCGAAATGCAGGCATAAAAAAAGCCCCCATCAAAATATGCTGTATAAAGTGCATATCTTGATGGGGACTTTTAAGTTACTACTTAAATGTCGATTCTCGAATTAAAGTGATAGGTCTTTTTCAAGAGCAGACAGTTTGTGGCGAGCCATACCTAAGTTAGCCGTTTCACGATCCAAAGCTACATAAATGAATAGATTTGAATTTTCTTTTAACAAGCGAATCATGTGGTATTGGTCAGTCAAAGTGATCAAGATATCTTCGATGCTACCTTTGATTTTTAAATCTTTCATGACGCCCATTTTAGCGCGGACCACATTTGTGTTCCCAGCTGCAGCCAATTCGATATCCATACCGCTACCGGCCGTTCCCAGGGTTAAACCGCTGTCCCAATCAACTAATGCAACCGCTTTTGCGCCGCCAATGCTCATAATTCCGTTTAGGGTTTCTTCTAAGTTTGCCATATCTATAAATTCCTTTAAATTGTTCAATGCGGTTAAATTAAAATTTAGTCCCGCTGTCGATTTTGATGTTGATAAATTTTGTGACAAAGAAGCTGGCTCATCTTGAGCACTTGCTTCGTCTGGTGCCTGCCCTTCGTCAAGTCTGCGAATCCCTTCCATTAAGATGAAATCCCAAGGTTGCTCAATTGTTGAAGCAGGGGATTCAACTTCTTTTTCGACTTTAAACCGGCCGTGTGACCAGCCTAACATTGCATAGACCGCTTCTTCTCCAGCAAGTTCAATCTCATCGTTCCGAATCAATTCTGCATGCCGAAGAAGGCTATCTTTAAAATAAATCCAGCCTGTCTTAAAATCGGTTTTTAATTGAATAACCGCTTCACTACCTTCTTGCCCAATAAATTGGATCAAAGTCGGGAGGTCCATGACTTCTAAGTTGCCTTCAATATCCATGCTTTGCGTTCTCTACCCACCCATTTATTTATGTGAATGCGGCCGACTTTGGGCCTGATTTTATTTGTACCCATATTGGATCAAATTGCGGCTAATACAGTCAATTGGACCAATGGCATACAAGCTAAATAAGAAGTCCTACTTTTGTTCTAATTCACTTCTTTTTTGCCGATTTAAAATTGCAACCTCAACTAATTTGGAAATTTCGGTACAAACTTGTTCTGCATAAATCTGAGCCGAAGCGATTTTGGAGGATTTTAAAAAAGTAATGATGAGCAGTAGCTCACCGTCGATTTGAGTCGTGAGAATATTGACCGGTTCCCCTTCATATAAGAGCTGATCAAACTGCTGCTTTTTTGAAACGCCTAAGAATTTATAAATTTCAATACCGGCCGCAAAACTACCTGAAGCAATTGCTGCCAGCTCAAGGCTCTGGTCTGATTCCAAAACGCCAAACGAGAGCACCAATCGGCCGCTGACATCGGCAAGCATCACTTGCGAAGACGATGTCCTCTTAGCCAAACGCGCGAGATATACCTTAAGCAGCCGAGTTTGTTCGGCTGTAAAAGCTAAGGGATATTTAGCGAGCGATTCTTGATGCATATATTAAAATCGAAGCGCAAAAGAGATACGAGCGAAGGAATAAATGCTCAAAGACGAGAAATCACCTGTCCAATAACCTTTTTTAGTGTCTCTGCTGTGCCTGTTCCAGTTGATGCAACGGCCGAGACCGTCATTGACTCTGGAATACCCAGCATCCGACTAATCATCGAAGCTGGTACAGCATCTGATAAATCTTGTTTATTACATTGCAAAATGAGCGGAATATCTTTGTTTGATCGATTTAGTTCTTTTAGCTGATCACCCATTTCAGCAAAGGAATAGCGATTGACCGACATTCGCTGGGGTGACGAATCGGCCACAAAAACCAAGCCATCTACATCTTTCAGAACGAGTTTTCGAGTTGCTGCATAGTATGATTGCCCAGGAACTGTATAGAGTTTGAACTTTGGCTTAAGTCCTTTGATTGCATTCAATTCCATCTGCATAAAATCAAAGAAAAGTGTGCGATCTTCACGAGTTTTAACTGAGACAAGTTCGCTTCGTTTTGGAGCAGGAATCTGTTTGTGAATTTGTTCTAGATTCGTTGTCTTTCCACTTAAAGGTGGTCCGTAATAAATCAGTTTTAGATTCAGCTCTTTTTGGCGCCAATTAATAAACATATTTTATAAATAGAATTGCTGACACAGTGATCAGAAAATAGAGGGGGTCTCTAAAAGCATGAAGACTGATTCTGCTTAAACGACTCGCTATTTTTCAAACGGCTATCCATGAATCATATTGAATAGCCTTTTCTCGTTAATAGGGAATATGGACTGTTCAATGCACGCAGGCCTATTAAGCTAAAGTTTCGATTGAGAAATTTGTCACACACTAAGCCATAAAGAGTAAATCAAGCTCATCTTGTACACGTGCTTCGATTTGGCTGTCGCTGAAATCAACAGAAAACAAATTGTGGCCAACCATACTTGCTAGCTTTTCAACCGATTGATTAACGTAAAATCGCACCAACCCGATTTTCGTATTTGTCCCAAAAATGTTGACCAAGAGAAACTCTTCGTTGATCCCGCAAGAAAAAATATCGTAGTCTAAGCCCGCATGGTAGGTTGATTTAAAAATCGCCTTATTTCCCACAAGCCGGGCCAGCTCCGTCGTTGCCATAAAGTTTGCAGCGACTAATGCACTAATGCTGTCTATGTCGAGTTGACTGGTAGAGCCAACATGCTCAATGATGTGCCCACTGGAACTAAGTAATAAGACACAGCGGCTATTTGTGTTGTCTCTCAATGTTTGTAGTTCTTCAAAAATTTCGGCCGTTTGGCAAGCTGGGTTAGGGCTAACAGACATTGATAGCGATTCAGGCGCTTGGCGTGGTGATTGAATCATTGTTTCAGTCGGCATCATGAGATCAAGCTCCGGTGTTATATCTAAGGTTTTCGACATCTCAAACGTCTGCTTTTTGCATTTCGCCGCTTCTTTACAAGTCTTTTTAACCAAATACTGCAGATGCGCGATTGATAGCGGCTCGTCTAGAATGAAATCAATGTCTTCCGATACCATTGAATCAGCAAGAGCCTGTGACTTTGATGAAACGGTCAAGAAAAGCTTTGTTTTAGGAGAGATGTTGCAAATTGATCGAGCCAGATTAACACCGGTCATATCGGGTAAAAAGCAGCTTGCTATAAGTAAATCAAATTCACCTTGCTGGACCTTGCTCAAGGCTTCAGATCCGGTTTGAATCGATTCAACTTTATAGTCATTCCCCAATTCTTGAATACCTTTGAAAATGCTATTTGATGCGCTTGATTCGCTGTGTACGACTAAGATGTTGTTCTGACTCATTTCATAACCTATAAATAAACTAAATCGCAAATATGCCTTGGCTAACTGGCAGCGTTAACAAGAATGAAGGTCCTTGTTAAGATGGAACAAGCCAATAAAGTTACTGGCATGAACTGCTGACAATTATTTAGTTTTAACCAAAAAATGGTTTGCAGAGCTACTAAAAAAGCAACTGAATTTAAAAATAAAATTCCCTCGGCACAAGGGCAATCACTCATGTGATAGAGATATCATACGAATGGTGGCTTACGGAAATTCTGTATAAAAATGGGGTAGGCTAAGACATCGGTCCTAACTGCAAAAACAGTTGAAACTATAGTTTCAACTGTTTTAAAAAACTGATTGTTGAATCAGCTGTCTTGAGTAGTAAGCTCGTTGCCGGATGATGTTGGCGAAACATTTTTAGAGAAAATCGCCTCGTAACCGCCTCTGGGCAAGAATATAAGGCAAACGTTATCTTAAAAACAACTCTGTAGAAATGGTAGAGCATGCTGTAAAAATGCTTCTGGCTGTTCTTCTTGTACATATAAACGTGACTTCTTAATCACCTTGAACTCTGCTCCTGCACCAAATTCGTTCGCCATCGGCCGCCCTTTATTTAGCGGAAAAATGACATCGTTTGCTCCCCAGATCAGTTGTACAGGTGCTTTGATCCGGCCGTGTATTTCCGTCAACTGATCCAGAAAATCCCAGTCCCAACCATAAATCAGTTGCATCTGCCCATTCAATACTTTCTTATCTTGGTAGAGCGGCCGGATATAAAGATCACCAAATTCACCTTCAAATTGCTCAAGATCATAAAACATCCCTTTGCCAAAATACTTGGATAAGCGAAACAGTCGAATTCGAAGCAACAGACGCATTAAGAAACTGGCTCCTGGTAACTTGGCTGAATTGACCAGCAGTTTGAGCGTAGGTGAATAGTGACGTGGAATATCCGTATTGCTGAGCACCAACCCGCGCACCCGATCTGGGTCATTCGCGGCCAGGTGGCGAGCAAACACCCCGCCACTGTCATGGGCAACCAAGGCATAGCTCGATAAGTTCAATGCATCAACTACTTCGCGTAATGTGTGGCAATGCGCTTCTATGCCAATCGGTGTCTGATCATCCCAAATCGTTTCACCTACACCTGGGAGATCGATCAAATGACAGGTGAAATGCTTTGATAGTTCAGGCACGATATGGCGATAGGTTCTTGAGTCAAGCGGCCAGCCATGCACAAAAACGAGATCAGGACCGTTGCCCACAGCTTTGTGGGCGATCCGGGAATGTTTTAAGTCGATAAAATTTGTCATGCCCCCATCTTAAAAACCGGCCGACGGCGACGCAATTACCTCTGGAGGTAAGCGACACAAGAAACGTTATCTTTTATACTGCACAAACTATGACAAAAAACAGTGGCCTTTTTCCAGCTCTACTTAAATATTGGCGCCGACAGCGGGGGATGAGTCAGCTCGATTTAGCACTCGCGGCCGATGTGTCGTCTCGTCACGTCAGCTTTCTCGAAACCGGCCGGGCCCAACCGGGGGAAGATATGGTTCTGCGCCTAGCGGCAACCCTGGACGTCCCATTGCGCAATCAAAACGAAATGCTGCGGGCGGCCGATTTCCCCGAACGGTTCACCGCCCCAGCGCTAGATAGTGAACTTGATCCGGCCATCAAGCGGGCCATCGACCTAATGATGGCCCAGCACGATCCGTTTCCGATTATGATCATGAATCAAAGCTATGATATTGTGCGTACCAACAATGTAGCTCTACAGCTCCTGTCCGCTTTTGTTATAGACCCCACAGCAATCACCTACCCGATGAACCCCTATCGCTTTTTGTTTGATCCAAAATTGGCCCGGTCGGCCGTCGTTGATTGGAAACCGACAGCCCGCTCGTTGCTGTCACGACTCCATCGTGAGGCACTGCACCGGCCGGAACAGCCAGCTTTACGCGAGTTGGTTGATGAGATGCTGAGCTACCCCGATATCCCGGCCGAATGGCGTCAGCCTGACTTTAGCGTGCCCGATGGGGCTGCTTATAACGTACGCTTTCGAAATGAGCAGATGGAAATCGCATTCCTCACGACAATCACAACGTTTAGTGCGCCCAGCAACATCACGCTTGAAGAGCTACGGATTGAGAGCTACTTCCCGCTTGATGAACAGACAGAGGAAATTTGCCGTTCTTTTGAAAATGGATAATTTCTTCACTAAATAAAGAAAAGGTTTAAGTTGTCGGTGAGTTCTGGGAAGAGATGGTTCAAGAGTAAAAATGTGCTCAATCGCCACCAAAAGGTCGTCATGCAGCCTTCCAATCGGCCAGATGCATTCTTACTGCACGATTGCTCTCAAGTTGATTGTGAAATAAAAGGTCGATCCGACTTGTTCCTTGCTTTCCACCCAAATCGTTCCACCCATCAACTTTACTAATCTTTCAGTAATAGCCAGCCCCAAGCCTGTCCCTCCAAAACTTCGCGATATCGATTCGTCTGCTTGAGAAAAGATTTTGAAAATCGCATCAATTCTCTCCGCCGGAATACCTATCCCTGTATCTTTAACTCTGAAACAAAGTAAATAGCGGCCATTTTCGGCCGGCTGACTATCGACATTCAAAGACACGGAACCTTCTCTAGTAAATTTCAACCCGTTACTAATTAAATTTAACAAGATTTGCCTGAGGCGTATGCTATCGCCTTCAAAATAATTTGAAGGAAGCTCCCCCACTTTATAAGTCAAATCGATCCCTTTACTTCTTGCTTCATAATAAAGAAGATCGAATGTACTAGAAATGCATCCGATTAAGTTAAATGGGGCCTCGGTTAAAACAACTTTATCAACTTCAAGCTTTGAGAGATCGAGAATATCATCGATTAGCACAAGTAAGTGACGGCCCGATTGCAAAATACGAGTCACTTCTTCTTCAGTTTCTGAATCAATATGATTTTCTTCTTCAGCTACTTCCAAGATTGATTCGCTATACCCAATGATCGCATTTAATGGAGTCCGCATTTCGTGACTCATATTGGCTAAAAAGCTGTTTTTTGCATGGCTGGCGATAACGGCTTGCTCAGTTTTTAATTCAAGCCTGTCCATGACCCGATTGTATTTGACTGCGATTTGTCCCACAGTCGTAAACGGCTCCTCTGGCACTCTCAACGTGACATCTGCATTTTCGCTTTGAATATCCATCGTTCTGAATAGGTGAAACAATTCACTAGAAGCGTTATGCTCAGAGATATTAAGGCCTATATGCTCCTCATCATGAGGTACCCGCAACGGATAGGCTCTATTGATAAACCAAAAGAGCAAATAGCTTAAGCCAAACGCCCAGACCGCGCAGGCAACAATGCCTAATAGCTGGACGAAGATAAATTCTAGCCGGCCTAATTCGGTTCCAATTAGGGCTCTGTTTCCTAACAGCCCCACGGCAAAGGTTCCCCAAACACCAGCAGCCAAGTGAACAGGAACAGCACCAACAGCGTCATCTATCTTCCAATGGGCTAAAAGTCTGTCGGCATTCAACATGACAAGGCTACCGACTGAGCCAACTAGGATGGCGGCCGCAGTTGAAAACCCATTTACGCCACCCGTTACAGCCACTAGGCCAGCTAAGAGACCGTTGATAAGATGACCAGCATCTATCTTGCCAGTTAGTGAAAGTTCAACAAGGATAACGGTAGAAAGACCACTAGCTCCAGCCAAGATCGTATTAAGCAGAATTTTGGGTAGACTGGAATCAAACGCTAAGTGACTGCCTCCGTTAAAGCCCATCCAACCGATATAGAGAATAAAACTGCCAAGCGCAGCAAGTGGGACGCTGGCTCCATGAATCTCGTGAGATAAGCCATCATCTGAAAATCGGCCGGTTCGTGGACC
>JBGCDP010000342.1:0-10581 GCA_045105475.1 Anaerolineae bacterium
GCGGGTCTAAAACGCAAAAAAGGCCAGATGATGCAATCACCATCTGGCCTTTTTATCATTTCAGAGCTAACTTTTTACTTTTCCACTCAATTACCGGCCGGGACCGAAGCCTGCTTCAGCAACAGGTGCTTCAATGCCACCCATGAGAAGTTCAATCCCTTCTTCAAGACCACTTGTGATTTGCGTAAACTGACTGTCGCGCAAACCGATGGAAACTTCAACCTGTTCTGTTGTGCCGTCAGCATTCACAACGTTGACAAAATATTGTCCTGTGTCACGGTCGGCCGTCAGTGCAGATGTTGCTACCAGCAGCACGTTTTCACGATTGGCGGTGATCAGGTCCGCATTGGCCGTCATACCGACCAATATCGGCAAATCACTTTCTGCCAAACTTAGAGTCACATCAAATGAAATCAGATCATTTTGATTCACCGCACTGGGGGCGATGGCGATTACTTCGCTGACAATTTCTACGTCGGGCCACGTTTCAACGCTAACGACGGCCGGTTGCCCCATTGAGATCTGCCCGATGTCAACTTCGTCAACACTCAGCACCACTTCCAGCCCGCTCATGTCAATCAGATTGACCGCCTGTCCAGATGCGGTTTCCCCTTCGGCGACAAATATCTCTGTCACAACCCCATCAAATGGGGCGACAAGAGTCGCATCGGCCAAGTTGTTGCGAGCCGCTGTGAGATCTGTTTGGGCCTGCGCCAAGCGGGTTTCGTATGTCTGAATGTCGGTTGCCAATGGACCTGCCAAAAGCGTATCAAGCGAGGCTTGAGCACTGACCAAGTCAGCTTCAGCCGACGCAATCTCTTCAGCCATTGCCCCAGCTAGAAGCGACTCATGACGAGCCACCGCCGCATCATAGCTGGCTTGAGCAGATGCAACGCTGGCCTGTGACGAAGCAACTGAGTTGTTATCTGGAGTTTGTGCGTCTGCAAGGCGGGCTTCAGCTAACGCCAGTTCTGCTCTGGCTAACTCAACATTTCGGTCGGCTTGATTCCCTTCGGTGGTGTCATATGTTTCGCAATGAATGTTCCCGTTGCTGTCTTCATTACAGACGGCCGCTTGTACCCAGGCTTCTTCGGCCGCTTGCATATTCTCTTGCGCCGTTTCTAAGTCGATTAAAGCCTGCTGTACGTCTGCGTTGCTTGTTTCATATTTTGCGCTCAGCGAGCCAGAGGCTGACCAAACATTCGCCTGGGCCGCATCAACAGAAGCTTGTGAGGCGGCGATTTCAGCTTCTGTTGGCCCTGCCAATAAATCATCTAGCTTGGCTTGGGCACTGGCGAGCTTGGCTTCGGCCGAGGCTAATTCGCTACTGGTTTGGTCGGCCAACAGATTGGCCAGTTCAGCTTCTGCCACACGCACGGCCGATTCGGCCGATTCAACCGCTCGAACCAGGCTTTCGCTTTCTAGCTCGACAAGCAGATCTCCAGCCTGCACGCTGTCCCCTTCCTGTACGTTGACAGCGGTCACCTCACCAGTACTTAAGAGCGACAAACTCGCTTCTTGAGCCGCCATTACTTCACCGCTGGCGGTTGCGTTTTCTGACAGATCACCGATAAATGCGATTGTCGTTTCACCATCGGCCGCTTCGGTTACGGCCGTGTCTGTTTGGCTAAACCCGAACCAGAAAATCGCTCCGGCTAACAGTGCGACCCCTGTGATCCATGTCCATTTGTTTTTCAATATCCCGTTCATTTCTTTACTCCGTTTATCGTGTTGCGTAGTTACGAACCACGCTCGACGTGCTATTTGTTTTGATAGTGGAAGTATAGATTTCGATTCTGCAGTGAATCTGCAGATCGTTTGCAAAGATTGGGGAATGTTACGGTAGGGGCTAGATACGCCCGATGTATCAATCAATAGAATTCAATTTACGGGCGGATCTCGCCCGACAGCATGCAGCATCGTTGTTTAATTGAGAATTGATTTCATTGCATTGGGCGAGATCCCCTGATTTGATTTCTGAGGAAAAATTCGCAATTAAGCGGGTATCTAGCCCCTACAGATACCAGTTGCTCAAAAAAAGGCAAAAAAGCCGAACGATGTGATTATCACATCGTTCGGCCGCAAGTTTTGACAAACTTCCCTGCTTACTTTTAATTAACTATGGACCTGCTATTTTCTAGCCTCCTGGTCCGAAGCCACCTTCAGCGATGGGCGCTTCAATGACGCCAAGTGCGACTTCATCTCCGGCCGCTAATCCGCTGACCACTTCAGTGAACTCATCACTTTTCGCCCCGATTGTGACCTCAATCTCTTCAACTAAATTCTGCCCGTTTTCTGTGCCGGTAATCACATTGACCGTATAGGTTCCGGCCGTTCGGTCGGCGGTGATGGCGCTATTGGGCACAAGTAGCACTTCATTGAAATCGGCCGTGATCAGGTCCGCATTGGCCGTCATGCCGATCAAAATCGGTAGCTCAGTCTTTTCAAGCCTAATCGTCACATCATAAGCGACCAAACTAGAGCCGCTGTTTGAGCTGGGTGCGATGGCGCTTACTTCACCACCGATCTCACTGCCTGGCCAAGTTTCTAAATCAACGATGGCTCTTTGCCCGACAGCAACTTGGCCGATGTCAATTTCATCTACTTCAAGCACAATTTTCAAGTTGTCTGATACGATCTCAACAACGTTATTTGATGCAAACTCACCGATTGAGCCATTGATTGCGGTGATGATCCCGTCGAAGGGAGCGACGACAGTTGCGTTCGCAAAAGCTTCTTGAGCGTCTGCTAGCGAAAGCTCTGATTGGCGTAAATTCTCTTCGGCGATAATGATGTCTTCGGTGCTGGCTGATTCAAGCAGGTTAGCCAGATTGGTTTCTGCCTGAGCCAAGTTGGCCTCTGCATTAGCGATCTGCTGAGCCGATGCTCCTTCTAGAAGGGCGTCATGATCCGCCTCGGCCCCGGTCAAGTTTGCACTCGCGGCCGACAGACTGCCAGCGACATTGGTGATCGACCCTTGTGCTGGCCCATCGAGCAGTTCATTCAAAGATTGCTGCGCGATTTGTAACACCTCTTCAGCCTCAATCATCGCTTCATGGTTACTCCCATTGGCCCGTTTTGAATTTCGTTCAACCGCCTGGTCGTAAGCCAATTGCGCATTGACAACGTTGATTTCCGCTTGAGCGATTTGGGCCTCTGTCACCGATTGCACCGTGCTATTGTAGCTGGCTGATGCAGAGGCGACGCTCGCCTGCTTGTTGCGTAAGTTCGCTTCAGATTCAGCGATTTGAAACTGATCTGGCCCTGCGAGCAAGCTGTCTAAGGTTGCTTGAGCACTGGCGACAGATGCTTCGGCCGCCCCGATATCTTCTGAGCGTGCCCCATTTAGAAGGGCATCCAATTGAATCTGTTTTAGTGCGACCGCCTGTTCGGCACGCTCAACCTGAATCGCTAAATCGGCCGTGTCTATTTGCAACAGCGGTTCACCCTCTGTCACATGATCCCCTTCACGCACATAGATGTTGGTAATAACCCCGGCTGAATCGAGTGAAAGGTCGGCCGTTTGTACCGCTTCAACTTGGCCACTGGTGCTGGTGCTGGTGGACAGCTCCCCGACAAAAGCGACCGCCGTATCGTTCCCGTCTGCTTCAACTGTTTCAGCGTTTGAATTCCCGAACGAAAAGATTAAAAATGCCCCGATTGCCAGAGCTGACCCTGTGATCCACGTCCATTTGTTTTGGAAAAAATTGTTCATCTCTATACTCCGTTTTTTCGTGTGTCGTGGTGCATAAAAATAGGTCATACGCAATACGAAGCACGTTCTATTTGTTTTAATAGTTGGAGTATAGGTTCTGAATCTGCATAGATTCTGCAGATCGTTTGCAAAGGGGGTGCAAGTTCTGTTTTGGTTGAATGATAGGATGAGGAAATGCGGATTGATTCATTTCATCATCCTATCGACTATCAACTTGTAGCAAGTGTACGGCTGAACTTTTTTGACAATAGCCAGCCCATTGCTAACTCTAGTGGAATCATATTGAAATAGCCGACATCTGTTTGCCAAAACCACATTGACAACTCGTATCCAAATAGGTTAACCAAAACGATTAATTCGAGAAAAGGTTTGATTTCGGCCGGTGGCGGGACTCAAACATGTAGCGTCCGCCGCATAGCAAGGCCATGCATTTTTCGTCTTTTAGATGATTAAGTCGGCTTTTGTTCACTGACAAGCATGTCTATGTATTTTGCAAATCGCCTCTGTCTGGTTTCAGGTTTCTTTGCACTTGTCAATCCGTACGCGATGACATAATGGCTCGATTTAGTGAGCGTTTCAAAAAACTGTTTTGTCTTTGGCTTGCTATCTAATGCTGCTAGGAAATCGGCCGGGACTTTCATTTCACTTGCCGTATAAGCGTTCTCCCATCGGCCGTCTGCTTTGGCGGTACGAACGTGCCGGAGCCCTGCCTCTGTAATCCGCCCCTCCTTTATCAAACGCTCCACATGCTCCCTGTTTCTTTTTGACCAGTTGCTGCGCGCTTTTCTTGGCGTGATCCGCTGGAGATAGGCTTGGTCATCGATTGACTTTTTGATGCCGTCGATCCAGCCCCAGCACAGTGCCTCAATCACAACATCGTTCCAAGTCACGGTCGGAATGCCGGTCTTTTTCTTGAATATCTTTACCCACAACTCACTTTCGGTGGCGTGATTCACCTCAAGCCATCGGCCGAGATCTTTCGACGATGCAAAGGTCATGATTTTTGTTGGATCAGCTTTAGACATAAAACTAAATTCTCTTCGATTTAACGTAAACGCTTGCTGAACCTATCCCCTCAATGGCGTCAGTTCCGCTACTTAAAGATTTGTGTCTTTAGGAGCTCACCTTCATCATTGTAAACGTTCCAGGTGCCCTTCTTTTTGCCATGTTCGAAGCGACCTTCGTCCCAGAGTTGCCCATTGGCATGGTATCGCTTCCACAAACCATGCTTCTGCTCCTCATCGCTAAAGCCGCCCGTTGCCCGTGGTTCGCCGTTCTTGAAGAACCATTCCCATTGACCCACAATTTTTCCGTCTTTGTAATTGCCGGAGGATTGCATCTGACCATTATTGAGAAAGTAGGTCCACTTTCCTGATTTCTTGCCGTTGTCGAACTCACCTTGGCAAGAGACCCGGCCGTTTTTGAAGAAAAGTTCAAATGGGCCATTTTTAGGATTTCCGTTTTCATCGATTCCTGGGATGTCTTTCATTGAGTTTCACTCCTTGTTGGTAAACCTGCTGGGATGGAGAAGCTTCCACTCTGACAGTATCCTGAACTGACCGAAGTACGAGAGCTTCGAGTGTCTTGCCAACATATTATTGAGCCGCACCAGAGCTTAATAATACATCATTTCCTGTCTTATCCTGCATAAAATTCGCCCTTGAGCATAATAAATTTTGAATAGGTTTAGCAAGCATTAAAGCGGTATAAACCTTGGATAAATGGTTTATACCGCATATTGCCAACTATTTGGCCGACTTGCTATTCTAACTTTTTCGCCAACAGCCATCCCATCGCCAGTCCCAGAGGGATCATGTTGAAGTAGCCGATCCCCGTTCGCCAAAACCACATCGACAGTTCATTTCCAAACAGGCCAACAAGCACAATCAAATCAAGCCCGATATTTAAAGCGGTCCAGATCACGCCTAAGATCAAGCCGGTCTTCAAAAAGTCACTGTTTACATCTTGCAGAATACGAGCCACTAAAGATGCGCTGACGATCGTATAGACCAAGCTCATCGTCGCTTTAAATGTGAAGATGTCGGCCGCTAATTCCCCACTCTGATCAAAAAATGGGATTGCGATCAGAAATGGAATGAGCCACGTCAAAAAGCCCAACGTCCACGTTTTACGATTGGCTAGCAATCTCATGCAATCCATTCGCTCCACTGTTGCGGCCGTTCTTTCCCCATCGCCTTGAGGTAGACCATCGCCTTGCCGTAGAAGATTAGATACGCCTCTTGCAACACACTAATCTGAATGTGGACCGGCAGATTAAAGCCCTCGCCACGGTTGATCATGCGTCCTTCCACATCTTCGTCTGATATCGCTTCGACGGCCGCTTTTAGCTCAGCATGTAGGCCGTCATACCACTCAGTTAGTTTGGCCAAACTGCCTGCTCGACTTGGATCATCGTTTTTTGCATCAAACCCCATCTTGAACGTTTTAAAAGATTCGATGTAGTTCATCTCCGTTTCGCCCAACTCAACGAGCAGATCGCCAAACGTCATGTTGTCGCCGCCGGGTGAATAGGCGAGCTCTTCATCGCTTAAGATTTCGAGCAACTGCGGCCGGAGCATTTTATACATCTCGAAATGACCCCAAAATTTTGCAACTTCACTGTTCATAATATTCTCCTTTTGATTGTTAGCGATGGAGCTTAAGTTGCTCGCTGATTCGCTGCTTTTATTTGAACTTGTTATTAGATTAATCGCTTAAGCGGTCAAGAATTGCCCTAATTAAAATCTATGCTAAAACAGGGGCGTAAGATGCGAGAACAAAAATCTGATTTTAGCCCGTAAGTTTGCCGCCGCTTCTTTCGCCCCTACAAACAACTAGCCATCAACCACTAACCACTAATCACTTCACATGTACTACCCATCGACCCGACTATTTTCACTACTTGAACTTTTGCAGGCGCACACTCATCTGACCGGAACGGAAATTGCTGAAAAGCTGGAAGTTGACGGCCGGACGGTGCGCCGCTACGTCACCCGCTTGCAGGAAATGGGTGTCCCTATCGAAACAGAAAAGGGGCGCTACGGGGGCTATCGGCTTGATCAAAAGTATAAGTTGCCCCCCTTGGTATTTCAGTCAGACGAGATTCTTGCACTCACAATGGGGCTGATGTTCACGCGCAGATTAAATCTCAAGGGGGTGACGGCCGCATCTGAACGGGCGATCCACAAGATCGAACGGGTGATGCCCCCACGCATGGTTGAGCAGATGAACACCCTTAATCAGGTGGTGCAGATGGAACCGCCTGAGCAGTGGTATGACCTGTCGGCCGACATCGTGCTGGACGTGAGTCAAGCGGTGCATGCTCAAAAGACAATCTGGATGCGTTATGGTGACCGTGACAAACAAGGGACGGCGCGCAAAGTTGACCCGTATGCGCTGGTGTACATTATCGGTATGTGGTACGTGGCCGGATGGTGCCATCTGCGCCAAGCGTTGCGTACGTTTCGGGTTGATCGCATTCAGGAGTTAAAAACGCTGTCGATTGGGTTTGAACCGCCGGCCGATTTTGATGCGCAACAGTTTGTTGAAGACTCGATTGCCCGTACGCCCAATGCTTGGACGATTCGCATTTTGTTTAAACAGACAATGGAACAGGTGCGTGCGCAAATCCCGAAAACAGTGGCGTTGTATGAAGAAACGGCCGAAGGAATTATTGTTTCAATCTCATCGCCCGATCTTGATCGGATGGCTCGTTTTGTGTTGGGGCTAAAAGGAGAGTTTCAGGTTTTAGAGCCGTTGGAACTCAAAGAGGCTTTAAGAAGATTGGCTGAAAAGGCTTTGGGAATTACAACTGGCATGAGTTAAAGATAACCCTTGAGGTTTGTTAGACCCAAGGGTTTAGAAATTAAAACGACCGATTCAACAGTCGCATTCCATTTAGCGTTACCAAAACCGAGGTGCCGACATCGGCCAGAATTGCCATCCACATCGAGCCTGTACCCAGCAGAACCATCAAGAGAAAGACTAATTTAACCCCGATGCTGAAGGCGATATTGACCCGAATCGTCTGCATTGCGGCCCGGCACAATTTAATCAGATACGGGAGCGCTTTGAGCGAGTCACCCATCAGGCTGACATCGGCCGTTTCCATCGCCTGCGCTGTATTCCCAATCGCAATCCCAGCCGATGCTGTGGCTAACGCCGGAGCATCGTTGATGCCGTCACCCACCATTGCTACCGTCCCATATTTTTCGAGCAGGTTATTTACGGCCGATACCTTATCTTCTGGCAAGCAGTTCGCCTGCACTTCAGTCACACCAACTGCGTCAGCTACTTGTGCAGCCGTTTGTGCGTTGTCTCCTGTCAGCATGACCAAGTTTTGCATCCCGGCCGCTTTTAATTCGGCCAACGCCTCCCGACTTGTTTCACGTACCTCATCAGCGACAGCGATAAACCCCTGATATCGGTCATCACAGCCAACCAGCATCGTGGTAAATCCTTTGTCGTCAACCGCCCCAACAGCTTCGCAGAAATCACCATGTGGGATGTTCTGATCAAAATAACGATGACTCCCGATGGTGACCACCAGTCCTTCAACCTCTCCGGTGACACCCCGGCCGGTTAAAGCCCGCACATTTTTAGCCGCCGAATATCTATCAGTGACCCCAAAGGTCTCTGCTTGGGTGAGAACCGCTTGGGCTAGCGGATGTTCGCTGCGGGCTTCGACCGCGCTTGCCAACGCCAATAAGTCGTTGCAGTCATCACAAGTTTCACTATTTAAAGCTTGGCAATCGGCCGATTTAAACTGGACGACGGCCGGTTCCCCTTTGGTTAGCGTTCCCGTTTTATCAAAGGCAATCGCCTGTACCTTGCTCAAGGTTTCAACGACCGCACCACCTTTTAGAATGATACCGTTTCGCGCTCCGTTACTGATGGCGCTCACGATGCTGACCGGCGTGCTGATGACGAGCGCACAGGGGCAAGCGACGACGAGCAATGTTAATGCTCGATAGAGCCAGCCGGTAACTTCGGCCGATGGGTTGAAAAACGGTGCACCCCACAATAACGGTGGCAAAATTGCAACGAGGAAGGCGAGCACAACGACGGCCGGGGTGTAGTACTTTGCAAATGTGTCAACCAGCCGCTGGGCTGGAGCCCGTTTGTCTTGCGCCTCTTCAACCATTTTGATCACACGGGCAATCGTGTTGTCGGCCGCCAGATGGGTCACTTCGATCTCGAGTGAGCCTGTGCCGTTGATTGAACTCGCAAACACTCCGCTTCCGATTTCTTTTTCGATAAGTGCACTTTCACCAGTGATGGGTGCCTGATTGACGGCCGATATTCCAGCCAACACAGTTCCATCCATCGGAATACGCTCGCCCGGTTTAACCAAGATGCGATCACCCACGGCCAAAGATTTAATTGGTATAATCTCTTCTGTAAATGAGCCACAAGTCGAGCTACAACACCCGTCTGAGACCAACCTCGTCGCTTCGGATGGAGCCACAGATAGCAGCGAGCGGATCGAGCCACGCGCACGTTCGGCCGTGTATCCTTCCATCGCTTCACCGATGACAAATAGCACCATCACGACCCCCGCTTCGGTGTATTCGCCGATAATCAACGCACCGATGGCGGCAATTGTCATGAGCACATTGATATTGATTTCACGATTGATACTGAGCGCACGCCAAGCGCTTAGAGCGACCGGGTATCCGGCCAAAACTAGGGCGGCGACTGAGGCTAGGTCGAGCAGTGGGCTTTCAAGCCCTAATCCCGGCAAAAATTCGTGCAGGATGAGGCCTGGCAAGATAAGCAGGATTGCGAGCAGGGCCAATTGGGTGTCGCTGCGACTCCACATGAATTGGAAGAAGTTGCTTGGTGGCTCAATAGGAGAAACGGAATCGTCAGTTTCTTCGGCCGGATCAGCGATGTCGAAGCCTAGGTCTCGCACTCGGCCGACGATCGTTTCAACTGGCGTGCTACCTTCAACCCGCATCAGTTCAGAGGTGAAGCTGAGTTCACATCGCTCAATCCCGTCGAGTTTTGAGACTCCGTTTTCGACTGTTTTGGCACATCCGGCGCAGTCCATACCGGTGATTTTAAATGTCTGGAGGGTTGTTTCACTCATTATTGTCGATTCTCCGCTGTCCATTGATTTTGGATATTGATGAGAGTGTACACCTTGAACCTAGGTTCAAGGTCAAGAGGGATTTTTGAGGTTAATTAGACACTGCCGATGAAGATGGAAATTGGTATGTGTTGTATGCTGAAGAGCTCGGCTTTGTCGAGCGTGCGGGGCCTTAACATAGTTGACACTATTTTAGTGAACCTGTACAGTTCGACCTAATAGTTTTTAAAACAAAATATATGTTTTGTTCAAGGTGCGCATCTGCCCGGATGTAGTGCGCACAATGAGGAAAGTCTGGTTAAAGTCCAGCGCTGTCCCGCAACGGTATGTTGGCTAACTTATACAGTTAGCTTGCAAGTCCGAATACTCGCCTTGAATGACTCGCAGTGTACTCCTTCGTGGTAAAAGGGTGGCGAGATGCTGACACAGAAGTCAGCTAAGGCTGATGCTAATCAGTTTAGTCAAGATAGGTTCAAACCTGTCTTGAGTCGTGAACCCACCCTGAAGAGCGGTGGGTTTTTTGTTTTCTGGGTGTCTCTGCCACGGATTTTCGCGGATTGGCACCGGTTTTGACAACGAATTTTTCAGATTAGCTCGAATCTTTTAGATGCAAGGCTATTGGGATTGGTGAAAAACTGATCACTGATAACTGGATATTGATAACTTATGGATGAAATGACACCTCCTGCACCGAATATGCGGGGATATGGGCGACAGATGTTTATTTGCCAGCATGGGAATTGTGCGTCTCCGGAGATGGTGACGGCGTTGCAGG
>JBGCDP010000343.1:0-16109 GCA_045105475.1 Anaerolineae bacterium
AACTTTCAAAAGCTTGCTTGACGGCCCCGACCGGCCGGACCATATCGGCCGTCATTGTGACGGGCAGACTTGCGATATAGCCCACAGCCTCTTCGGCCGCATGCCAATCTAGACCCGCTTGATAAAGAACCGTCATCGCCACCACGCTGATCTTGCTCAGCGTCGAAACGGCGGCCGGGCTTTCCGGCATGACAGATACAGTCTCGCGGCGAAAACCTAATGTTTTATCTAAGTTTTTTGTCAGGCCGGCTCTATCAATACTGTTTGTTTCACACACCTTTGTAACGAGCCGATCAATCCAATCCTTAATCCAGTTCCCCCACATCGCATTAAAATCAGTGAGTGTTCCATCTTTATCGCAGATGATAATTTCAACATCAAAATTTAAGTGATCGATTGTTACTTGAGTCATATTTTTATAGACCGCTTTTGGGGAGTGATGAAACTTCTAAAGCCGTCATACCACCATCGAGGTGATACACATTTTCAACTCCCTGATTTTTAAGGTACCAAGTGAGCTGGTTACTACGCCGCCCACTGCGACAAATAAAGACGATGTCCCCGTTATCAGAGAAATCAACCGGTTTCTCAGAGATAAAACGGTGCATAGGAATTGATTCCGCCAAGCGTAAATGCCCTTGCGAAAACTCTTCAGGCTCGCGAATATCAATAATGCGGGGCGGTTTGGTCTCACCCAACATCTCAGAAAACCTTGACGGGGTGACTGACGACTTATCTGTAATCGGGGGCGGTTCTAAAGCTTTGGGCAGCTGTATGGCTATTTTACTTTTTGGCAGACTTTGGCATTCGCGCCAAATCTTTTGTTGGCATGAATAAACACAAACGGCTGGGTTTAAAATGTTATGGAAAATATGAACGATGGCTCTATCTTGATCCAAGATGTTTTCTCGGCCGATTGACTCGATAAAGCCAGACAGCTGCATAAACTCCATGACCTCTTCCCGGACTCCGGTCAGGTAAACATCTCCTTCATTCTCACGGTAAAGGCGTAGCACGGTATCAAGCATGTGAATGCCACTGATGTCCATGTGATTAACACGGTGAAAGCGTAAAAGCAGAAACGGTTGGTCAGGATGATTACGCTGGTGTTGGCGAATAATATCTTCGATGAAAGGGGCTGCACCAAAATAAATCGACCCCATAATCGTCAAAACACCCAGCTGAGGACAGCCGGTTTTGTCTGGCTGGTGGGAGAAATGGCGGAAATCATCTTCTGGTAGAACCTCTTCAACCGTTGGCATTGAGGTCTGAATGATATGGCGGGCCAAGGAGACAAGGATACCGGTTAATACAGCAAACTGAAGCTCTAGCGTTAGGGTCGCGATAAACGTGATGAGCATCACGGTTGTATCGCCGCGTGAGGTCCTGAAAATTTGCCGTGCACCAACTATGTTTACCATTCGTGCGCCAGTAACAATCAAGATGGCTGAAAGAACTACACGGGGTAAAAATGCGGCCGCTGGCGCAAATGCCAGCATCGCGAGTAGGGTCCATCCGGCCGAAAAGACGGCCGCCATTTGGGTTTGTGCACCATTCTCATAGTTAACGGCCGAACGGGTCAACGAGCCTGCAACCGGATAGCCTGAAAACATACCTGAGGCGATGTTGGCTAGCCCCTGACCGATAAACTCTTGATCTGAATCTAAATACTGCCCACTGCGAGACGCAATCGCGCGGGATATCGATGAGGCTTCGATGAGCCCAATAAGTGCAACAGCGATGATGTATGGGAGTAACTCACTGACCAAAGCAAAATCAAAAAGCGGAATGCTCGCCAAGGTTGGAAAGGCCCGAGGAATTTCACCCAGTACACTGACTCCCTGTGTATTGAGGCCCAGCCACCAAACGGTGAGTGAGCCAACGACCATCGTTATTAGTGGCCCTGGGAGTTTTGGCGCGAAACGCCTAATTAACAAGAGTGCAGCGATGCTGGCTAATCCCAAATAGAACGTAGGCAAATGGGCTTCACGTAGCTGCGACAAGACGTTGGTAAGCACCACATAGAAGTTTGGCGAACTGACTCCAGCCACCCCAAAGAGATGGGCCAGCTGCTTATCTATGATCAAAATCCCTGCCCCACCGGTGAAACCGATAATGACAGAGTCTGATACAAAGTTGACGAGTACCCCTAGCTTCGCGATACCCATAACGAGCCGTACAACCCCCGCCCAAAAGGCGATGACGCCTGCGGCCGCAACATACTCAGGTGTATTCGGCGTGGCAACCGCAACCAAGCCGGTTAAGACAAGAAGAGAGTTTGTATTGGTTGGACCAGTGTGTAGATGAAAGGATGATCCCCATAAAGCTCCGATTGTGGCCGCGATAATAGCGGCAAAGAGCCCTGTTTGAGGTGGCAACTGTGCTATGAGCGCATAAGCGATAGCTTGTGGTAGAAGTACGACAGCCACCGTGAGGCTGGCAACTAGATCTCCCTGTAGATTTTCGGTGTTATAGTTTCGCAGTATGTTGTACGGATTTGCAAAGTAACCCGGGATTTTTTGGAACCAGTCTTTTGTCTGGTCTAAAATCTCCTGCGATGAAGCGTTTTGTGGCATGTCTTTATTTTTTTGAAATCTTCTACTTTCTGCGATCTAACCCTGTGAGCATATCTTCCCTCACCAATGAGGACTGTAGGCGGGAGATTTACCATTGACGACTATAAACGAAGCTAAAGGGGCTTGGCACCTTCTATTACACAATCATGCGGATGCCTGGATCGTGACTTTTGTAATCGCCTCCGGTGTGCTTTTATTGCATGGGGCTTTTTCTTGGCCAGCTGTTTTATTGCTCTTTTCGATTACAGTAGGCTATTGGCTCGCTTTTGCATTAAACGATTATTTTGATCGGCATGTGGATGCCTTAGACGCTCACAAGCGGCACCGAAACTATTTTGTAGTTAACCGGATTCCTGCATTCGCCGCAATTTCGGGTTTTTCTGTATCAACTTTGCTGATTGCACCTGGCATTTTGCAGTTTGGCTATCGGGGCTTTCTGGCGTTATTGTTGTGTTTTGGTGTGATGTGGGCATATTCTGCCCCGCCGATTCGTTTAAAATCCCGGCCGGGTATCGATCTTCCCATCCATGCTTTATTTGTGGAAACATTCCCATACGTGCTGGTCATGTTCTTGCTTAAGCTTGACTGGACACCGCTTGATTTCGTCATTTTAGGATTAGGCGTAATGGCCTCTTTAACGGCTCAGCTTGAACAGCAAATTCGAGATGTAGACATTGACTTTGCGAGTGGTGAAAAGACATTCACGATTTTAATCGGCGCTGAAAATGCCCTGCTCTTGCTTAAGCTCTTGAGTGTGACAATGGTGGTCTATGGCATTTCTTTTATGATCATTGGCACAATACCCTTGTGGATTAGTCCGATTGGACTTTTGGCGGTTCCGGCCGTATTGTCACGCCTTTATCGTCGGCCGGGGCAGCCTCGTCCTGAGCATCTTATTCGGCCGGTTGTTTATCTCGTTTTACTTTATGCATTAGGGCTTATCCTCTGGAGACTTTTTTGAAGCACAATCCCCCCTTGTTGGTTATTGTTGGGCAAACGGCCGTTGGTAAAACCGATTTATCATTAAAGTTAGCAGAACGGTTTAACGGCGAGATTATTTCGGCCGACTCGCGTCTTTTTTATAAGGGGATGGATATTGGCACCGCCAAACCATCTGCGGAAGAACAGCAGCGTGTCCCTCACCATTTAATTGATGTGTGTGCGCCCGATGAAACATTAACCTTGGGAGATTATCAATCCAGAGCCAATGCCATGATCAGCGATTGCTATAGGCGTGGAAAACTGCCCATGCTGGTGGGTGGGACCGGGCAATATGTGAAAGCGGTTGTTGAAGGGTGGGGGATTCCCCGGGTGTCACCTCAGCCAGAGCTCCGCCGCGAGCTTGAAAAAATCGGTGGGCCAGAGTTAGGCCGTTGGCTGGCAAAACTCGATCCGGCCGCGTCCGAGAAGATTGATGCACGCAATGTTCGCCGAGTAATTCGAGCTTTAGAGGTGACGCTCGTTTCTGGCGTACCGATTACCCATCTGCAAGCTAAAACCCCGCCAGAGTGGAACATTTTGACGATTGGCCTGTTTCGGGAGCGCGAAGAACTTTATGCACGGATTGATCAGCGGGTCGATTTGATGTTGGCCAATGGACTTGAGACTGAGGTTCGCGGCTTGCTGGCGGCCGGATATGGTTGGAAGTTGCCCGCCATGAGTGGTTTAGGCTACCGGCAATTTCAGCCTCATTTTGAAGGTGAATCTACACTAGATGATGTGGCTGAGCGGATAAAGTTTGAAACCCATCGATTTTCGCGTCAGCAAAACAATTGGTTTAGCCGCAAAGATGAAACGATTGACTGGGTAGAGGCTGCCGCGCCCGACTTAATTGAGCAGGTAGTGATTAAGGTTGAGAGCTTGCTAGCTGTCTAAAATTTCTTGATAAAAAGCGAGGGTGCTTTGAGCGATGCCGCTCCAAGAAAAAGCTTTTGATGTTTCAAATGCAGCCTGCCCCATCTTTTCCGCCAGCTCTCGATTTTCAGCCAGTTGCATGACTTTTTCTTTAAAGGATGGGATGTCTCCGGCCGGGAATAGCAGCATGTTCTCCCCATCTTTTAGGATTGGATCATCAAATTCAGCCGTGGTCGAGACGATAGCGCGGCTGTGATTTAATGCTGCCATCAAGCTTCCACGGCGTGTAGATACTCCATCTTGATAGGGGAGTACCATCATATCGGCCGACTTTAGCCACGCAGAGACCCGTTTCTCTGGAATAAATCCGGTCCAATGAATCCGATCATCTAGACCTTTGGCTTTGATCTCATCTCGAATATCTTCTAAGTAATAGCTGTTGTTGAACGTATCGCTGGCACCCGTTTCACCACCAATAAATAGCAAATGAAAACGATCATCAAGCTGTTGCATCAAACCAATCAAATCATCCGCCCCTTTACTGCGATTCAAAAAGCCGAAATACCCAAGCAGAATATTCTGATCCGTTAAGCCAAGCTTTTCTCGATTTTCGGCTATTTCGATGTGGTTCACAACGGCCGCTGGAATATTACTTCCAATCGGAATTATCGCTTGATGTGCCATTTGAACCTGTTGCTCTTCCAGCTCTTTTTTATTCGCAGGGTTTGTCACAATGGTGCCATGGGCTGATTTTGCTAAGCGATAAACCGCTTTTTTGCGCAAGCCACCCGCTTTGGGGAATAGGTAAGGGACCCTTAGATCATGAAAGGTTGCGACAGTTTTGGTGATTGAGTTAACACGGTATGGGAAAAAGTTAATGGCCGGATTACGCATATTAAATGCGGCCGCCTGATACTGCACATTAAGAATGTCCAAATCATGCCGAATAGCTACATCTGCGATAGTTGACATTTCGCCCCAATTCCAGCGCCTAAAGCGTGGATGGACCGAAGCATAGGGTATCTCTTGTGGCTCCCATGTGTTGCCTAACCGCTGAAACGCTTCTCCAACTGTTTTAGACCGTTCGCGTTTTTGAGCGACTTTGGCTCGTCGGTGGGTGAGAATATGGATTTCATGCCCTTCGGCCGCCATTGCTTTGGCAAGCTCGGCCGTAAACGCACCGATCCCACCTTCCATCGGTGGAAACTCACCTGTAATTAAACCGATTTTCAATTTATCGCTCATTTTATCGATTATATCTGGCTCGATCTTTTTGGCTGAGTTTGTAAAGAAACAAAAAAGCCACTGTACATAAAAGTACAGTGGCTTTTTGAAATTTTTTTAATTGAGTGAAATTTAGATTAAGCGATTAGAACTTCTGATGGTGATGGGACCGGATGGCCACGCCATTTAAGAAGCGAAAATGCATAGGCTTTTTTCAAGCTGCCAAACATTTCATAGTCTTTTGCGTCTTTCTTTTCGGCTTTATCCTCTTGAATCGCGTCTTTCTTTGGTGCTGATACGATTTCCCATAGCTCAAGATCACCAAGTGCATTTAGAGAAAGAAGATCTCCATGGAATTTGTCTGGAATTTGGCGTAAGGAGGGGGGCATGCCACCTTTGAGGGTTTGTAAGATGACTTGGTCTAAATCTTTGCCAGATGCTTCTGCAATTTCATTTAGCTGGTTAAATAATCTTTCCGGAATGTCCAATGTGTATGATTGTTTTTTCATGGTGCCTTTCCTGAGAAACACAACTATCGATTGTTTGGATTAAATGTTATTTTTGTTTGTAAAACTGCATTGCCAATCGTTATTAGAGTAGGTTCCAATTCGTTTCTCCTTTTATTTGTATACGGAGTATATTGCGATGAATCTTACGATACTGTGAACTAAGGTACAAAAAAACCCACTTCTTAACTACATTTTAACAAAGAAGTGGGCTTTTTTGAGCTGTTTTGTAATTTGGACTACAGTACTATGAAAATTCTGTAGTAAATGGTCTAAAAGTTTGTTGAATTAGATGGTGACTGATTTAGGGTCGATACCTGCAGCTTTTAGCGCCTTTTTGTAAGCTGATTTCGCTTTGATGTTTGAGATTTTCGCACTCTTTTTCGCAGACGCATCCATATCATCTGTAATTTCAATGAGGTCAGGTTTTGGAATATCGTCCAATCCGGCTGGCGCTGCTTCTGCAGCAGGTACGGCCGGGGCTGCTTCTGCGACAGGTGCTGCAGCTGCTGGCGCTGCACTGGCTGAAACACCTGCAGCTTTCAGTGCCTTTTTGTAAGCTGATTTTGCTTTTGTATTCGCAATACGTGCGCTACGTTTGGCATTCTTGTCCATGTCATCGGTGATTTCGATGTAAGTTGGTTCTTCAATGCCAGCTGCTGATGCTGCTTCGGCGGCCGACGGTGCGGCGGGTGCTGCAGCTGCGACTGGAGCGGCTGCGGCCACAACCATATCTTGCCCAGATTCTTTAAGTGCTTTATAAGCAGCATATTTCGCTTTGCCATTGGCAATGCGTGCAGCCCGTTTTTCAACTTTTGACATGCCGTCAGTAATTGCGACAGCTTCGTAGTCTTTACCAGCTATTAATTTACGTTTAACCGTTTTGGTTGCGCCTGCTGCTGCAACCGGTGCGGCAACTGCACCTAATGCGGCGTTTTGAGCTTTCGCAAACTCACCAATATCTTTCCAACCCTGAACTTCAGCAATTTTGAAAGCTGAAACAGGATCATTCTTGAGGTTTTCGCTGGTTGTCTGTAGTTGCTCAGCCCCTTTGCGGCCGATGCGCATGTTTGCACCGCGTGGTAATTTCACTGCTTGGCGAGCAGCTTCTTCACGAGCATCACGAAATTGGACAGCTCTATCCGCTTCTTGCGAGATGTTAAAGCCAAGGGTTGTATTTGGCTTAAACTGATTCTTTGCTGATTCAACGTCAATTTTATTTTGGACAACAGCTGCATCGAGTCGAGAGATCATCATAGCGAATAATCCTGTGAAAAGGACCATCCCGATTCCAACGAAGCCGATAATTGTGAAAATACTCATGAAACAAAACCTCTTGAAGATTTTTATACCTGATTAGACAAATAATTATAGCGGTTCGTACGGCACATCTCAAAGGAATGCTGAGGTTATCAATCAAATCCTTGTAATTTAGCCGCTACTATATTTAGAAATGTAGAAGCAAAAAATTTAGAAATGTAGAAGCAAAAAGCTCAACCAGCAACTTGGTTGAGCTCTTGTCATGTGTGCCGAAGGTGGGAGTCGAACCCACACGGGATAAATCCCACTACGCCCTGAACGTAGCGCGTCTGCCAATTCCGCCACTTCGGCGTGAAGAAAAAATTGGATCGAGATTCTACCTATAATTAGCTGGATGTCAAAGATTCTTGAGAACCCTTTGGAGACCAGAGAGTTAAGGAGCTTAAAGCGAAAATCAGTGTGATGAATGCAATGATTTGATTGAGTCTCCATCCTGCAAAAACTGTAATGCTGTCGCCCCTAAACCGGAATGCAAGAAGCATTCCGGCCGCCAATAGAGCCGTTGTAATGAGAAAGAGCCATCCATCAAAGGTTTTTTGAGGTCGGCTGAGCGACCAGCCAGCAAAAGCTAAAATCACCACGCATAGCTCATAGAGTTGAACCGGGTGCCGGGTGAAAAGCGGTAGGTTGGCTGGTGTTCCAAAGCCAGGTCCACCTAAAAAGTCTCCAATTGTCCACGCACCAATGAGGACTAAAAGCGACGGTGAAATTGAGTCTAAGAGCTGGAGTAGGTTTACATTCCGTTTAGCCGTGGCATATAGAAAGAATAGCAGGCCGCTTAGAATGGATCCCCAAAGGCTGTACCCAATTGTGATTGGCCAAATAACTGAAAATGGATTGGCGATTGTGGCTTCCCAATGGGTGAGCGCGAAGACCAGTCGACCACCGACTAGCCCGATTCCAATCGCATTAAATGCGGTTGCACGGAGCCACTCAGGTTCGAGCTCAAGCTCATCGATTGCCCTTTCAATTAGCCAAAGTGCCGCATAAATGCCTAATATAATGACAAATGGCTTGGCTGGAATGGCAAACGGGCCGATATTAAAAAATGGCAACATAACGCTTTTCCCTTATTGATTATTTTTTAGGCTTGCGGCTACTTGGTCTTCAAGAAAGGCTTCGGTGATGCCCCCTGGTGCAACCGAAGTCAAAACCCCATCTGGATTAACAAACCATGTTGTTGGCAGGCCAAACACTTGGTAATCGTCATAAACTGTCCCGTCAGTGTCGAGTAAGACGGGATATGTCATGCCAAACTCTTCGACAAAGCTGTTGACTTGGCCTAATCCTTCTCGCTGATTGATGCCAAGTAAGACCACATCGTCGCTAAAACGTTCATAGAAAGATTGAAATTGAGGTGTTTCATGGCGACAAGGTCCACACCAAGTAGCCCAAAAATTAATAATGACCGGCTTTCCACGTAGCTGAGAGAGCTGGATTTCGGCACCATCAAGCGTTGTTAGTGTGAAGTCGGGTGCGAGATGGCCAGGGGAGGGTGCTACGGTAAGGTTGGCTGGATCAGGTGGAGCCGACTGTCGTGATAGTGCCAGCCAAAGTATGCCTAGGACAGTCGCAATCAAAAGTGTTTTTAACCATGCTTGGCGGCTTTGTGGAAAACTAATCATGTATTTTGCTCATAGTCATCATGAAATGGAATGACTGTACGGAATCTGTTTTACAGACGTTCTACGCCAATAATCCCTTTCGCTATGGTAATATCTTGTGTAAAAGTGTGCTAAGTCTAAAAAGGAAGAAATGTCTCGTTACGAAATTATAGTTAGTCAAGCGAGTTGGGAACAAAAGCTAGAAGTTTATCGGAAAGAGGTTTTTACCAAAAGATCGGCCGGAAAGTATCTACAAGACCGTTTGTCAGCAACCGGCCTTGCGGAACTTAATTCGATTGATTTTTTGCAACTGTTGCTCAATACAAAGCGGCCGCAAATCTTTGCAGAAAGTGCCATAGCTGGGGACGGCTCCGATTGGAACCAGATGGAGCTTTCCATTTTGGGCGATGTCAGCATCGCTACCCCTGTCATGATTTTTGACAACGGCCGTCATCAAAACCCTGAAGTGCATGCTAACCCTTTTTCTGGCACGCTGCTGTTTACACCGGGAGCCCTGCTTCGGAACGGCCGAGGCGTTGATCCATGTGACTTGGCAGACGTCACGCGAGGCGGGGAGCTTGATCCAGTTGGCTACTTTAATCTTTATGAAAGGCGCCTGTTGCCGCCGTTGCTGTATGCAAATAAAGTGTGCCAGCAAACGGGAAAAAAGGGGTTTATCACGATTCCGGGGATGGGGTGTGGCGCATTTGCGGGGCGGTTCCAAGGACAGCTAAATGAGCTGCTGAACCAAACGCTAAAAGCCATTCTGCAAAAGCATGTCGGCAAGATGGGGCATATTCGAGCCGTTTACTACGATCCGTATAGCAAGTGTGAGAATGAGCGATATGAGATTGATGGGCTGAGCTACTTGGTTCGGCCGCTTTTGAACGGGAATGAGCACAAGTCTCAGCTGTGCTATCCTGCAATTTTTGAAGAGGCTGGTGACGATTTTTCAGGCTGTGAGTTTTTTAGCTTTGTAGCATGGGACCATGTTTCATGGCCTGGCAACGATTTTTATATCGGATCACGAGCGACAGATGATGGGGTGAAGGCGGCCGCAACTGATGTGACGCGGGTGATGACCGGTGTAGCTGGTGAGTATTCTGCGAATCAATTCAAATATGAACCGCCGACCAGCTATCGAAATTGGGACCATGTGATTCGGCGGCATAACTTAGAGATAAGCGCCAATGCGCAGAATGTTCAGCTATTTTAGTCTGAGAACTGATCATAATGATCGGCCGCCAACCCATCTTCATACCAGCTTGCACGCTCGCTCCAGAAAATATTATCCTCAGGCCCAGCATTGGGTTGATCATCCAATGATCCAGCTGGGATCACCATCATGCCGCTTCCGCTTTTAGAGAGATAAGGCAGTCCGCAACCGCACTCAGTGCAAAAGGCCTGTGAGATTGCACGGCCGGGCATGTCGTAGCGTTTAAGCAAACTTCCTCCAGTTAACCATTCAAAATTATCTTGTGATGTAAAAAGGTTTGAGGCGTGGGCCGACCCCGTTGTTTTCTGGCATTGAGTGCAATGGCAGAGATGAAAATGGTTGAATTGATTGAGTACCTTATAAGTGATGGAGCCGCATAAACAACTGCCTTTCAATGCTTGCATTATTTTTTCCTGAATTTGATCTTTAAATGGTGAATTTGAAATAGAAGTGAAATCTGGCATATAAGGCCAGACGTGATATAAATTATGCACTAAGCCTAAATAAGGCACTGTGTTTATGTGAAAAGTGCACAGAAAAACGCAAATTAAACCCGCTTACTACTTGTGAAAATATTGAATCAGAAAAGTTAGCCCCGCTATTTTGATCAATTCTATCCATATCAAAATAATTGATATCGGTAATTTAACAACTTTGGAGAAGGAAAAAATGTCAGCGAAAACAATCGTTCACCTGTTAGAAAATAACGCTAAAACAATCGGTGATAAACCGGCCTATTTTGAGAGAAAGAATGGTCAATGGAATGCTACGAGTTGGGATGGATATTACCAACAATCACGACAAGCTGGGCGGGCATTGTTGGCGTTGGGGCTAGATGAGGGGGACATCACAACGGTTTTAGGGTCAAATCGTTCTGAATGGACGATTAGCCTGTTGGGTAGTCTGATGATTGGGGGAATTTCGGCCGGAATTTATACGTCTAATTCTCCACAAGAAGTTGCCTATATCGTTAACCATTCTGAATCAAAAGTACTTTTTGTTGAAAACAACGCTCAGCTCGACAAGGTCAATAAAGTTTGGGCCGACTTAGGCTCATTAGAGCATGTTGTGATGATGCGGGGATCTGATGTGCCGGCCGACGATGATCGTGTTCTAGGTTGGGATGAGTTTTTAGCCAAAGGGGATGCGACACCTCAAGAAGAGGTTGATAAACGTATGGCCAGCCTGCGGCCTGATCAGGTTGCAGATTTCATCTACACATCAGGGACAACCGGACCGCCAAAAGCGGTTATGTTGACCCATGAAAACTTAACGTGGACGGCTCAAACCTTAGGGGATGTCGTTAACCTCAATCCTGCTGACGTTGCTCTTTCTTATTTGCCACTCTCGCATATTGCAGAGCAGGCCAATAGTGTTCACATCCATATTACGAAAGGTTACAAGGTCTATTTTTGTGATAACCCGTTGCAATTGGCTGACTATATTAAGGAAGTACGCCCGACCACATTCTTTGGCGTCCCGCGTGTATGGGAACGGTTTTACAGTGGGATTTCAGCCAACATGAGCCAAGCGACAGGTATCAAAGCCTCGATTGCTAGCTGGGCGACAGGGGTTGGAACCCAAGTGACGGCTTTGCGCAATCAGGGTAAAGAACCAAGCGGCTTATTGGCTCTTCAAAATAATCTTGCTGATAAACTCGTCTTTTCAAAATTACGGGAAGCGATTGGATTTGATCGTTGTCGAATATTTATTACGGGTGCAGCTCCTGCTCCACGGCCGGTTCTCGATTTCTTCGCATCAGTCGGTATTACTCTTTTGGAGATTTATGGGCAGTCAGAAGGCACTGGTCCAACTTCAACGAACCTACCCGGTAAAGCGAAGTTTGGCACGGTCGGCCCGGCACTTCCTGGTGTGGATGTAAAAATTGGGGATGACGGCGAAATTTTGTTTAAAGGCAAAAATGTGTTTGCTGGATATTACAAAAACGAGAGTGCGACCAATGAAACTTTGATTGATGGTTGGCTCCATTCAGGTGATCTGGGTGAATTTGATAGTGACGGTTTTCTATCGATTACCGGCCGGAAGAAAGACATCATTATTACATCGGGTGGTAAAAATATCGCACCTAAGAATCTAGAAGGTGCGATGACCTCGCTAGAGCTGGTTTCAAGTGCTGTGTGTGTTGGCGAGCAGCAGCGGTATCTAATTGGGTTGTTAACGTTAGAGCCAGAAGCTGCAAGTCGATTTGCGAGCGCTAATAACATTCCTGAAGGCGAGCTTCATAATCATCCGAAACTGCGTGAGCGTTTAGCGGCTGATATTACGGAAGGGGTGAATTCTCACTTTGCCCGGGTTGAGCATATTCGTAATTTCGTTGTGTTGCCGAGCGACTTTTCTGTAGAAACGGGTGAATTAACACCAACGTTTAAGATTAAGCGAGCGGTTGTGAATAAGATGTATGAGAGTGAAATTGCGGCCGTTTATGAAGATGGTCAATTGATGTAAGCGACTATTGAGCCGTCTCTTATTTGGGAGACAGAGAGACGGCTCAATATTTATTGTATTTTTAATAGGGACTTTCTACTATAGATAACATGGATAAGGGTCTGCAAACTCCTTCGGCCGTATAAAACTCAAACTCTAGCCTGCTCAAGCTAATCACCTTAAGGCTATGCATCTAATTAGGCGATTCAGGTTTAAACCAAGCTATCGCTTCTCTTCCGATGTCACAAATATATACGTTGTGATCAAAGGTTAAGGACTCTCCAGTAAATTGCTGGGTTCCTTGGCTGCTTGGATCTAAAACAACAAAAAACAGTAGCATGGATATGCTCAATAGTAAGCCGAACTTGATGACCCATTCTGAAGTGGCATGATTTTTTAGTGCAATTGGCATGCTTAAACAATAGCAAGTTGCGCGGATTCTTTGAATAGGAAATTACGCTAGGCGTGAAGAATTCGATAAAGATACGCTCGCCAAGGACCATACGCATCTCAGTAGAGATATTTTGCTATTCGCTCTTGAGCTTTTGCCAATTAATCTTGAGCCTATAGCAAGCCATGCGTTAGCGAGGTTAGAGGTCATTGATTAAAGCGCATGTGCCAATTGAACACGAGTAAAAAACACTATGTTGAGCAATCTTTTCGTCTATGAGCACAATAATCTATTAGTCATAATCGCTTTTATCATAGCGATTATTGCTTCGTATACAGTTTTGGATTTGTCTAATCGAGTATCCACATCTGTCGGCTGGCGCAGGACAAGATGGCTCCTGTCTGGCGCTATTGTGATGGGGACGGGTATCTGGTCGATGCATTTTACTGCGATGCTGGCTTTCCAACCCCCTGTAGAAACTTTTTACAATATCCCTATTGTCTTTGGCTCATGGATTATCGCACTTGTCCCTTCAGGGTTGGCCCTTCACACGTCCAGTAAAGAGCAGGTGGCTTGGCCTGATTTGATATTTAGTGGATTTTTAATGGGGATTGGTATTGCTGCGATGCATTATGTAGGCATGGAGGCGATACGATTCCATGCTGATCTGAGCTATTATCGGCCGACATTTATTCTCTCAATTGTTATCGCCATTACTGCATCTATTGCAGCTCTTTGGCTTTCAGTTACTTTTCGAAATTCGTCTTCATCTTCTATTGATTGGCCTAAAATCGGGAGCGCCATTGTGATGGGATTTGCGATTAGCAGCATGCACCATGTTGGTATGAATGCCGCTATTATTCGGCCGTTGGCAGGTGTTGCTCCTGAAAGTTATCCGTATGCGATCAATATCTCTGCAATAGGCATTATTGCTATCATCTGTGCTACGCTTGTTACCCTCGGTTGCACCCTAGTCTTTTCTATTATTGATCAGAAATTCTTGCTTCAGCAGCAGAGCTTGAACCTGAGTGAAGGTGAGCTGCTTAAGAGCAATGCTCGGTTGGAAAAGCACATCAAAGATTTGGGGCTGGTGCAGGAAATTTCCCATTTAAGCATGTCCTCGCTGGATCATGACATTTTAATCAAATTAATCGTCGAAAAATTTTGTGCCTCTTTCCACTATTCAACTGTGGCCTTCTATGAAGTTGATTCAGCTGAAGAGCTTCAGTTGCATACGCTGAGCGGCCGTCGTGATTGTTTGTTCAGTGACGTCAACTCTTCTTTTTCAGCGGCCCATCTAGAGGCTTTGAAAAACAACAAAGTCGTTGTTAAACGGTCAAATATGGAGGGGGCAGATAGAGAATCGGCCGTGATCAATCATATTTCGGCACCAGTTCTTCATGGCAAAGAGCCATTGGGGTTGATTGTGCTGTGCCAAGACGTTGTGATTGGAGACGAGGTTCCTGATCAACAAGAAATCGATATTCTTCACTTGATAACCGATCAAATTGCGATGGCGCTACAAAATGCGACCCTATTTAATGATGCGATAAAAGCTCAAAATGAAGCGCGGCAAGCGAGCCAGGCGAAAAGTGAATTTTTGGCCAACATGAGTCATGAAATTCGAACCCCACTCAATGGGGTCATTGGTATGGCTGGGTTGATGATGGAAACCGATCTGACTGTTGAGCAGGCTGATTATGCCCTTACCATCCGCAGTAGCGGGGATGCTCTCTTCACGATTATCAACGATATTTTGGATTATTCTAAAATTGAAGCAGGTAAAATTGAGCTAGAAGAGCAGCCGTTTGATATTCGTGCATGTGTGGAAGAGAGCCTAGATCTCTTGGTCTCAAAAGCGGAGGCGAAAGAGCTCGAACTTTTGCTTGAAGTCCCGCTTGAGATGCCAACCAGTGTGGTTGGAGATGTGACTCGATTACGCCAAATTATTATTAATCTGCTTGGAAATGCGATTAAATTTACCAATAAAGGTGAGGTGACAGTTAAAGCTCATGCTGAATGTATTGAAGACGATTTATACCAGTACCAGTTTGCTGTAAAGGATACAGGCATTGGCATTCCGGAAGATCGGCTGAACCGGCTGTTTAAATCATTTAGCCAAGTTGATGCTTCAACTACGCGTAAATATGGGGGTAGCGGCTTGGGGCTGGCGATTAGTAAAACATTGGCTGAGCTGATGGGTGGTGAGATGTGGGTCGAAAGCACATATGGTGAGGGGACGACGTTTTTCTTTACGATTATGTGCACATTGTCTGATGAGCCTGTTTTCATGCAGACGATTAAAGAGTCGAGAAGTGCGCTGGCTGGCAAAAACATTCTGATTGTGGATGACAATGAGACCAATCGAAAGATTTTAGAGCGGCAATTAGCTGGATTTGGGGCAACGAGCCAAGCGGCCGCTTCTGGGCTGGAGGCTTTGGCCTTATTGAAAAATCAGGCTCATTTTGATGTGGCCATTCTTGATATGCATATGCCTGAAATGGATGGTGCCAAGCTCGCGGCCGAAATTCGGTCTGGCTTCCCCAAGCAAAATTTTCCGCTGGTCATGCTAACTTCTATGGGACAAGCTTTGGAAGAGGCCCAACGATCTTTGTTGGTTGCAAAACTCAATAAGCCGGTAAAGGTTGCGCAACTGATTACAACGTTGCTGCGCGCATTGAATCACTCAGTGCAGAGCCTGCCTGTCGTTGTCAATAAAGCTGAAACGAACTTGAACGGTGGTTTTTCGCAAGCTTATCCATTACGCATTCTGCTAGCTGAAGACAATCTTGTTAATCAAAAGGTCGCCTTGAAAATGCTAGAAAGGCTGGGCTACAAAGGGGATGTTGTTGGGAACGGTATTGAGGCGCTTGAATCGCTCAGAAGGCAGCCCTACGATTTAGTCTTGATGGATGTGCAGATGCCTGAAATGGACGGGGTGGAAGCGACTAAGCGCATTCTTAAAGAGTGGGG